>CALJEL010000116.1 GCA_938074335.1 uncultured bacterium | reverse complement strand
AAGTTTTTTGCACAGTGAATTAGAGAATTAGTATTTTCTAACTCACTAACTCACTTGCATACTAACTCACTACTTTAGCCGACCTCATTTAGAAGGGATTGCGACGGTATAGTGCGATAGTTAACAGTGCGACCGCAGGTTTGGTAAAATTTGATATGCAAATAGTCTTTCGCACTGTAGCACAGTCGCACTGTCGCACTAATTAGTAGCAGATTAAAATGGATGAACTTGAGTTAATAGACCTGCTGAGAAATAGATTCTCACCTGAAAACCAGAAGGTCCTTAAAGGCATTGGTGATGATGCAGCTGTGATAGGGGCCTACCCGCAGCTTTTTCTTTATACAACTGACATGATGATTGAAGGGATTCATTTTGACCTATCGTTCATTACACCCTTTCAGTTAGGATTCAAGCTTGTGGCAAGGAATGTAAGTGATATCTTTGCAATGGGTGGAGAACCTGAATTTCTTTTATTAAATCTCTGCCTTCCTGAAGGTACTGAAAGGGATTTTGTTGAGAAACTCCTGGATGGTATTGAAGAATGCATAAGAAAGTACAGGATAGACCTTATCGGAGGTGATTTTTCCAGATCCCCGCAAAATATTTTCCTATCTGCTACCCTTACAGGAGTAACCTCCAGCCCGATCCTCAGAAGCGGAGCAAGACCAGGTGATAGAATATATGTTACAGGCACACTCGGAGATGCTGCCTGTGGTCTTGAGATATTAAAGAGACAGGTAAAACTTGAGGAAGAAATTAAATATCCTTTAATAAAAAAAGCCCTTATGCCTGAACCGATGCCTCTGCACAAGCGGGTCAAAGATATCCATGCCATGATTGACATAAGTGATGGCCTTTGCCTTGACCTCTGGAGGTTGTGTGAGCAAAGCAAAGTGGGAGCCATAATTTTTGAAGAAAAACTTCCTTTATCCCGTGAACTCCTTAATCTTTCAAAGATCCTCCATATGGATCCCCTGACCTTTGCCCTTTCAGGTGGTGAAGACTATGAACTGCTTTTCACAGCAGATAAGATCACAGGCATAGAGGGTATAACAGAGATAGGGAGAATAACAGAAGAGGATGGTCTCTGGATAACAGGAAAGAACGGAGAGAAAAGACCCCTCAAACCAGAAGGATTTGTTCACAAGACATGAAGATATGGGATAAGCTCAAGCTTATACTTTATATTAAAGATCCACCATCAAGAATTGCCCTCACCTTCAGCATAGGGCTTTTTATAGGTATGTCTCCCCTTATTGGACTCCATACATTGATAGCACTCACCGTTGCAATTATATTCAGACTGAACAAACTGGTGATCCTTGTTGCCACCTATCTGACAAATCCATGGACTATAGTTCCAATCTATACCTTTTCAACCCTGATAGGAGCAAGGCTTCTTAACAGAAGTTTAAAGATAGAGATAGACTGGCATGACATTACCTTTTCTCAACTCCTTCATAATGCAGGTAATCTCCTGCTTCCATTCGTTACAGGTTCTATCATTGTTGGCTTCATCTCTTCTGTGTTAAGTTATATAATTATCTATGTTATTCTCTCAAAAAGACGGAGACCCTATGAAGCCTCAGAAGAATGAGATTATAGAGAGCCTGTCTGACACCCAACAATTCAAGGGTCAGGTTAAAGGTGTTCACATAGTAACACTTGGCTGTCCCAAGAATACTGCAGACTCAAGAGACCTCATGGAAAGACTTATTGAGGCAGGTATTCCTGTTACCGAGTCTCCTGAAAGGGCAGGGTTTATTATTATAAATACCTGCGGATTCATAGAGGATGCAAAGAGGGAATCCATTGAAGAAATATTGAGGCTTGCTGCACTCAAAAAAAATGGCACAGAGATTATACCGATAGGTTGCCTTGTGCAAAGATATAAAAAGGAACTTGGAAGGGAATTGCCAGAGATTAAGACCTTTTTCGGTCTTGGTGAGGAGGAAAAAATAATTCAATATATCAACAACAGAACAACAGAAAGGTTTCTCCAGCCTGGTCCTGTGCTCCAGGCTCCTTCATCCTATGCCTATATCAAGATATCCGATGGCTGTAGAAGGAGATGCACCTTCTGTGCAATACCAATGATTAAAGGCAGATATAAAAGCATTGAGCCAGAAAAGATATTAAAAGAAGCAGAAAAACTCCTCTCAGCTGGAGTAAAAGAGCTTATCCTTGTTGGTCAGGAGATAAGTTCCTATGGAATTGATAGACCTGCTTGCCCACCTTTAAATAAACTTCTTAGAGAGATCTCTTCCATCCCTGGAGACTTCAGAATCAGGCTTCTCTACCTTCATCCACAGAGCATAAGTGATGAGCTTCTTGAGGAGATTGCCTTAAATAAAAAAATCTGTAAATATCTTGATATGCCGCTTCAGCATTCTGAGGACAGGATACTCAAATTAATGAAAAGACCTGGTTCAAAAAATAGCTATAAGAGATTAATACAACATATAAGATCCATCATCCCGGATGTTACTTTAAGAACAACATTTATTGTGGGGTTCCCTGGTGAAACAGAAAAGGATTTTAAGGGCCTTCTTTATTTTGTTAAAGAAATGGAATTTGAAAGACTCGGTGCCTTCAGGTACAGTAGAGAAGAAGGCACACCAGCTTGTTATTTTAAAGGTCATGTTTCTCAAAGAACAAAGGATAGAAGGTATGATGAGCTCATGAGGCTTCAGACTGAGATATCACTTAAAAAAAATCTCTCCCTTATAGGCAGAAGGATGATCTGCCTTATTGATGAGGTAAATGAAGGTGTCGGTTATGGAAGACTTGAAGGTCAGGCGCCTGAGATAGATGGTCTCGTTATAATAAAAGGCAATGACCTGAGACCCGGTACTTTCAGGGAAGTTCTGATTAAAAAGGCCTATGACTACGACCTTGAGGCAGATGTTATTGGAGATATGCAGTGAAAGGATAGTTACATGAGTAGCTTCCCATGGATTCATATTATCTTATTTTTGCTTACCATTATAACCACCCTCGGTGCAGGTACCATATGGGAGGGGATTGATATCTTTAAAGAACCGGAAAGGATCATAGAAGGCTGGCCCTTTTCTCTGGCACTTCTCAGCATACTGCTGAGCCACGAATTCTCCCATTATATCGCCTCAAGACTTCACAGGACAAGGGCAACCCTGCCCTATTTTATACCAGCTCCCACCGCAATCGGCACATTCGGTGCGATTATTAGGATGAAGTCACCAATCACCACCAGGAGGGCACTTATTGATATAGGAGCCGCAGGACCGGTTGCAGGGTTTATTATGAGTATTGTAGCTACCATTGTTGGTCTTAATCTTTCTGATATTGCAAAGGCTGATGATATAAAGGGAATAGGTTTTGGCACATCTTTAATCTTTTTAATCCTTACAAGGCTTATCCTTGGTGATATACAGGATGGATATGCTGTGATTCTTCATCCTGTTGCAATTGCTGGATGGATAGGATTCTTAGTAACATCCCTGAACCTTTTACCTATAGGTCAGCTTGACGGTGGCCATATAACCTATGCACTATTTGGCAGAGGACATAGATACATATCCCTAATATCTATGAGCATCCTGCTTATTCTTGGAATTGTGGCATGGTATGGATGGTTTCTCTGGGCAGGTCTTTTATTCATACTGGGGATAAAACATCCTCCTGTTTTATTATGGGAAGAAAATTTGAGCATCCTGAGGAAGATAACAGGTATAGTCTCCATGCTGATATTTATCCTCTGTTTTATTCCCTCACCACTTCAACTGGAATAAGAGGTGAAGGGGTGAGGTAGGAGGACAGATCTAACATTCATTTTTAAGGACCTCGCACAGCAGGGTTGCCCTGAAGTATGTGAATAGGTTAGCATTAAATAATGATAAAGAATTCCCTTACATCCCTTACCAACAAACTGATTTTTACCATTGGTCTTTTGATGACCCTTGGGGGGCTACTTTCTGCATACTTTTATCTCAGATATCAGGAAAACCTTATGATTAAAAACCTTGTGACCCAGGTGGAGATATTCTCTGAACTTATAAGAGGGGGGCTTCGCTATGGCATGCTCAGCTCACAGCGAGAGGTGATTGAACAGACCATTAATTCTGTTAAGGATGCGGAGGGTGTCAGGGTGATAAGGATATTTGATACATCTGGCAGGATATTTTATTCCTCCTCTCAAGAAGAGGTGGGCAGGATAATTGATAAAAACATGGAAGGAGACTGCACCATCTGCCATGGTAAGGATGATTTCAGGTTAAAAGGAAAGGAGAGAAGGTGCTGGAGGATAGGAAGGCTTCCATCAGGGGAGAGGGTGATAAATTTTATAAAACCTATAATGAATGAACCGGCTTGCTATACAGCCTCCTGTCACAGGCACAGTAAGACGATTTCTGTTATAGGCTTTATAGAGACGAGCTTCAGCACTGCCTCTGTTGATTCATTGATCCAGAAGAACAGGATCAATACCATTATCTATGGCGTATCTTTTATTGCCCTTATCTCCGTTGTTCTCTGCTTCATACTCTGGAATTTTGTCACAAAGCCGCTTTCTCTTCTTGAAGAGGGGATGAGAAATATTGGAAAAGGAAACCTTGACCACAGGATTAACATAAAGACAAAGGATGAGATGGGCCTTTTAGCAGAGACCTTCAATGCCATGGCCCAGGAATTGAAGGATTCAAGGCACAAACTCGAACAGTGGACCAAATGTCTTGAGGAAGAGGTCGAGAAAAAGACTCTTGAGATTAAAAAGGCACAGGAACAGCTAATGAATGCTGAAAAACTTGCCTCCCTTGGTAGAATGGCAGCAGGTTTTGCCCATGAGCTGAACAGCCCCCTTACAGGTATAATTACCTTTGCCCATCTTATCATGAAAAGACTGCCTGAGACAGATAAAGAAAACAGGGAAGACCTTCAGGTTATCATTGAACAGGCAGAAAGATGCAGCAGAATCATAAAGGGTCTTCTTGGTTTTTCAAGGAAAACAGGTTATGAAAAGACCCTGACCGATATAAATTCCCTTATTGAACGGACAGTGGCCATGGTTCAAAATCAGGCAAGGTTTCATAACATAGAATTCAAAATAAATCTGGAACGAAAAATTCCACAGATAACTGTTGATGCACACCAGATGGAACAGGTCTTTTTAAATCTACTTATTAATGCTGCTGATGCAATGAATGAAAGGGGTACCATCATGATTTCATCAAGGCTTATAAAGGATAGTGAAGATCCTTCAAAGGAGCAGATAGAGCTTGAATTTACCGATACAGGCCCAGGCATCCCTGAGGAATATCTGTCAAAGATCTTTGAACCATTCTTTACAACAAAGCCACCAGGCAAAGGTACAGGACTCGGGCTTTCTGTCAGCTATGGGATAATAAAGCGACACGGTGGCTCTATCTTTGTTAAAAGTAGCCCGGGGAAAGGAGCAAGTTTCTTCATCAGATTGCCTGTGAAGGAAGTGGAGGGATGAAGCTAAGTGAAACATTAGAGGGAAGTTTTTCTTTGATAGGAGGAGATTTCTCTAAGGGTGGTGCTGCATCCTGTGAACTGAAATCAATCCTTGAGAAGCTCCATCTTCCTGAAGATATTATACAGAGGGCTACTATCTCAGCCTTTGAGGCAGAGATGAATGTAATTATCCATGCCATTGCAGGTACAATGCTTTATTCTGTAACACCTGAAAGGATAAAAATCGTGGTAACTGATATGGGACCTGGTATTCCTGATATAGAACTCGCCATGCAGGAAGGATATTCCACTGCTCCTGAGTGGGTTAAGGAGATGGGATGGGGTGCAGGGATGGGCCTGCCCAATATGAAGAAGAATGCTGATGTCTTCAACATCGACTCAGTAGTTGGAGAAGGTACAACAGTTGAATTGATAATATATATTCCAAAGGAATGGAGGTCTCATGAATCTCAGTAAGATTATCAGCTCTTTAAATCTTGAACTTCTCACTGAAAAATATCAGGACAGGGATATAAAAAGTGCCTATGTGAGTGACCTTCTTTCTGATGTGATGGCAAATGCGAAACCAGGTGAGGTATGGATAACCCTTCAGGTTCATTTGAATATTGTGGCAGTTGCCACCCTGAAAAATATACCTGCCATTATTATTACCAACAATAAAAAACCTGATGAGGAGACAATTAAAAAGGCCTCTTCAGAAGGCATAGCAATCTTTAAAACAAATCTCACCACCTTTGAGGCAGCTGGAAGACTCTATAAGCTTCTTACAGAATAATGAATATCTATAGGTCAGATCTTCATATCCATACCTGTTTATCCGCCTGTGCAGAACTTGATATGACCCCACCGAAGATTATAAAGCAGGCCAGAGACTCAGGTCTTCAGATAATTGCAATAACTGACCATAATTCAGCAGAAAATTTACCTGCCTTTTACAGCATATCAGGCGGCATAACCGTCTTTGCAGGAATGGAGATAACCACCTCCGAAGAGGTCCATATACTTGCCATATTTAACAGTTATGAAGAAATTAAACCACTTCAGGAGATCATTTACAGGTCACTTCAAGGTCCTGAGTTTGATGGAAGGCTTGGCTATCAGCTTATTGTCAATGAAAAAGAAGAGATACTTTCCTTTTCAAAAAGGCCATTGATAGGTGCAACAGGCCTCAGCACAAGAGAGGTTGTTAATTTAATCCATAAGTTTAATGGTCTTGCCATAGCCTCACATATAGACAAAGAGGTGTTCAGCATAATATCACAGCTCGGTTTTATACCGCCTGATATAAAACCTGATGCCCTTGAAATATCCTGCCATATGGGCATGGAAGAGGCAAAAAGGAGATTTTCAGACCTTGGCCTTCCCATTATACAATCCTCTGATAGCCACCATCTCAAGGATATAGGCAGGGCCTATACAGGATTTTTAATTGAAAGACCAGCTGTCGAGGAATTAAGGCTGGCCCTGAGGGGAGAGAGTGGCAGGAAGATAATAGGAATCCAAAAGGCTGATGATTCTATGGAGTATAATTTCTAATGGAAGACCTCTCTCTCCATATACTTGATATGATCCAGAACTCAATAGATGCTTCTGCAAAGAATATAGAGATAACCATAGTGGACCATAAAAGGGATAATGTACTTTCAATTGAAATAAAAGACGATGGAAGAGGAATGGACGAAGAGATTTTAAAAAAGGTGGAAGACCCCTTTTACACAACAAAATCAAAGAAAACAGGCCTCGGGATCCCTCTGCTCAAGCAATCAGCAATTGAAACTGAAGGGCAGTTCACCATAACCTCAATTCCCCTGAAAGGCACCTCCATTAAGGCAACATTCAGAAGGGACCATATAGACAGAAAACCCATGGGAGATATAGCCTCCACAATTGTGGCCGCAATCCTTCTGTGCCCTGAATGTCATTTCAGATTTACATATAAAAGTGTTAAGCTTACAGGCGAGGAAGAATCTTTTATTTTTGATACAGGAGAATTAAGGGCCGAACTTGAAGATATACCACTAAATGCCCCACCTGTATTAAAATTTATAAAGGAATATCTTAATGAAGAATTAAAAAGACTTAAAGATGAATAAAAAGAAAAGCATCCTTGTTGTTGATGATGAAAGCATAGTTCGTGTCTCCTGTAAGAGGATACTTGAACCAGAGGGATTTCTTGTGGACCTTGCTGCTGATGGATACGAGGCTATTGAGCTTATTAAAAAACAGTCCTATGATATCATAATCACAGACCTCAAGATGCCGAAGATGGACGGGCTGGAGGTCCTGCAGTGGATAAAAAAGAATTCACCTGCTTCAAAGGTAATAGTGATCACCGGTTTTTCCACTCCTGAGATAGCTGAGAGATCTGTGGAGGCTGGTGCCACTAAATATCTTGAGAAACCCTTTACACCAGAAACCCTTATATCTGTTGTTCAGTCTGCTATGAAGGAGTCATAGCCTTGTACTATGCGAAACATTAAACTCCTTCTTGAATACAGAGGCACCAATTATCATGGCTGGCAAAGGCAAAAGGGAAAGATAACCATCCAGTCCATACTTGAGGAGCTCATCTCAAAGATTACAGGAGAAAAGATAAAGGTCATCTCTGCTGGAAGGACAGATGCAGGTGTTCATGCAATGGGGCAGGTTGCAGCCTTCAGGACAGAAAGTAAGCATTCACCCCAGGTATTTAAAAGGGCACTGAATAGCCTCTTACCCGATGATATACGAATAATAAATGCTGAGGAGGCAGAAGATACCTTCCATCCACGCTTCTCTGCAAAGGCAAAAAGCTATATATATTTTGTAAGCCTTGATGAGAGGCCATCAGTATTTGTCACTGATTTCTGCTGGACTGTAAAAGGAACGCTTGATATAAATGCGATGAAAGAGGCCTCAGGGTATATAACAGGCAGGCATGACTTTGCAGGGTTCAGGGCAAAGGGTTGCGGAGCAAGGACAACAATAAGGTCAATCTTTGAATTCTCTATTGATAAATATTCTGTTATTCCTTTCCTGGGAATGGATATTGAAGGCAGTTTTATCAGATTTAGAATTAAAGGAGATGCCTTCTTGAGATACATGGTCAGGAACATTGTGGGTACCCTTGTGGAAATCGGAAAAGGCAGAAGACAGATATCCTCAATAAAGGATATATTTACCGCAGGAGACAGGCGACTTGCCGGAGTCACAGCACCGGCAAAGGGCCTTTTTCTTGAAAGGGTATATTATTAAACTACTCATATTCCTTTTCTATCTTCTCAAGTATCTCCTTTCTTTCCTGGCATTCCCTGCAATATATGGCAAAGGGAAGTATCTTCAGCCTTTCCTCTGTAATCTCCTCACCGCATTCCTCGCATATTCCATAGGTGCCTTCATCAATTTTTCTTAATGCCTCATCCACTTTTATCAGGTTTTCCCTGTGAGTGGTTAACTGTCTCAGACTCACATCCTCTGCCAGGTCCACAACAGACCAGTCTCCATCATCAAGGGCGGTCTCTACAATCTGCTTTGTCTCACCCTTCATGTATTTTGCTATCTCTGTCTTTGCCTCAGAAAGTATCTTTGCTCTGAGGTCAAGCAAAAACCTTCTGAGTTTTTCCTTCCTCTCAACCTCTGTAGTAACAGACGCCTTTGTGCTCTCTTTTTTAACAACCGAGGCCTTTGAAATAGATTTTTTCTTTTCTGGCTTTTTAGCCTTCTTAACAGGTTTGGCTGATTTTCTCAACTTTTTTTTAATCTCACGAGTTGTCTTCTTTGTCTTTTTAGAAACCTTCTGCCTTTTCTTTGTCATTATTTTTTCTCCTCTGTTGATGGTGATGTAATAGATGCTTCAGTGACTTGAGTGCCTTCTTTAAAAACCTCTATAATGCTTCTTACCTTTATCCCTGCCTGAGTAAGTGCCTTTTGAATATCTGTAAGCTTTGCATCCTCTACCTTAAGCATGTAATTAATATTCATTTTTTTTACCTCCTTTGATGGACTCCATCCCTCCAGCTTTCTGAAATAATCTGACCTTTTAAGGGGCAAAGCCCTTTTATACTTCCATTATCTCTTTTTCCTTGTGATTGAGCATCTCGTCAATCTTTTTGATGTAAGAATCCGTAATCTTCTGTACCTCCTCATTCCATCTCTTCACTTCATCCTCGCTGAGATTCTTTTCTTTTTGGAGCTTCTTTATCTCCTCAAGGACATCCCTTCTGATGTTCCTGAGGGCAACCCTTGCCTCTTCAGCCCTCTTTTTTACAACCTTAACGAGCTCCTTTCTCCTCTCCTCGGTAAGAGGTGGAATTGCCAGTCTTATAAGCTTCCCATCGTTTGTCGGGTTAAGCCCAAGATCAGATTTCAGGATAGCCTTTTCAATCTCTGGTATCAGTCTCTGTTCCCAGGGCTGTATGGTAATGAGTCTTGGTTCAGGCACTGTAAGGGTGGCAACCTGATTCAGGGGTGTCTGATTTCCATAATAATCCACTGTTATTCCATCAAGTAATGCAATAGATGCCCTGCCCGTTCTTACAGAGGCAAGCTCCTTTCTAAAAACCTCTATTGTGGCATCCATCTTTTCAGCAAGTCTCTTTTTTAACTGAGGTTCCATACTCCACCTCTCAAGCTGTTACAAGTGTCCCTATAGACTTACCTGAAAGGGCTTTTTTAATATTGCCCTTTCCTCTAAGATTGAATACCACAATAGGAAGGTCATTATCCATGCAGAGTGTAATAGCAGTTGAATCCATAACATTTAATCCCCTTTTCAGGACCTCCATATAGGTAATCTTATCATATTTTTTTGCATTGGGGAATTTCACAGGGTCAGCACTGTAGACACCGTCAACCTTTGTTGCCTTCATTATCACCTCTGCTCCTATCTCTATTGCCCTGAGTGCTGCAGCAGTATCTGTTGTAAAAAAGGGATTTCCTGTGCCAGCAGCAAAGATCACCACCCTGCCCTTTTCTAAGTGTCTCAATGCCTTTCTTCTAATATAGGGTTCTGCCACCTCCCTCATCTCAATTGCAGACTGAACCCTTGTTGGTATGCCAAGTTTTTCAAGGCTGTTTTGAAGTGCAAGGGCATTAATCACTGTAGCGAGCATACCCATATAGTCTGCTGTGGCTCTTTCCATGCCCTTTGTGGCTGCCTCCATTCCCCTGAAGATGTTTCCACCACCTATGACCACTGCTATTTCACAGCCAAGGTTGAGTCCCTCTTTTATTTCCCTGGCTATAAAATTGACTGTCTCAGGATCAATGCCATAGCCCCTGTCTCCCATAAGGGCTTCTCCGCTGAGCTTTATAACAGCCCTCTTAAACTTCGCCCTCTTTTGAGCCTTCACCAACCTGAAACCTCGCAAATCTCCTCACAACTATATTTTCCCCGAGTCGGGCAATGGCATCTGTTATTATATCCTTTATCTTCTTTTTTTGCTCAGGGTCTTTTATAAAGACCTGTTCAAGCAGACATGTATCAGCATAAAACTTCTCAAGTTTTCCTTCAATAATTTTGTCAATAACATGAGCTGGCTTGTTATCAGTAATAGAGGCCCTGTAAATAGCCTTTTCTCTCTCGATTACCTCCTGTGGCACATCGTCCCTTGATACATACTGGGGAGCTGATGCTGCAATCTGCATTGCTATATCCTTTACAAGCTCCCTGAATATATCTGTCTTTGCCACGAAATCTGTCTCGCAGTTTACCTCCACAAGCACTCCTATCTTATCCATATGTATATAAGAGGCCACGAGCCCCTCTGCTGCCCTTCTTGATGCCTTTTTGGCTGCACTTGCGAGACCTTTCTGTCTCAGGAGGTCTATGGCCTTTTCAAAATCCCCTCCGGCCTCGGTAAGGGCCTTCTTGCAGTCCATCATACCCGCACCTGTTTTTTCTCTTAATTCTCTGACCTTTTCAGCTGTAATCTCAGGCATTTTCTTCCTCCATCATGACCTTTTCTTCAATGGCTGCCACCTCAGCAGCTTCCTGAGCCACCTTCTCAAGTGATGCCTTTCCATCAATAACAGCATCTGCTATTTTTGAAGTAAGAAGCTTTATTGTCCTTATGGCATCATCATTACCCGGGATAACATAATCTGCCTCATCAGGATCGCAGTTTGTATCCACAATTGCAACAACAGGGATGCCAAGGAGCCTTGCCTCATGAACAGCAATCTTTTCCTTCTTGGGATCAACCACAAACACTGCTCCTGGAAGTCTATCCATATCTTTAATACCATTAAGGTACTTCTGAAGTCTTTCCATCTCCTTTATTATCCCGGCAACCTCTTTCTTTGGTAACCTTTCAAAGGTGCCATCTTCCTTCATCCTTTCAAATCTTCTGAGCTTCTGTATACTCCTCTGGATAGTGGAAAAATTAGTGAGCATTCCTCCAAGCCATCTCTGATTCACATAAAAAGCTCCAGCCCTCTTTGCCTCCTCCTCAATTGCCTCCTGCGCCTGTTTTTTTGTTCCAACAAATAGAACAGGAGCGCCCTGCTGTGTAACTGATTTTATAAACTCGTAGGCCTCTTCAACAGCCTTGACAGTTTTCTGAAGGTCTATTATGTGGATACCATTTCTCTCTCCAAAGATGTATTTTTTCATCTTTGGATTCCATCTCTTTACCTGATGCCCGAAATGGACACCAGCCTCAAGAAGCTCTTTCATAGTTACTACCGCCATAAACTCCTCCTGGTTTTCCCTCTGCCCTATCCTGTCTAACCCTTACATTTTTATACAAGGGACCAGAGACAGTAATTTAAAAAGGGCATGCGTTTTAAGAATCTAAATTAGATTCCCTTCAGAGTGAAAAGAGTAACATAGAAATAACAGGATAGTCAAGTATAAGCCATTACCCTAAACTGCCGATAGGAATGGTCGGGGCTGCCGAAAAAGGCAATATCAGCACCCCAGAAAATCTGACGATTTTCTGGGGACCCCGCTCGCGACACCTTAATAGAGCAGTAGAGCAGCAGGCAATAACAGAGCAGTAGAGCAGCAGAGCAACAGCGCAGCAGTTAAATATTAATTTAAAAAAATTCCTTAATAAAAACTACTGCTCTGCTGGTCTACTGCTCTATCAATAAAAACTACTGCTCTACTGCACTACTGCTCTGCTGGTCTAAAAAGGCTTTGAGGCATACCCCGCCATTAGAGCACGGGGTGAAGACAAGCTTCACCCCGTGAACCCCGATGAAAATGCATTTCTATCGGCAAATTGAGGGGTGAAACGGTCGCACTGTCGCTCTGTCGCACCAAGTTGTTATTCATGTTATAATTTTTTTATGTCTTTATCAATTAATAAAGCTGGAATCCAGCATGGTAATGCCCCAAAGATCAAAGGGCCTTCTGGAGTTACTGTAAGGAGGATCTCCAGAGAGGATGCCCTGAGTCTCTGGAGGGATGAGGAGTTTTTCAACCTTGGAAGGCTTGCCAGTGAGGTGGCCCTGTCGAAAAATGGTAATTATGCCTTTTTTATTAAAAATTTGCACATAAATCCCACAAACCTTTGTATAAATAGATGCCGGTTCTGTGCCTTCAGTCGCTCAAAAGGTGACCCTGGTGTCTTTGAACTTACTATTGAGCAAATTCTCAATAAGATAAGCTCCCATCTATCAGAAGGTAAGGGTTTTCAAGAGGTGCATATTGTTGGAGGTCTTCACCCTGAGTGGAGATTTGAGCATTATGTAAACATCATCTCCTCCATAAAGGAGGCCTTCCCCTTTATTAAAATAAAGGCCTATACTGCCACTGAACTGGACCATTTCTCAAGGATATCAGGCCTTTCAATTCAAAGGGTCCTGGAAATACTGAAAGAAAAAGGTCTTGACCTCATACCAGGTGGTGGTGCAGAAATATTTGATGAAAAGGTAAGAGGGATCCTCTGTCCCGAAAAGATATCATCCAGAAGATGGCTTGAGATAATGGAGATTGCCCACAGTATGGGTATAAGGTCAAACGCAACCATGCTTTATGGTCATCTGGAAGGTCCTGAGCACAGGATAGATCATCTACTGAGGCTCAGAGACCTTCAGGACAGGACAGGAGGATTTCAGGCCTTTATTCCGCTACCTTATATCGGGAATGAGAATAAAAGAAGTACCATTGATGACCTCAAGACAATTGCAATAAGCAGAATTGTGCTTGATAATTTTGATCACATAAAGGCATACTGGGTAATGCTTGGTGAAAGGGTTGCACAAATAGCACTTCTGTGGGGTGCTGATGACCTTGAGGGAACAGTTACGGAGGAAAAGATATCCCATGAAGCAGGTGTAACCACCCCACAGGCCTTATCAGTAGAAGAAATTATTGATCTGATAAGAAATGCTGGCAGGATACCTGCAGAAAGGGACAGCTTTTATAATATAATTAAAATATATTGAACCACTCTGAGATCAATCTTAATGATATAACTTTATGAGATACAGAGATGCATTAAAACAGGGCATTGAGAGGGTGAACAAAAATTATCAGCTCCTTTTTGTTCAAACAGGAGCCCTGATAATAGCCTTTTTCCTGTTTATACTGATTGTGGGTGTGCCTCTTATCATAGTATTTACAAAAACAGGTATTGAATTGCCGGAAAATGGACTTAAAGGACTGATAGAACTGATATTTAACAAAGGACTTTCTACCTATATCTCTATTGTAATCACTGTGATTGCGGGTCTGCTTATTTATATCGTCATTGCATCAATTATTTTCATATATACGCTTGCAGGGACATCAGGTGTAATTATGCATTCCATCAGTGGCAGGGGAGATTACTCCTGGAGGCTTTTCACAAGCCTCGGAAAGGGACTATTTAAAAGATTTCTTCAGCTGTCAATATTGGGACTCCTTATGCTCATCCTGCTATCCTTTTTAGCAGGTCTTTTCAGTGGCCTTACACAGGTGACTTCAATCAGTGGAGATCTTTTAAGGGATTTCTTAAGGAATTTTTTAAATCTCCTTTCGATACTGCTTTCACTTGGTGCCGTAATATTCTTTATGGCTATCTTTACCTATGCTGCTGGTTTTATGATTTTAAAGGAGGAAAAGACCATTGGAGCCCTGAAAGATTCTCTTAACTTTGTTACTGGTAAACCCGATGCCCTTATCTTTTACACCTTCTTAAGTATTGGAGCAATAATACTTACTATCTCTTTGGGATTTCTGGGGAGTCTTTTTAAAAGCCTTTCAGGCCTCGGCCTATATGAGCTTATCCTCTCAATTATCCAGATATATATAAATCTCTCTGTTCTTTCCTCTGCCTTTGTATATCTATATGATTCACAAAGGAATCTCTAAGTTCTTCTGCCCTTTTTATTTCAGAATCTCGAGGCCTTTCTTTAATAAATTCAATGTTAAATCTTCTTTTAAAGGCACTGATGATTGAGTCTTTTAGGCTATCCTCATCTATTATTGTATCCATTCCCTGCTCCTTGAGTACCTCAAAAAGTCCCAACAGGGTTGTCCCCATAGGAGGGGCTGCAGGATCTGAACACTCAAATACTTTTTTTATAATCTCTCTTTCTATATAATAGGGGAGACTGCCCTGCTGAAGAAAACCTCCCTTTAATCTCCTCTGGGCACTGCCAAGAATCTTTTTATCCCAGAGGATGACCTCACCATAGGAGCTTGAAAGAAAACATAAAGGATTATGACCGTATCTTGCATTTTTCCTGTCTTCCATAGTCACCGGTAGATTGAAACTCCTTAAGGCCTCAACAAAACACAGGGAGATCATCCTGTATGTTTCAAAGAGTCCTGCCTCTTTAAAGAAATCATTATAATTTGAGGAAAAACTATAAGTAAGCTCCCTGCAGTGTAAAATTGCCCTTCCACCTGTTGGCCTTTTTACCACAGGAATATCAAGTTCAAAACAGGCTTTAAAGGAGATACCTCGTGGTGTTTGAAAGTATCCAAGGCTCAGTGAAGGCTTATTCCATGAATAAAATCTGAGGGTAGGAGGGGCTATCCCTTCGCAGACAGATTCAGAAATGGCAATGTCAAGTGCCATATTAAATGCTGCATCCTCTGGTCCTGTGTCAATAAGCCTCCATACCTTCTGTGTCATCTTTATCCTTTTCACCTTATCTTCAGGCTTAAGGCTTACAAACAGTTTAAAGTGAGTTAGTGAATTAGTGATTAGTGAATTAGTGAGTTAGTGAATTAGTGAATTAGAAAATACTAAATCACTAACTCATTTGCATACTAATTCACTAACTCACTACTTTAGCTCTGTCGCACTACTTTGTCTGGAGAGTATCATTTCAGTTTTTCAAGAACAATCTTGTGTTTTATAAGAGAAATCTCCCTTATCCTGCCTTCAAAGGTCTTCTGTTCTCCAAAAAGATTCCTCAGGAATAGCCTATCACCTTCAGGGATAAGAATATCAACTCCCTCAAGAAAGAGTATCTCCTTGCCATCTTCATATACATAGGCATTTGCCTCACACATGCTTACACCTCCATCAAGATTAATTTTTTTCCATCTCCTTTTTGTATTCCTTAACCAGGCTTATCAGCTCCTCCACAAGATGGGGAAGTGGCTCTTTTTTAACACCTGCTATATGCACCTGCTCCTGATTCAGAGGAAGCAAAAACTTTGGACAGGCTGCAGAGGATATCGCTCTGGCCATTTGAGGAGTTAATTCTCCAAGCATGCCATTACCAATAATGATACTCATGGTACCAATTATAAGATCAACCCTCTGACAATTATAGACAATAGCATTTTCTCCAGTGGCTCCCTTATTTGCCTTTGCCTTCATCATCTGGCTGGTTGCTGTGGAATTTGTGCCAAGGGCAATTATCTCCACCGTCTCTGCAAACTCCTCCCTCAGCCTCTTCACAATAAGGGAACCTATACCTCCTCCCTGACCATCTATAACAGCTATCCTGAACATTTTTGATATTATACATTATGAAGCCCTTTATTGTTCTCATAGGTGGCTCTTACAGCGGTTGTGGAAAGACAACCTTTGGAACCAGGCTCCTCAGGTCACTCGGTAAAGACTGGGCAGTTATAAAATACACAAAGACAGGCTTTTACTCAACGATAGTTAATAATAAAGATATGCTTTCTGTAGATGGAAAGGACACAAGGAAATACCTTGAGGCAGGTGCCTGTGAGGTCCTGTGGGTTCAATCTCCTAAAGAAGGCTTATCTGAGGTGCTTTCTATGAGCCTGGAACGGCTATCAAATTATAAAGGGATAATCATAGAAGGAAACAGCCCGATTGAGTTTTTAAAGCCAGATGTAGTAGTATTTTTAAATGGGCTTGAAAGACCCCCAAAGGGCTCAGCAATAAAGGTAAAAGAGCGGGCAGATATAATTGTAAGACCTGATAAGATGGAAGATGCCTTGAAAGAAACAGAGGAGTTAATAAGTAAAAAATCGCTATTGTCTCATGAACTCAAGAAAAGGGCGATTAATAACAAGATATCCTGTTCTGTGGCGAGACAGATTGCTGAAACCCTCGGACTCCGATACAGAGATGTAGGAGAGATGGCTGATGCCCTGGGCATCAAGATTGTAAATTGCGAGCTTGGATGTTTTTAAACCTGAAGATCTTTATCTTTCCTGGACTCAGGCTTTGAGGTAAAATTGGGAACGCTCTTATTTGAGATTGCCTTAACACTCTATTTTGCAGCTGCAATAGTAAGCATAGTAGAGCTGTGGATGGGCTCAAGGGCTACATCAAGACCTGTTATATACATAGCGATTGTTGGATTTTTCTTTCATACCCTTTCCATTGTCCTGAGATATTTTCAGGGGGGGTATCTTCCCGTTACCAATCTTCATGAAGCTTCTTCCTTTTATGCCTGGGCTATACTGGTTCTGTTTTTTTTCCTTGAGTCAAGGTATAAATTAGGGCTTCTTGGTTGTTTCATTATGCCACTTATCTTTGTATTGATGTTATCCTCCTCCATGCTTCCAAGAGAACTTAAGCCCCTGGACCCACTTCTCAGAAGCTACTGGTTACCGGTTCATACTCTTCTTGCCTTCCTCGGGAATGCTGCCTTTGCCCTTTCCTTTGTAATTGGCATAATGTACCTTGTTCAAGAATATTATCTTAAGTCAAAACATCCTTCAGGATTATTCAGCAGATTACCAAGCCTTCAGAGTCTTGATGAAATAAATTACAGGTTGATCACCCTCGGCTTTCCACTTCTCAGCCTTGCCATAATCACTGGTGCTGTGTGGTCTGAAACAGCCTTTGGAACATACTGGAGATGGGATCCAAAAGAAACCTGGTCTCTTATCACATGGTTTATCTATGCCCTGCTTCTTCATGCAAGACTGGTTGCAGGCTGGAGAGGCAGAAGGGCAGCATTTCTATCTATCCTTGGATTTATCTTTGTTATGTTTACATTCTTCGGTGTGAGTTTATTATTGAAGACTTATCATGGTTTCAAGGGCTGATGATAACTGTTATAGGTTTAAATCATAAAACCGCAGAGGTGGAGATAAGGGAAAGGCTTGCCTTCAATGGTCCAAAGCTTGAGGAAGGACTGAAGGAGCTTGCAGCCCATCCATTAATTAAAGAGGTCTTTATCATATCCACCTGTAACAGGGTTGAATTATATCTTCATTCAAAAGAGGATATATCAGAGGAGCTGATTAAGTTTCTTTCAAGTTTTCATTCCGTTGAGCTTCAGGATCTGAGAAAAAGCCTTTATATCCTGAAGGATATGGATGCTGCAAGACATCTTTTCAGAGTAGCATCAAGTCTTGATTCCATGATAGTTGGAGAGCCCCAGATACTCGGTCAGGTTAAGGATGCCTTTGATTTTGCCCTTCAGAGAAAGACAACAGGACTTATTCTCAATACCCTTGTAAAAAAGGCCATATCCGCTGCAAAACGAGTGAGGACAGAAACAAGGATCGCTGAAAATGCGGTATCAATAAGTTATGCTGCTGTGGAACTTGCAAAAAAGATATTTGAAGATCTTTCAACAAAGAGTTTTATGCTCCTTGGCGCTGGTGAAATGGCTGAGCTTGCAGCAAGGCATCTTATAACAAATGGCGTAAGAGCGGTCACGGTTGCAAACAGGACCTATGAAAGGGGCTGCGAGCTTGCAAAGGAATTCAATGGAAGGGCCATAAGATTTGAGGATTTCCCGGGAGAGCTAATCCATACAGATATTGTAATATGCTCAACCGGTGCCTCCAGATATGTGGTTACAAAAGAGCAGATGCATCATGTGATGAAGGAAAGAAGACACAGACCGGTCTTTCTGATAGATATCTCTGTACCGAGAAACATAGACCCTGCCATTAATGAAATTGAAAATGTCTATCTCTATGATATAGATGACCTTCAGGGTGTCGTAGATTCAAATATGCTTGAAAGAAAGAAAGAGGCCGAGCGAGCAGAGAATATAATAAATGAAGAGGTGGAAAAGTTTGAAAAATGGTTTAATTCCCTTGATTCAGTTCCCACAATTGTCGCCCTGAGGAAAAAGGCGGAAGAAATAAAGGAGACAGAGCTTAAAGACTTCTTCAACAAATTTCCATCCATGGATGAGCGTGAAAGAAAGGCAGTAATACAGCTGGCCAGTACCATTGTCAATAAACTTATACATCCTCCTACAGCAGCCCTGAAGAATGATAGCGAGGATAAAGATATATTGATTGCAACCATTAAAAAGTTGTATTCCCTTAATGGAGAAGAGGAATGAAAAGAAAAAAAATAGTTATCGGCACAAGGGGTTCAAAGCTTGCCCTGTGGCAGTCTGAATGGGTTAAAAATGAAATATTAAGACTTTCACCAGATATGGAGATAGAACTCAGAAAGATAAAGACCACTGGAGACAAGATACTTGATGTCCCTCTTGCAAAGGTAGGGGGCAAAGGTCTATTTGTAAAAGAGATTGAAGAGGCCTTATTAAGGAAAGAAATTGACCTTGCAGTTCACAGTATGAAGGATGTACCCACCGTGATACCCGATGGACTTCATCTGACCGCCATATGTAAGAGAGAGGATCCAAGAGATGCCTTTATCAGTAAGAGCTTAGAAGTCAGAGGTCAGAAATCAGAACAGATCATTTTTAAATATAAAAACCTTCAAGACCTCCCGGAAGGTGCAAGGCTTGGCACAAGCAGTCTCAGAAGGGCCTGTCAGCTTCTCAGTATAAGACCTGATCTTCAAATAATACAGTTAAGGGGCAATCTTGATACAAGGTTCAGGAAGTTAGATGAAGGCCAGTTTGATGCCATGATACTGGCTGCAGCTGGCATTAAAAGGCTTGGCTGGCAGCACAGGATAACAGAGATACTTCCTCTTGAGATAAGCCTTCCGGCAATAGGCCAGGGCGCAATTGGTATAGAATGCAGGATTGATGATGAGTTTATCAATTCCCTGATTCAGCCCTTAAATGATTATAAAACCTCTATTGAGGTAATTGCAGAAAGGGCATTCCTTAAAAGACTTGAAGGAGGCTGCCAGGTCCCTATTGCTGCCCATGCAAGACTCCTTGAGGGAAAACTTGTTATGGATGGACTTGTGGGTTCTCTCAGTGGGGACAGGCTTATTAAGGGCCATTTAGAAGATGCTTTTACAGGTACTTCTGCAGATACAGGTGCAATTGATAGGGCAGAAAGGCTCGGAATAGCCCTTGCTGAAGACCTCCTTAAGAAAGGAGCTAAGGAGATACTGGATGAGGTCTATAAAAAGTAGGGGCAATTCTAAATTGCCCCTACAACTGATAGAAATGCATTTTTAATGGCAGGGGATGCCTCAAAGCCTTTATAATGCGACAAATTTTTATTTATCATGTATTAAACAGTTTTTCACCAAAAGGTGAAGTAAGAAATGTTCGGTAATGTTATTAAAAATCTTACATTAAGGTGTCGCGATAAAGCCTTTTCGGCATCCCCTGCCATTGCTATCGGCAGATTAAGGTAAAAAGACTATACAGTAAACAGGCATGACAGGTAAGGTTTACATCGTAGGGGCTGGCCCTGGAGATACAGGTCTTCTCACCATCAAGGGTCTGAAGGCACTTCAACTCTCTGATGTTGTGGTATATGACTTTCACATAAATGCTCAAATCCTGAACTATCTTAAAAATGAGGCTGAGTTTATTTACGCTGGTAAACGCGGTGGCCATCATGAGATGACTCAGGAAGAGATAAACAGGATACTGGTTGAAAAGGCAAAGGAGGGGAAGATCGTTTGCAGGCTTAAGGGTGGAGACCCCTTTGTATTTGGCAGGGGAGGAGAAGAGGCTGAGGTACTTGCAAGGGAAGGTATACCCTTTGAGATAATACCCGGGATATCTTCTGCAATTGCGGTACCTGCCTATGCGGGTATCCCATTAACACACAGAGACCTATCTTCTCTGTTCACGGTAATTACAGGGAATGAAGATATAACAAAACATGAAACCAGGATAAACTGGAAGGCCCTTGCAGAACTTGATGGTACCCTTGTCTTTCTTATGGCAGTAAGAAATTTAGCTGCCATCACAGAACAGCTTATCAGAAATGGCAAAGACCCCGACACTCCTGCTGCACTTATAAGATGGGGGACAAGGGCAGATCAGATTACGATTACAGGGACTCTCAGGACCATACCTGAGATAATAAAAGAAAAAAAAATTAATCCACCTGCCATATTTATAATCGGTGAAGTGGTAAGGCTCAGGGATGTCCTTCTCTGGTATGAAAAAAAGCCCCTCTTTGGTCAGAGGATAGTTATTACAGGAAAGGAATCAGAGGCCTATGAAAAATTAGAGCTCCTTGGAGCAGAAGTAATAGATTTTCCCACAATAGAGATTACACCTCCAGAAGACTGGACAGGCCTTGATAACTCCTTATCAAGGCTTCAAACATATCAATGGATCATCTTTACCTCTTCTTCAGGTGTCAGATATTTCATGGAAAGAATGCTTGAAAAAGGTCTGGATGTGAGGGAGCTGAAGGGCGTAAAGATATGCTCTGTTGGCATAAAAACTGAAGAAGAATTAAAAAAATATGGCATACTGGTTGACCTTGTACCTGAAGAATTCAGGGCAGAGGGTGTGGTGGAGGCCTTTAAAAGGCTTTATAATGGAAATTTAGAGGGTATCCGTATACTCTTTCCAAGGGCAGATATTGCAAGGGAGATAATACCTGAAAGGATAAAGGAACTTGGAGGTCATGTGGATGCACCTGTTACATATAGATCCATAAAGCCAGAGACCCATGCAAAGAGGATAAAGAGATTTCTAAAAGAGGGAAGGATTACCATGGTGGTCTTTACAAGTGGTGCTACCTTTAATAATTTTATAGAATTGATCGGCCAGGAGGCAAAGGAATTTTTAATGGATGTAAAGATAGCGGTCATAGGTCCTGTTACAAAAAAGGTAGTTGAATCCGCCGGGCTTAAGGTCTCCATAATGCCTGAGAAGGCGACAAACGAGGCACTGGTGGAGGCAATAATTAAAACAGTTCAAAAATAGTGCGACAGAACGACAGAGCGGGGAGAGGTTCTGTGTAGTTTGTCGCACTATCGCACTGTCGCACTACTATCAGCCTCTGTTATCCCTAAATGTTTAAGCTTTCTATACAGCGCTGTCCTTTCAAGACTTATTGCCTCTGCTGTCTTAGAGATATTCCAGTTATTCTCCTGAAGTTTTTTTAGGATAAAATCTCTTTCAAAGGCCTCCCTTGCCTCCCTGAGTGTATTGAATTTGAAATAGGAATGAATTCCAGGGGATGGAAGACCAAAAGAAGATTCAATATCTTCTGATCTAATGATATCTCCCTGAGACATAATAAAAAGCCTCTCCACGAGATTCCTTAATTCCCTCACATTGCCGGGCCAGTTATAGTCTACAAGAAGCTTTATGGCTTTTTCTTCCAGTCTCTTCTTTGGCTTGCCATATTCAGATGCTATGAGGGTTAAAAAATGCTCTACAAGAAGAGGGATATCCTCTTTTCTCTCTCTTAAAGGAGGAACCCTCAAAGGGATCACATTTAACCTGTAGAAGAGATCATCCCTGAAGTTTCCCTTTCTAACTTCTTCCTGAAGGTCCTTATTTGTTGCTGCTATTATCCTTACATCCACCTTTATATTTTTCCCTCCACCAACTCTTTGAAATTCCTTTGTCTCTATTACTCTTAAGACCTTTGCCTGTGCCTCCTTTGACATATCTCCTATCTCATCAAGAAAAAGTGTTCCCCTGTCAGCAAGCTCAAATTTCCCCTTTTTCCTCTCATGAGCACCTGTAAAGGAACCTCTTTCATGGCCAAAGAGTTCGCTTTCTATAAGCTCCCGGGGTATGGCTGCACAATTTACCTCAATAAAAGGACCACCCTTCCGTGGACTCCTTTCATGAATGAGCCTTGCCACGAGTTCCTTTCCTGAACCACTCTCTCCTGTAATGAGTACTATACTTGAAGAAGGTGCAACAATATCTATCTGTGCCTTAAGGTGTCTTATTGCAGCAGATTCACCAACAAGCCTGAAACGGCCTGCTGCCTCCTCTTTTAATGCCTTTAGTGTACCCTCAAGAGCTGCTACCTCCAGTGCCCTTTTAACGGTTATAAGAACCCTTTCAAGGGAAAGGGGTTTTTCAAGAAAATCATAGGCACCGAGTTTTGAAGCCTTTACTGCAAGCTCTATTGTTCCATGACCTGATATCATTATTACAGGGATAGAAGGTCTTCTGTCCCGCATCCTCTTTAAAGACTCTATCCCGTCCATACCGGGCAACCATATATCAAGAAGCACAAGGTCAGGTAATTGTTCTTCAAATATCTTCATCCCCTCTTCTGCGCTACTAGCAGTAAGGACCTCATAGCCCTCATCTTCAAGGATACCTTTGAGGCTTTCCCTTATCCCTTCCTCATCATCTATAACCAGTATCAAATAAGCCATGCCCACCTCTCAGATATAATGATCTCGGGAAACCTCTTTCATAAAGGGTATTTCAATTATAAAGACCGCTCCCTTGGGTTCATTATCTTTTACTTTAATCAATCCCCTGTGTTCTGTAACAATCCTGTTTGCAATTGCAAGTCCCAGACCTGAACCTCCTCTTTTGGTGGTAAAATGAGGCATGAAAAGTTTATCCTTTATATCATCAGATATCCCCGGGCCATCATCTGCAATCCTTACCATTACCTGCTCTGCATCATAATCGGTACTCAGACTTATATAAATATTCCCTTTCACCTGAGGGCCGTGGGTTGAATCCTGGCTTTTTATAGCCTCAATTGCATTATCCACTATATTAATAAAAACCCTCTTCATCTGTTCTGGATCCATTTCAACTATCACCTCTTGAGGAGGCAGTTCAAGATGCATTCTAATGTCCTTAAAACCAGTATAAAGATTATAAAGCTCCTTTAATATCTCTCTTAAATCAACAGTTCTCTTTTTAATCTGCGGCATCCTGCCAAACTGGGAAAAATCAGAAACAAGTCTTCTCAGGCTTTCCACCTCCCGTATAATAGTCCTTGTGGAGCTTTCAAAGACCTCTTCAAAGTCACTGTCTTTCTGATGCCACTTCTTTATAAGCCTTTCCGTGGATAATTTTATCGGGGTGAGGGGATTTTTGACCTCATGGGCAATCTTTAAGGCTATCTCCTGCCAGGCAAGGGCCCTCTGGGCATTGACAATATCGGTGATGTCATCAAAGACCACTATTAACCCTATCACTTCACCCGCCCTGTCAGGTATCCTCAAGCCTGTTATGAATACCCTGAGGGATAGAGACCTTTCTTTAATATTAAGTCTTATCTCCTTCTCTATTCCTTTAAGGTCTCTGAGCCTTATACCCCTTATAAGTTTATCCAGTTCTTCAGAGCCTATATAGGAAAGAAGGTCTTTGTAATTTTTTCCCAGAAACTCCTGAGAAATACCCAGTATCTTTTCTGCCGCCTTATTTATGGATACTATTGCACCATTACTGTCAATAAAAAGGACACCTGTATGTATATGCTCAAGTATACTGGATAGCCTTATTCTTTGCTCCTCTGTCTGCCTGTATGCCTCCTGTAATTCCTCTTTACTGTTTTTAAGCTCCTCTATCATAAAATTGAAGTTTTTTATTAAATAGCCAATTTCATCATTTCGACCCGGATCAGTTTTTAACCGCACATCAAGATCTCCTGATGCTACAGCCATGGTTGCCTCTGTAAGTTCTGCCACGGGCACTGTGATTCTTTTTGATATCCTGATACCAGTCCACAGGGCAAGCATAATAATAAGAAGTGTAAAGAAACCAAAGATCATAACGAAATTTATCTTAAGAGGAAATTTCCATTTTAATTTTAGAGAAAGGTCCTCATAATCTTTTTTTAATCTATCTACTGACCCTGTTATTTCTGCAGGAATTTTTAAGGCACCCCTCAAAATCCCCTTTTCTGAACGAAGGGCTATCCTTATATATTCGCCTTCCCCTGTCTTCAGTATATCAGAGGACTCTCCTCTAAGAGATGCCTCCCTTGTTAGCTCATCCTCAGGAGATTTTATTATCTCCCATACACCGATCCTCCCTTCCCCGGAATTCTCTGATTTCAGATACCAATCTTCTGAACCACGACTTCTATTAATACCATGCCTGAGCCGCTGTCCTTCGGATCTCAGCAGTTCCTTTTTATCTTCATAATATGTCCTTGCCATTGCAAGTGATTGCTCAAGGGAGGAAAGGCTTTGAGGGGTCAGCCATCTGTCAATATAACCTGTCACCAGGCCACTTCCTATAATGAAGAGAAATACTCCTGGTATGAGGGTAAGGATTACAAAGATACTCACGAGCTGTATCTGGAATCTATGTCCCGGAACCCCTTTTTTCCTGTCTATGTAGAGCCTGAGCAGGCTCTTACCAACATAGAAGAAGAGTATCAGCAGGGCAAGAAGATTGAGATTAATCTCTGCAAGAAAAAGTATTGCATGGAGGGGTTCATTGCCAAGTTTTATAAATCTTGTGAAGAGATAAATATTCACAGCAAAAAACAGACTGAGCAGCAAAAGGAGTATAACTATGTTTCTATACGATCTCATCTTGAACCAAGCCTGAAGATGGGAGAATCCTTTGTTATTGAAAACTCCTTTTCTGGTATAAAAAACAGGATATAGCCCACCACAGGAGGTAGTTTTCTCAACCTTGATTCCACAGTAACCCTCACATAATAATCACCTGATTCCATTCCTTTAATATTTATAAGGGAAATAGGACCTATCTCTGCCATAGCCTTAAGCATTGATTCAAGGCTTTTGAACTTCTTTTCAATAATCACCTTTTTGTTTCTATCAAAAGAGCTCATTATGTACTCACCTTTTATTACATCCCCCACAATCTTCCTTACTATAGAATTACCATAGACATATTCATCAGGCCAGAATTTCCAGACCCTGAAGAGATCTATATAAAAGATCAGTTCCTTCTGGATACCATTTTTGACCTCATTTATAAATTCTTCATGGAGGATTATGGATATGGAGACTATAAGTTCTTCACCTTTAATCTTTACATCAAGGTTATTTATTTCCTGGGCATAAATAATCCGTGAAAAGATCAAAACAAACAGCAGGATCCCAAAAAGGCAGTAGAAAGCTGGTGAGAACCTCTTGTTATATAAATAAAAGTGGGTTCCGAATTTCTTTTGATTTTTTAAGGTATCAGATAGTGAGCTCCAGATAAAGGAAGCCCGCATAAAATCAATAATTTTAGGGGATAATGCTAATGGCCCTCTTTCTGGCGCATTGGTGTGATAGGAGCGGACTTGAATTCTCCTCTTGTTTTGTTTCATAATTTTATTCATTATAGCAGAAAAGGGAGGCACCATGGAGCTAAGGGCAATTAAAATCAATATACCTGAGGGTTGTAATATAATCCTTGGACAGACCCATTTTATAAAAACTGCTGAAGATCTCTATGAAATTCTTGTTACCAGTCTTCCCGGTGCAGAATTTGGCATAGCCTTTACAGAGGCATCTGGTCCCTGCCTTATAAGGACAGAGGGGAATGCTGAAGATCTCATAGAAAATTGTGTGTCTATCCTCCAGGATATAGGAGCAGGTCATGTATTCTGTATACTGCTCAGAAAGGCCTATCCTATAAATATCCTTAATCAGATAAAGGCCTGCCAGGAGGTATGCAGGATATTCTGTGCCACAGCAAATCCACTGGAGGTGATAGTTGCCCAGACAGAACAGGGAAGGGGCATACTGGGTGTTATAGATGGAGCCTCACCAAAAGGAGTTGAGAGTAATGAAGACAGGATTAAGAGAAAGGAATTCCTTAGAAAGATCGGCTATAAACTTTAGACCACACCTTGTTAGTTCACACCTCGGGCTGGAGGCAAGGAATGAAGGTAAAAAACATTGCTGTAAAGAGTAAATCAAGAACAGAGTTTATTGATATAACCTCTGAGATCCAGAAGCTTATTGACAATGAGGGGATTAAAAATGGTATCTGTTTCCTCTTTGTACCTCACACAACTGCAGGTATCACTATAAATGAAGGAGCTGATCCATCAGTCCAGAAGGACATCCAGACACTCCTGACAAGACTTGCACCCCAGGATCTTAATTACCTCCACAGGGAAGGCAATGCAGATGCCCATATTAAATCAACGATAGTAGGGGTTGATAAATTTGTCTTTATAGAAGATGGACGCCTTGTTCTCGGGACATGGCAGGCTATATATTTTTGTGAATTTGACGGTCCGAGGCACAGAAGGGTTGTGGTAAAGATACTTTCTGATGACTGAAAAACCTCCCAAGCTATTACTTCCGCCATCAATTTCTTATTACAAAAAAGAGATTAAAAGACTGAGAGAGGTTATAAGGGATTTATCTCCTTCCATTGAGGCCCTCCTGAGAAAAAGGGGGCTGAAGATCTACACAAAAGAACCCTCTCAGGACCTTCTCATACCAGAGCCTGCTTATATTGAGGATTATTACAGGAAGCTGCATAAATACTCTTTTCGTCTATTTTTAAGAGATGTTATTAAATTTCAGAAGGGCTTTACAGCTGCCCAGGTAACACACTATGCTACAGAAAAAGTAACAAAAGAATACATATCCTATCTAAAAAATATTAAACTGGTTGATAAATTTCCTGACAGAGAATTATTTTTTCTTACAAGGCCGGTAAAGAGTTTTGGTGAGACCCTTGAATGGTTTTTTTCGGAAATCCTGAAAAGAGAATTTCTAATGGACTCAATATGGGGAATAAGATTTAAAAGACCCGCCATTTCACCTGAAGGTGAGATAACAGCTGGTGGAGATTACGATGTAATAGCAAAATTCAATAATTCTATACTCTATGCAGAGATCAAATCCTCTCCACCAAAACAGATTTACCAGAAAGAGATAAAGGCTTTTTTAAAAAGGATAAAGACCCTTTCCCCCGAATTGAGCATCTTTTTTATGGATACTGAACTCAGGATGAAGGATAAGATAGTTCCCATGTTTGAGGAGGAGCTCCGCAATTTTTTTAAAGAACCACCACCAGTTGAAAGGATCAAAAAAGAGATATTCCATATAGCCAATACCCTGTATATAATGAATTCCAAAGACTCTATTATTTATAACATAGAGATCGTCCTTTCATGGTATCATAAATATAAGCATAGAGGTTTGAATTTATAAACCCTTTTGTATGCCTCCAGGAATCTGAAGTTTTCTGGAGTGCCTGAACTGTAAGGCGGGTGAGTTTATGGAAAAAATAGAATGCTGCGTCATATGTGCCTGGAGGGAAACCTGTCAGAAAAAATTCACCATCTCGGGGAAATCCATACACTGTCCCGAATTTGTTAGGGATATCAGTATAAAGCTATCTGAAGAGGAGGCCATTAAAAAACAAAGTCTTAAAAAATTTGAGGAGGAACAATGAGGAATTTACGGACCACTGGTAATGCCCTTGATGAAAGGGTTTATAATGCTGTATTTACTGAAGATGAAGATAAGAAAAGAGAAGCCCTGCTTCAGTTAAAGGAAGAGGCAAAATTACAGGGTGTATGGCCTGCCTCCATAAAGGGCCTTTATGAATATTTTGCAGAGGATTATCCTGGGTTTACTGTTCCAGCCATAAACATCAGGGGGCTCACCTATGATGTTGCAAGGGCTGCCTTCAGAAAGGCTATCGAATACAATGTTGGTGCCGTTATCTTTGAGATTGCCCGTTCAGAAATAGGATATACAAAACAGAGACCTCTTGAATACGCTGCTGTTATCCTTTCTGCAGCTGTAAGGGAAGGATACAGAGGGCCTGTCTTTCTTCAGGGTGATCATTTTCAGATTGTAAGGAGAAACTTTGAAAAAGACCCTGATGGAGAGATCAATTATCTAAAAAGATTAATCAGAGAGGCAATAGAGGCTGAATTTTATAATATAGACATTGACAGCTCAACGCTTGTGGATTTATCAAAAGAGGAGCTTTTTGAACAGCAAAGACCTAATTTTGAATATACTGCCATGCTTGCTGAATATATAAGATCCCTTGAACCGGAAGGAGTTTCCATATCCATAGGTGGAGAGATAGGAGAGATAGGACATAAAAACAGCACACCTGAAGAATTAAGGGCCTTTCTTGATGGATTTAATACGGTATTTAAAGAAAAAAATGGCCTCAGCAAGATAAGTGTTCAGACAGGTACATCTCATGGAGGCATAGTGCTTCCTGACGGAAGCCTCAAACAGGTCAGCATAGATTTTGAAACACTCAAAAATCTCTCAGAGATAGCAAGGAAGGAATACGGTCTAGGAGGAGCAGTTCAGCACGGAGCCTCCACACTACCTGAAGATGCCTTTGATATGTTCCCTCAAGCAGGTACAGCAGAGATACATCTTGCAACAGGTTTTCAAAATATCATTTATGAAAGTAAAGCCCTTCCCTCAAACTTCAGGAATGAGGTCTATGAATATCTAAGAAAAGAATTCTTATCAGAGAAAAAAGAGGGTGAAACAGAGGAGCAGTTTATATACAAGGTGAGGAAAAAGGGATTTGGTGCATTAAAGAAAAGGTGGTGGGACCTTTCAGAAGATATTAAAACAGGGCTCAGAGATGAACTGGCAGCCCGGTTTGAACTGCTGTTCAAAAAACTCAGGGTTACAAATACTGTGGAAATTGTCAGGGAAAAAGTGAGAGATTTATCAAGGTAATTTATGGCAGAAACGAAAAAGGGATATTTCGGAATAGTTGTAGGAGGTGGCCCGGCACCCGGTATAAATGGTGTGATTAGTTCTGCAACCATAGAGGCCATAAACGAAGGCTATAAGGTAAAGGGCATTAAAGGGGGTTTTAAAGGACTGTTCAATGGTGACAAAAGCTCGGTCATAAAACTCACCATCAATGATGTCTCAAGGATCCATACACAGGGAGGCTCCATTCTCGGAACCTCGAGGGATTACCCTGACAGGGTAAAGGAAAAATTCAAAGTACTGTTAAAGACATTGAAGGAGTTAGGTATTCGTTATCTAATAACAATCGGAGGAGAGGGTACTGCCTTTATGGCAAACTGGATTCAGAAAGAGGCAGAATGGTTATCAGTTGCCCATGTACCAAAGACGATTGATAATGATATACCCCTGCCAGGTGGTATGCCCACATTTGGATATGAGACAGCAAGGCACTGGGGTGTGGAGATTGTAAAAAATATAATGGAAGATGCACGGACAATGGAAAGATGGTATTTTGTAACCACCATGGGAAGACATGCAGGTCACCTTGCCCTTGGAATTGGCAAATCATCAGGTGCAACAATAACCCTTATTCCTGAGGAATTCAAGGAAAGGACCGTTCCTCTCAAGATGATCTCAGATATACTTGCGGGCTCAATATTAAAGAGGCTTGCCATGGCAAGAAATCATGGAGTGGCGATTCTGGCAGAAGGGATAGCTGAAAAACTTGACATAAATGAACTCAGCAGGTACGAGTATCTTGAAAAGGATGAGACAGGAAGGATCAGGCTTTCAGAGATACAGCTCGGCAGGGTCTTAAAGCATGAAGTGAAAAAGACACTTAAGGAATACGGAATAGATGTAACCATAGTTGATAAAAATATTGGCTATGAACTAAGGGCAGCAGCTCCTATACCTTTTGATGTGGAATATACAAGAAATCTTGGATACGGTGCTGTAAGATTCCTGCTTGAAGGCGGCAAAGGAGCGATTATCACCCTCTATGAAGGAAGACTTTATCCTCTGGCCTTCAAAGAATTGACTGACAGAGAAGGGAGGATAAGTCCAAGACTTGTGGATATAAATTCAGAGACCTACAGGGTTGGCAGGATGTATATGATACGGCTGGAGCAGGAGGATTTCAGGGAAGAGAATTTAAAGAAAATATCTAAGGTTGCAGGGATGACCCCGATGGAGTTTAAGAAGAGATTCTCTTATATAACTCAGGATTTCTCCTGCAAGCCGATCTGTTTATAGAAAGTCAGGTATCTGACTTCTGATTCTGCATGGCCTGCCACCTGTACCAGAAGGCCTTATAGCTGAGACCGAGAAGTTTTGCCGCCCTGGCTATAACTCCGTTTGATTTCTCCATTGCCTTTTTTAAAAGCTCCTTTTCCAGTTCCTCAAGATTAATGCCCTCTGCCGGGATATCGATATCGTAGATACTTTGAGCTGAGAAGTCTTTTAATTCATCCTTTATATGATCAATCCTTATAATCTCATCAGTCATTATCACCGCCTTCTCAATTACTGACATAAGCTGTCTAATATTACCTGGCCAGTGGTATCCCTCCAGTCTCTTGAGGGCAAGTGATTCTATACCCTTAATTGTCTTTTGGAACTCCTTTAAATATTTCTTTATGAAGTATTCTACCAGAAGAGGGATATCCTCCTTTCTCTCCCTCAGAGGAGGCATCTCAATTGTTATAACCCTTAATCTGTAGAAGAGGTCTTCTCTGAACCTTCCTCTTTTCAGTTCTTCCTCAAGGTTCTTGTTTGTTGCTGCTATGAGCCTCACATCTATCTTTACTGGTTCTCTTCCACCGAGCCTCATTATCTCCTTTTCCTGAAGCGCCCTCAGGAGCTTTGCCTGAGTTGTTAGTGGCATATCCCCTATTTCATCAAGAAATAATGTACCCTCATTGGCAGCCTCAAAGAGACCCTTTTTCCTTGCCACGGCACCTGTAAAGGCACCTGCCTCATATCCAAAGAGCTCACTTTCTATCAATGTCTCAGGTATAGATGCACAATTTATGGCTACAAAAGGCCTTGAACTCCTCGGGCTGTTGTAATGGATGGCCTTGGCAATAAGCTCCTTGCCTGTTCCACTCTCACCTGTTATAAGAACAGTAGCATTTGTAGAAGCTACCCTTCTGGCAATAGAAAGTGCCTTCAGAAAATTGGGAGATCTACCAACTATACCCTCAATCTTAAAATGTTCAGATAGTTCTTCCTTTAGCCTGATATTTTCCCTTATAATCCTCTCTCTTTCAAGAGCCCTCTTTATTGAGATAAGCAGGACATCCCTGTCAACAGGCTTTGTAAGATAATCAAAGGCACCTTTTTTCACTGCATCAACTGCAGAGCCTATAGTGCCATAGGCTGTAAGGATTATAAAGGCAGGTGGTCTTGAGTCTGACTGAGAATGGACCTTCTCCATTAGTTCTATGCCATCCATGCTGCCGAGCCTGAGGTCTGTAAGGACAACCTCTGGCTTATATTTTTTTATAAGCTCCATAGCCTCCTCAGGAGCTGAGGCTCCTCTGGCATCTATACCCTCTTGCTGGAGGATTGTAACAATTATATTCCTCTGGTTTTCTTCATCATCAACTACTAAAACATCCATTTGTTCTATCCTTCATCACACCTCTTTCAGCTTCAGGCATATCCTCACAGTGGTTCCTTCTGCCTTTTTACTTTTTATAGAGATGGAGCCACCGTGCTCTTCTATTATCCTCTTTGCCGTGGAAAGACCAAGACCAAGGCCATGCTGTTTTGTAGCGAAAAAGGGTTCAAAAACCCTGCCAAGATCTTCTTCTGATATGCCTTCACCTGTGTCTGAAATCTCGATAAAATAATTTTTATCCTCATCCCATGTCCTTATCGTGAGCAGCCCACCAGAAGGCATGGACTCAAAGGAGTTTCCTATTATATTCATAAGGCAGGTTTTAAAAAGGTCTGCATCTATTATGAGAGGCGGCAGGGATAAAAATTCTGTTTTCAGCTGGATCCCTGTTGAATCTGCCTTTGTCCTTATTAAGTCTATGAGCTCTTTGAAAAAACTCTCTGAACTGGTTTCTCTTTTATTTACCCTTAGGGGTCTTGCATATTCAAGAAAATTATTTACGAGTCCATCAAGTCTATGCACTTCCTTTTTTACCGTGTCAAGAAGCGCTATTTCTTTCTGAAAGGCATTATCACGAGATAATCTTGCCCTTACATGGTCAATTGTAAGATTAATAAAATTTAAAGGATTTCTTACTTCATGGGCAACCTCCCTTGCAAATTGCCCTACAGTTGCAAGGTGTTCAGCCTTTCTCAGGTTTTCCTGAAGTCTCTGTTGTGTCTCAAGAATCTGTGCCATCCTTTCTATATTCTTACTCAATTCTCCCACTTCTCCAGAAGAATTAACAGTGAGATTATATTTATAGTCACCTGCCATAATCTTTCTTACCGCTATGATAATATCCTGAATAGGCCTTGTATACTGAGCTGATAGAAAGACAATGATTATTGTCCCCAAGAGAAATATTGCTAATGTTACGAGTATCCTCTTATAAAGATTTGACCTGAGCATTTTGGAAAAATCCTCTGTATTAATCTGCAGATGAAGATAACCATAATGCTCATTATTGGTTATAACCGGTATAATTACATTATATGTTCTTCCCTCAGCAGTAACAGGTTCTCCAAGTTCTGCCTTGATTATCATCTCTTTCTTTCTGGGATTTATTGAACTGCCTGTTTTTTCAGGATTTGTGCTTGCAACTATCTCATCGGTATTGCTTATGATGGATATCTCTTTTATCCCCTTAGCTCTTAATTGAGCAAGGTATGCCTTTAATCTTTTTTCATCAGATGCACCTGTAACCTCCTCAACCCCGACCTGAATAACCTTTGAAAGATCTGTTATCTGATCCTGAAGATTCCTGTAGAGGTTTTTTTCTGCTTGATAGTATAAAATCAAAAGAATGCTCAAGAGGGCAAAGAAGAGCCCTACCATTATCAAGACAAGCTTTTGCTTCAGGGTAAGGGGTTTAGAAGAAAAAGGCGGTGACATAAGTTATTATAACAAACTGTTCAATATATCATAAAAATTTCTAAGCAGTCTTGAGTCTTCTGGTAACTCCATGACAGGTATGCCTTTGAGATCATATTCACCAATAAGAGGATCATCTAAGAGCGCTCCAGCGATATTTAACCCGTATTCTTTTGCAAGGTTTATTAAGGAGGAAGGGTCTTCCTGGACCCTGTTTATTATCAGATACCTCTGTTTGACTTCAAGTTTAAGCTCATCCACAAGCTCGTTGATTCTTCTGGCTGTAAGGATACCTTTCTTTGTTGCATCACTCACAATAAAAAGGATATCCACATTATGGGTGGTCCTTCTGGATAGATGCTCCATACCGGCCTCATTATCAATAACCACATAGGGATAATGCTCTGAAAGCCTGTCGGTATATTTTCTTATAATATTATTTGCTGCACAGTAACAACCTGGACCCTCTGGCCTGCCCATCACAAGAAGGTCAAAGCCCTTTGCCTCAATCAGACTCTGCTGAATTTTGTAGTCAAAAAGTTGCTCCATACTCATGCCACCAGGCCTTTCCTCACCAGCCCTTATGGTTTGAAGAGACTCTTCCCTGAGCCGTCCAACAGTTGCATGAACTTGAACACCCAGTGCCTCATTTAAACAGGAATTGCTATCAGCATCAACAGCAAGAACAGGACCCCGGCGATTCTCAATAAGAAATCTTATTGTAAGGGCAGAAAGAGTCGTCTTACCTGTTCCACCCTTTCCTGCAAAGGCTATTATATATGACATTTTTTATAATAACATATCAAACACCATAACAGAGCGACAGACAGCCTTACCGTAATCTGCCATTAGAAATTTATAAAAAGCCTTTAATAAAACTGGCAGTCTGCCGAAAAAGGCTTTACCTGCGACACCTTAGTGTAATACTATTAATAAGCTTACTATACATAACTAACTTCACCTTTTGGGTGAAGAC
>CALJEL010000115.1 GCA_938074335.1 uncultured bacterium | reverse complement strand
GGCAGTTTAGGGTGCTCTGCTAAAGTGTTGATTACCTTTCGGCATCATGCCAGGTTTATTGAAGGGGTTGTTGGAAATTTTCTATTTTCTATATTGTTATTATGAAAGGCTTAATTCATAAACAGGAACAAGATCATAAGGATTCAGATCTCCTTTATCTCCTTGCCCTTTCATTGATTAAGGACATAGGTCCTGTTATGGCAAGGAGACTTGTAAATAACTTTGGCAGTGCAGCCGAGGTCTTCAGTCAGGATGAAAAATCCCTTATGGATGTAGAAGGAATCGGGCAACAAAGGGCAAGGACTATCAGAGAATTCAATAGATGGAGGGATGCAGAGGCTATTATTAAAAGATGCAGGGAGATTAATGTACAGATAATAAGTTACTTTTCTGCTCTTTATCCTGAAAATCTCAAGACAATTCATGACCCACCTCTGATTCTCTACATTATGGGCAAACCCCTCCCTGAGGATAACCTTGCAATAGCCATAGTGGGCTCCAGAAGGACAAGTGAATATGGAAGAAGGGTTGCTGAAAAATTAAGCAGGGAACTCTCCGAGCTCGGTATAACCATTGTTAGCGGGCTTGCAAGGGGCATAGACACCATTGCCCATACAGCAAGTCTCAAGTCAGGTGGCAGGACAATAGGAGTCTTTGGCTCAGGCCTTGATAGACCATATCCACCAGAAAATAAAGAACTTATTAAAAAGATCCTGAACAATGGCTATGTGTTAAGTGAATTTCCACCGGGCACACCTCCGAATAAAGAGAATTTTCCACAAAGAAACAGGCTCATCAGTGGATTGAGCCTTGCCGTGATAGTTGTAGAGGCAGAGGCAAAGAGTGGAGCACTCATTACAGCAGGTTACGGACTTGAACAGGGCAGGGAGGTCTTTGCCGTCCCGGGAGGGATATTTTTAAAGACCTCTCAGGGCACAAATAGTCTTATTAAAAAAGGAGCAAAACCAGTTACTTCTGTTAATGATATCATTGAGGAACTGGCTCCAGGATTGAAGGATCTTATGAAGACACAGGAGCCTCAAAGGGCTCACCTTGAATTTTCTGATAGGGAAAAGGCTATAATAAACATTATGACAGAAGAGCCCCTGCATATTGATGAGATAGCAAGAAAATCTGGCAGGCCCGTTTCCGAAACCTTATCGGTCCTGCTTGAGCTTGAGCTCAAAGGAGCGGTCAGGCAGTTACAGGGAAAAAGATTCTATCTTATAAAGGAGGTATAAGAGGATGGTCCATGACAATGACAGCATTGATGCCGAGTTTGAGCTCCTCACTGATGAGCTATTGAGGCTACAGGATGAGAGGAACATAGATGAGGAGGAAATAGATGTGATTAAGGCCCTCATTGCCTCCATTGCAATGAAAAAACTTAACATTGACGGGGATATAATACTTTCCCATCTCTTCAAAGGCGGAAGACCCATAACCTGGCACTGAGATGGTGGCGAAGAACCTCGTAGTTGTTGAATCGCCTGCCAAGGCAAAGACCATTAATAAGATTCTCGGTAAGGACTATGAGGTCTTTGCCTCTGTTGGTCATATAAAAGACCTGCCCGAGGACGAACTGGGAATAGATGTAGAAAATAATTTTAAACCCAAATACATTATCATTCCTGGAAAGGAGAAGATTGTCAGGGAGCTCAAAAAAACTGCAAAGGGTAAAAAGGCTGTTTTTCTTGCGACAGACCCTGACAGAGAAGGTGAGGCAATTGCCTGGCACATTGCTGAGGAGATAAAAAATGGTGTCACAACTGATAAGTCGCTACCTATTCACAGGGTAACCTTTCATGAAATAACAGAAAAGGCGGTAAAAGAGGCATTCAAGAATCCAGGTCATCTTGACATTAAAAAAGTAGAGGCCCAGCAGGCAAGAAGGATCCTTGACAGACTTGTTGGTTATAGCCTGAGCCCGCTCTTATGGAAAAAAGTAAAAAGAGGACTGAGTGCAGGAAGGGTTCAGTCTGTGGCACTCAGACTCATTGTGGAAAGAGAAAGGGAGATAGAAGGATTTCAATCCGAAGAATACTGGACAATTGAAGGGATATTCGAATATAAAACTCATGAGCAACAATCATGCCCTGTACCTGCCAGGCTCTATAAGTATAAAGACAAACTCATAATTGAAAGGACAAAGGAAGGCACTGCTAATTTTCTTCTAAAAGACGAAAAGACCGCAAACTCAGTCCTTGAAGAGTTAAAGACAAAGAAATATACACTCACAGAACAGGAAAGAAGAAAAAGAAAAAGGAATCCTCCTCCACCCTTTATCACCTCCACACTACAGCAGGAGGCAGCAAAACGTCTTGGCTTTACAGCAAAAAAGACAATGCTTCTTGCCCAGCAGCTTTACGAGGGCATTGAGATACCTGGAGAGGGATCCATTGGTCTCATAACATACATGAGAACTGATTCAGTCAGGATAGCCCCTGAGGCACAACAATGGGCAAGAAAAATCATAGAAGAAAGGTTTGGCAGTGAGTATCTTCCGGCTGAACCGCCACAGTACAGGAGCAAGAAGACCGCTCAGGAGGCCCATGAGGCGATAAGGCCCACATACGCAGAGAGGACACCAGAAAAGGTAAAAAAATTCCTGAGCAAAGATCAATTTAACCTCTACAAACTTATATGGGACAGGTTTATAGCGAGCCAGATGAGTCCTGCTCTGCTTGAAAGTACTACATATATAATTAAAGACAGCGAAAACATATCTGAATTCAGGTCCACAGGGACTGTCATAAAATTTCCTGGTTTTATGGCCCTCTATAAGGAACAGGAAATAAATGACGGTTCAAGCAGTTTAAACGATTCAGACAGTTCTGTTGAGGCACTGTCTCTTCCAGATATTCCAGAAGGAAGTCCGCTCTTATTAACTGAAGCACAATGCTCCCAGCATTTTACCCAGCCTCCTCCAAGATACACAGAGGCAACCCTTGTAAAGACACTTGAGGAGAAGGGTATCGGAAGGCCAAGTACATATGCAACGATCCTCTCCACAATCCAGGAGAGGAGATATGTAACAAAGGTTGATGGCAAGTTTGTTCCATCAGAACTCGGGATACTTGTAAACGACCTCCTTGTAGAGGGATTTCCTGAACTTATAGATGTAGGATTTACTGCCAGGATGGAAGAGGAACTGGATGAAATAGAGGAAGGCAAAACTAAATGGATTAAGGTAGTAAAGGAATTTTATGGCCCCTTTAAGAAAGACCTTGATGAGGCATTAAAGAATCTTCAGAGGATAAAGCCAAAGGATATACCTACAGACCTACTGTGCGAAAAATGCGGTCTTCCTATGGTAATAAGATGGGGAAGACACGGCAGGTTCATAGCCTGTACAGGGTATCCAAAATGTAAGAATACAAGACCACTGGAGGAAGATCAAGATAAGCAATCATCAGTGGCGAAGGTAACAGTTGCAGATCAGAAGAACAATTCACAGGAGATGGGTGGCGAAAGTAACATTTCAGGAGAAGTCTGTGATAAATGCGGTTCTCCAATGGTTATTAAAAGAAGCAGATATGGAAGATTCCTTGCCTGTTCAAGATATCCTGATTGTAAAAATACAAGACCAATCTCTTCTGGCATAAAATGTCCTCTTGATGGTGGCGATCTCATTGAAAGAAGGACAAAAAAGGGAAGGATCTTCTGGAGCTGCAGCAATTATCCTAAGTGTAAATTTGCCACATGGTACCAACCTGTAAATGAAAAATGTCCTGAGTGTAGCAGTCCTATCCTTGTCTTGAAAAACCAGAATGGAAAGAAGATCCTTCAGTGCCTCAAGGAAGGCTGTAAATTCCAGAAGGAACTCCTTTCAGAAGAAACCCCGGAGGTCCTTAATTAGTAAGCTGTGAAGGTTCACTCGCTTCCAGGCCTCCCCGGGTGCGAGTCTGGTATAATATACATTGATTCAATATAAAGCTGGAGCCCAAGGAATCAAAAAGATTTTTGGGTGCTCGATATACAAAATCTGGAGGTGTCTATGAAAAAAATAGGTTTTGTTTTGCTCTTCCTTTTTACCTTTCTTTATGGCTGTAGCAGGGACGCTATCACTGTTGATGGCGAGGGTATATCAAGGGAGATTTATGATGCAGTTGTTAAAGAAAGAATAGAAGCTCACAAGGCCCTGGGACTCAAAGTTGATGAGAAGGCCTTGAAAAGAAGTGTAGCTGATGAACTGATTGCAGAGGTTTTACTTTTAAAAGAGGCAAAATCAAGGAAGATAGCAGTGGCAGATGAGGATTTAAAAAAGACGATCGATGCAATGAGGGGTAGCAAAAAGGATGAGGAATTCAGAAAGGAAGTAAAAAAGACAGGCCTTTCTTATGAGACCTTTCAGAAAAGGGTAAAGAATAGATTGATTATCGCCAGACTGATGGAAGAACTGATAAAAGAAGACTCTGTAACGGAAAAAGACATGATGGAGTTTTATAAGAAGAGCCAGGTCCCCTTTCTTAAGCCAGAATCTGTTTTTGTAAAGATCATTCAGCTGAATAATGAGGCTGATGCAAAGGCAGCAATGGAGGCAATAAAGAAGGGAGAGGATTTTGATAAACTCGCTGATAGACTCCTTAAGGAGGATAAGGCCTCTGTCACAGATTATGGCTGGCTCAACCCTGATACCATCTCAAAGGAGATAGGCACTGCCATGAAAACAGCAAAACTCAATCAGGTATATGGTCCCTATAAGGGCAAAGATAATGCCTATTATCTATTCAGGGTAAAAAACAGGGAGGCCTCAAGGGTTCTTTCCTTTAATGAGGCAAAGCCCCAGATAAAGGCAATGATCCTGGGGCAGAGAAGGCAGGAATTGATGGCACATCTTGTTGATATAAACAGGAAGAAAGCAAAGATAAAGTACAATATAAGCTTTTAAATTTGTGAAAAAAAAAGGACCGATATACTTAAGATGAAGGTTACCCCCTTTATAAACTTACTCCTCCTGTCAAGTATAATCTTCTGTCTTCCTGTAATGGCTTCAGGCGAGACAGCGAGGATTCTCCTTGATGAAGTGGTAGCTGTTATTAACAATGAACCCATTACATGGAGTGAGCTTTACAGGGAGATGGAATTCCTTGCTCCAGAGGAGACAAGAAACCTTTCTCCCTCCGAGAGGAGAAAATTCTTTGAAACAAATAAGGATGCACTCCTTGAGGCATATATAAATTCCAGGGTTATCCTTAAGGAGGCGAATTCTCTCGGGATAGATGCTTCAAAGGAAGAAGTGGATGAGGCGATAGAAAGAATAAAGAAAAAATATTCAATGGATGACGCTATCTTTCTTGAGACCCTTAAAAAGGAGAGATATACACTCCAGAGTTACAGGAAGGCACTTTCTGAGCAGATCATCATCAGCAAGGTTGTATCACAGGAAGTAAGATCGCGGGTAGTGGTAACGGATTCAGAGATAAAGAAACATCTTGAGGCACATCCTGAATATACAGGTCCTGAGCTTATTAAACTCAGACAGATATTCCTCAAAAGACCAAAGGACTCTGAGATTGAGGCCTTTCAGAATAAACTCAATCTTATAGTAGAAAAGCTGAAATCTGGTGAACCTTTTGAAAAAATTACCCTGCTTTATTCTGATGACCTGAGGATTTCCGGGGGAGATCTTGGATATATTAAAAAATCTGAATTAGCACCTCAATTCCTTGATGCCATAGCTGGATTAAAACCCGGGGAGATAAGTAAACCTTTCTGGACAGAGAGGGGGCTTTATATCCTGAAACTTGAAGACCGTATAGGCGGCATGACCATTGAGGAGGCGCAGAGATATATACGACAGATACTTGAGGCACAGAAATTTGAGCAATTATACAGGAGCTGGCTAAAGGGGCTTAGAGAAAAGTATCATATTGAGATAATGTCAGAGTCCTGAGTTATGTCCTGATTATCCTTTCTCTTCACTATAAGCCATGCAACAGGTATGGCCTGCTCATTCTTTCTCCTCTCAAAGGATACAGGCTCAGAGGTCTTTCTTCTATCTATCACGATCTTTATATCAGAAATATCATAGCCTCCGAAAATCCTTGGATTAAGTATAAGATATTTATCAAGGCTGCAATAAGGACAGATATTCAACAAGTCCCTATTTGCAGTATAAGAGGTTCTTCCACACTTGGGACATATAAATTTTTCCATGATGGCCTCCACGGGGAATTTTTACTTAAACCATAATACCCCAAAAAAACTTATACTGTCAAGGTCTATTGTGTAAATATTGCTACAAACGGCTTATAATAGGACATAAATTAATATCCTGAGCAGGCCGAACGGTCGTTACCCCTACATCAGCTCCCTTCCCACAACAGATGCTATTGCCTTGAGTTCCTTCATCAGGTCTGAAAAGACATCAGGCCTGAGGGACTGCTCTCCATCAGAAAGGGCCTCAGGAGGGTTATGATGGACCTCAATCAAAAGTCCATCAGCTCCTGCTGCGATTGCTGCCTTTGCCATTGCCGGAACAAGGTCCCACTTACCAACCCCATGACTGGGATCAACAACAACTGGAAGATGTGTCATCTGCTTGAGAACCGGTACAGCACTCAGGTCAAGGGTATTTCTTGTTGCTGTCTCAAAGGTCCTTATACCCCTTTCGCAGAGTATAACATTTGGATTACCCTGAGAAAGGACATACTCTGCACTCATAAGCCACTCTTTTATTGTTGCTGAGAGACCCCTTTTAAGAAGTACAGGTTTGTTTACCTTGCCAACCTCAAGAAGCAGCCTGAAGTTCTGCATATTCCTTGCACCAATCTGTATGATATCCACATATTCAACAAAAAGCTCTATATCCCTTGGATCCATCAATTCTGTTACAACAGGAAGGCCTGTTATTTCTGATGCCTCCTTGAGATATTTTAGCCCCTCTTCACCAAGACCCTGGAATGAATAGGGTGAAGTCCTTGGCTTATAGGCACCGCCTCTCAAGAAGGTGGCTCCTGCATCCTTCACCCTCCTTGCTATATCAATTATCATGTCCCTTCCCTCTACAGAGCATGGGCCTGCCATGACATGTATCGCCTTTCCACCTATAACATAGTCCCTTATTCTAATCTGCGTAGCAGCCTTTTTGAAATCCTTGCTTGCTATCTTGAAGGGCTTTAATATCCTCATTATATTCTCAACACCTGGCATGACCTTGAATCTCTCTTCCTCATCTTCGGTAACCTTAGAGGTATCACCTATAACTCCTATTATGGTCCTTTCTGCTCCCTTTGATAGGGTTGTCTTAAAGCCAAATTGCTCCAGTCTTTTCAGGATATTCTGTATCTGTTCCTCTGTTGCCTCAGGGCTTAAAACTATTATGTCCATATTGTCTCCTCCATTCTTTTAAAATATCTTCAAGGGCCTTTATAAATTTAAAATTCTCCTTTCTTGTCCCTATGGTAAGTCTTATCTCATTCTTTCCAACAGGTCTTATTATCACTCCCCTTTTAAGCATCTCATTAAAGAGCGGCTGGACAGGGAAGGGGAATCTCATATAAATAAAGTTTGCCTCTGTTGGAACAAAATCTATATTTAGTTTCTTTAATTCCCTGTAAAGAAATTGCTTCTCTGTTTTATTTAGAGCTACTGACTTCCTTACATGTTCTTTATCTTTAAGGGCAGCAGCTGCAGCTATCTGAGCAAGGGAATTTACATTAAAAGGCTCCCTGACCCTGTTCATCTCTGTTATCAATTCCTTTGGTCCTATTCCGTAACCTATCCTTAATCCTGCAAGTCCGTATATCTTTGAAAAGGTCCTTAGGATAAGAATCGGATAGCCCTTCTTCAGATACTGAAGTGTATCAGGATATTCTTTATTAGTAACATATTCATAATAGGCCTCGTCAACTATAACAAGCACATTCCCGGGAATCTTTTTCATAAAGGTATCAAATTCATGAGCCAGGTTTATTGTACCTGTAGGATTGTTTGGATTGGCAATAAAGACAATCCCTGTCTTATCTGTTATTGCACCTGCCATAGCCACAAGATCATGACTGAGCTCCAGTGTGAGAGGTATCTCAAGAGGAGTGGCACCGGCTATCCTTGTTGCCATTGCATAAACAACAAAGGAAGGCCTTGCCATAACAGCATTGTCCCCTGGCATGAGGAATGTCTTTGATGCAATGTCCAGCAATTCATTTGAGCCATTACCGATTATAAGCTCCTCAGGACTCACCCCGAGTTTCTTTGAGAGCTCCTTTTTAAGATAATAGCAACTTCCATCAGGATACCTGTTCAGTCCTCTGGTTGCCTTTTTTATGGCCTCCATAGCCTTCCTTGATGGCCCGAGCGGATTTTCATTTGAGGCAAGCTTCACAATATCCTTTATGCCGAGTTCCCTCTGGAGTTCCTCTATGGGCTTGCCCGGCACATAGGGACTTATATCCTTTATGAAGTCCGATATCCTGATATTCATATCCACTCCTTCATTCACCCTTTTACATTCAATCATGCCTTGGGTAGGAACCAAGGATCTTAAAATCAATACATATATCCCTGACCTTTTTTAGTGCCTTCTTCACCTTAATGTCTTCCACATGACCCTCAAGGTCAATGAAGAATATATACTGCCAAGCCTTTGTCTTTGAGGGCCTTGATTCTATCTTTGTAAGATTAATCTTCTGTTCCTTGAAAGGGCTCAGGAGGTCATGAAGTGCGCCTGGCCTGTCCTTTAAAGAAAGCATCAGAGATGTCTTATCTTTTCCAGTCCTTGGAACCATTGTCTTTGAGATAACAAGAAATCTTGTGTAATTGTCCTTGAAGTCCTCTATATGTCTTTCTACGAACTCAAGGTCATAATACTGGGCAGCAAGGTCTCCTGCTATTGCTGCACCCTCAGGATCCCTTGATGCAAGCTCTGCAGCCCTTGCTGTGCTCGTTGCCTCTATAATCTCTATGCCAGGCATGTTTTTTTCAAGCCATCTTCTGCACTGGGCAGTTGCCTGGGGATGGGAATATATCCTCTTTATCTTTGTTCTGTCTCCAGAGATAGAAAGGAGGTTATGATTTATCTCGAGCATTATCTCTCCTGAGATGTAAAGGTCAAAGTCCATAAACATATCAAGGGTATAGCTCACTACACCCTCTGTGGAGTTTTCTATAGGTACCACCCCATAATGTGCCCTATCTCTTGAAACTGCATCAAATACTGCCTTTATACTCTCCTCTGGAAGGTATATGGCAGAACTTCCGAATTGCTTTATAGCAGCAAGGTGTGTGAAGGTGGCAAGTGGACCGAGACAGGCTATCTTCAAGGGTTCCTCAAGAGAACGGCTAACAGAAAATATCTCCCTGTAGATAAGTTTAAGACTGCTGTTTGGGAAAGGACCTTTGTTCTTTGATAAAAGCCTTTCAATAATAGCCCTTTCCCTTTCAGGTGCATATGTCTGAAGAAGTGATTTTTTCTTTATCTTACCTATCCTTATTGCAAGATTTGCCCTTTTTGTAAGGAGCTCAAGGATCTTATCATCGATCTTATCAATCTCCTGCCTTATCTTTTTTATCTCATCCATAGATTAAAAACTTTAACAGATTTTCCTTGTTTTTTCAAGGAGTAAACTGGTAAAATTATAAAAACAGTCAGTATAATTTAGATTCAATGCCAGAAAAACAGAGAAGAAATAAAGCGAGGATCACCAAAACATTCAGCCTTTTTTTCACCCTGATCCTTTTTTTTTCACTCACCTCAGGTAAGGTAAGTGCCCAGCAGGAGGTCCCAAAGAAATCCGAGGATTTTCCGAAGAACGAGCAGACCCCTCACCAGAAACTTATTCAGGAACTCACAGGATTTTTTAAGGACATAAAGGCAGATGTGATCTCTATTAATGAAGGGAATTTACGAATAGGAGCCGGCTTAAGACATGGGATGAAACCACATATGAGATTTGATATTGTTACCACAAAAAAGATAAGACATCCAGTAACAGAGGAGGAGGTCTGGACAGGAGATATAAAGACTGGCAGGGTGGAGATAGTTAGGGTTGAAGAAGATTTCTCAGTAGGTAAAGTGATTGAAGGAACTGCCGAGCCAGGCTCAAGGATCCTCCTTTCTAATTCACCATTTAAAGTTTATGTTCAGGAAGAAAAGGGAATTGATTATTTTATTGTTGATGATTATATAAGAGAACTGAAGAAGAGCGATAGATTTGAGATTGTAAATGATAAATCCCTGTCAGATATAATCATCACCCTTACACTGAAGCCTCAGGCACCTGAAGCGGGTTCATCTTTCTCAAAACTCCTTCAGAAGGCCCTGTGGTCTCAGACAGAAGAACTCTTTTTTGAGTCAGAGGTAGAACTCCAGAGGGACTATATTGAAAGACTGAAAAAGGACAGGGCCCTCTATGAAGAGGAACTTAAGAGTTCTGACCTTTTATTAAGTTTCAGACTTCCTGGCAGTGTCAGGTTCATCAACATAGCAGATGTGGATGGAGATGGCAAAGAGGAGCTAATCATTGCAAAGGATAATTACATAGAGGTATACAGCCTTGGTGTTACACTGAAGGGCCTTCATGAAATAAAGATCAAAGGTGAACCCCTTGGTTTATATAGTGCTGATATTAACGGGGATAGGAAGGCAGAGATAATAGTATCAGTCCTTCAGGATGATAAGGCAACCTCCGAGATATATGAATTAAGGGATGGAGAATTAAGCCCGATTTATAGAGAAACAGGACTTATTAGATATTTAAACGGTAAGCTATTTACCCAGAATTATTCTCCTTACGAGGGACCGACAGGTGAGATAAAGGAGCTTAAACCGCCATTCTTAAGTCCTCTGGTGGAGGAGGGACAGCTTGAACTGTTACTTTCGCCCCCAAAGGCCTTAAGACACGGTTATGATATCTTCAGTTTTGTCTTTGTCTGCAAGGGTGATTGTATGACCCTTTCATATGATGACAGAGGTTATCTCTATCTTTATGACACAGAGGGAAGGCTCCTCTGGAGAAGTGAAAAAGACACAGGAGGATTTTTTTCAACCTTCAAAAAGGCAGGTAGTTCACCACTTCTGAAAGAAGAGGAATGGACTCTCAAGGACAGGCTCATCGTTGAAGATGAACGGATATATCTCATAAAACGGACACCTGTCTCAGGGATTGCAAAAGGAATTGGCTGGAGTTCCTCTCAAATAGTAAGTATCAGATGGGACGGGAAAAACATGATTGAAGAGCCTCTCAAGGAGGTGGGCGGTGCTATTGTGGACTTTTATCTTACAAAGGACAGGCTTTATGTCCTTCAGAAGCCCTTTATGGGGATAAGTCTTAGTAGCCTCCTGAAAGGTGAAAACCCGAAACAGACAAGGCTTTATATATTCAAGAGATATTAAAAATGGCAGGACTTCCTCAGCATATTGCGATAATAATGGATGGAAATGGCAGGTGGGCAGAGCTGCGTGGCATCCCCAGGACAGAGGGCCACAGAAGGGGCTCGGAGAGGGCAAAACAGATAATAGAGGCAGCCCGTGAGCTCGGCATAAAGAATCTCACCCTTTATGCCTTTTCAGTTGAAAACTGGCAGAGACCACTTGATGAGGTCTTCACCCTGATGGAATTATTAAAAAATTATCTCAATGCTGAAAGAGATAATATGAAAAGGCAGGGTATAAGGTTTATGACTATCGGAAACAGGGATATGCTTCCAGGAGATATCCTCACACTGATAAAAGAAACCGAAGATGCCACAAAAGATGGGAAGGCAATGAATCTCATACTCTGCCTCAGTTACGGGGGAAGGGATGAGATCATAAGGGCAGTAAGGAAACTATTAAAGGAAAAGATTGATCCAGAGTCATTAAATGAGGATAATTTTAAGAACTATCTTGATACAGATGGTATACCTGACCCTGACCTCCTCATAAGGACATCCGGTGAAAGAAGGCTCAGTAATTTTCTGATATATCAATCAGCCTATGCAGAGCTCTACTTTACGGAGACACTGTGGCCTGACTTCACAAAGGAGGAATTCCTTGAGGCAATTCAGGACTATCAGAAAAGGCAAAGGAGATTTGGACGGGTTCTTGAAAGCCTCAGATGTATTAAATCATGAGCCCTTTAGAAATCATCCAGAGGAAGCCCCAGAAATCATTAATTTTTGAGGTGCTCCAGATTTCCAACCCTGCAATATCATATTTAATTTTTAAAAGGAGTAGATAATCCCATGAAACGACTTATCACTGCAGCAATATTAATCCCCTTATTATATCTCTATGTCACAAAACTCCCTGAGGGATACTTCTTTGGTCTGATTGCAATTATCGCCCTGATCGGTCTGTATGAATTCTACAGGATGTTCAGGCTTAAAGAGGACATTACTATACTGTCTGTTTTTGCTGGTCTGATTGTTCTCTATATCTTTTATAAAGATATTTCTCAGCCCTCAAATGTAACAACGGTGGCGATTGCATTTTCTTTTATCATTATTGCAGCCTACAGGATGCTCAGCATAAAGGACCCATCAGATAGTCTCAGAGACACGGCCCTTGCAATCGCAGGCATTGTGTATGTGATTGTGCTTATATCCTTTCAGCTCCGGCTCAGGCATATGGGACATGAATGGATAATCTTTCTCTATGGAACCATCTGGCTTTCTGATAGCTCTGCCTATTACATCGGGAGTTACCTTGGCAGAAGAAAGCTCTATCCTCAGCTCAGTCCCAATAAAACAGTGGAAGGTGCAATGGGCTCTGTAGCAGGAGGCATTGTGGGCTCCTATATCCTGGGGATGATTTTTCTTAAATCCTCTTACATTCTGAATCTTAAACCTGTAACATCAGGCAAGGACCTGTTCATTCTTGGTATTATAATAGGAAGCTCCTGTGTAATGGGTGATCTTATTGAATCAATGTATAAGAGGGATGCCGGTGTGAAGGACTCAAGTTCTCTGATACCAGGCCACGGAGGAATACTTGATAAGATAGACTCAAGTCTTGTGGTTGGACCCATTGTTTACCTGTATATTAGTTTAATTCTGTAGGTTCAAGATCTTGAACCCTGAGCAGGTTTTAAAACATAACAACAGCATATGAAAAACATAGTCCTTCTTGGTTCAACAGGTTCTATTGGAAAAAGCACCCTTGAGGTGGTAGGGAAAAACCAGGATAGGTTCAGGATACTGGGCCTTTCTGCAAGGAGTAACCTCTCTCTGCTTCTGGAGCAGATAAATCGGTACTTCCCTGAGATAGTGGCGGTCTATGATGAGGAGGCTGCAGAAAAATTAAAGAAAAAGGTGAATGTAAAGGTCCTCTCGGGTATCAATGGTCTCATAGAAATAGCCACCCATGAAAGGGCAGACTTTGTCCTTTCTGCCATTGTGGGAGCTGCAGGACTCCTCCCCACACTGGCAGCAATAAAGAAAGGCAAGACCATTGGACTTGCAAATAAAGAAGTCCTTGTTATTGCAGGAAAGATAGTCATGGAAGAGGCTAAAAAGAATGCTGTAAAGATCATACCTGTGGACAGTGAACACTCTGCGGTATTTCAGTGCCTTGAGAAGAGAAATCCTTTTGAAATTAAAAGGATAATCCTTACCGCATCAGGAGGACCCTTTAGGGGAAGGTCCAGAAAAGAACTCCTTAATGTCAGGGCACAGGAAGCCCTGAAACATCCAAACTGGAAAATGGGGGCAAAGATCACAGTGGATTCAGCAACACTTATGAATAAAGGATTTGAGGTGATAGAGGCGAGATGGCTTTTTGAACTTCCTCCTGAAAGGATTGATGTGGTCATACATCCTGAAAGTATTATCCATTCAATGGTGGAATTCACTGATGGAACCCTGATAGCTCAACTATCAAGGCCTGATATGAAGGCACCCATTGCCTATGCCTTATCCTATCCTGAAAGGCTTCCTGATATTGTTGAGCCCCTTGATTTTGATACTTTAAAGAAACTCACCTTTGAAAAACCAGACAGGGATGCCTTTCCATGCCTTGACCTTGCCTACAGTGCTATAAAGGAAGGAGGAACCATGCCTGCAGTCCTCAATGCTGCAAATGAGATTGCTGTGGATGCCTTTCTGAAAGAGACCATAGGATTCAATGATATTCCCTCCATCATAGAAAGGGTCATGCAAAAACACAAAAAATCACCATGTAACAGTATTGAGGAGGTTCTTGAGGTAGACCGATGGGCAAGGGATGAAGCAGAAGGTCTTGTAAGGAGAATAGCATGACAGTACTTTATGCCATTTTATTGCTCGGTATAGTTATCTTTTTCCATGAGCTCGGCCATTTTCTTGCTGCAAGGATATCGGGTGTAAGGGTTCTTAAATTCTCGCTCGGTTTTGGTCCAGGGCTTGTGGGAATAAAGAGAGGTGACACAGAGTATCTCATAAGTGCTGTACCCCTCGGTGGATATGTAAAAATGTATGGAGAAGAACCAGGTGAGGAGATACCTCCTGAGGAGAGAAGATTTTCCTTTTCCCATAAGCCAGTCTCTACAAAGGCCTTTATAGTCTTTTCTGGTCCCTTTTTTAACATCCTCCTTGCAGCATTAATATTTTCTGGTGTGTATATCAAGGGCATCCCTGCCCTCACCTCTGAGATTGGAGAGGTCATGCCAGGCTCGGTGGCAGAACAGGCTGGTTTAATCCCTGGAGACAAAATAATAGAGATAGAAGGGATAGCTGTAAGCACCTGGGATGAGGTAGTTCCAAGGATACAGAAGTCCCCTGGTAAAACCCTCAGACTTAAGATATCAAGAAAAGATTCAGAGTTTGAATTAAAGATCATACCAAAACCTGAAAAAACCAGAAACATCTTTGGCGAGGAGATCGAGATAGGCCTCATTGGAATAAAACCATCAGACAGGACTGTTATTAAGAAATTAAACCCTTTTCAGGCAATCGGACAGGGATTTATAAAGACAGGTGAGGTTGTTTACCTTACATGCCTTTCCATAGTTAAGTTACTTCAGAGGGTCATACCTCTTGAAACACTGGGAGGTCCCATAATGATCTTTGATATAGCAAAACGCTCAGCAGAGGCAGGTCCACTGAACTTCTTTGCCTTCATGGCACTTATAAGTGTAAACCTCGGAGTGCTAAACCTCCTTCCCATACCGATCCTTGATGGTGGTCATCTCATTATGTTTTTAATAGAAAGACTCAGGGGAAGACCTCTCAGTGAAAGGACGATAGCCATTGCCCAGAAAATCGGCCTGGCATTCATTATAATGCTTGCTGTCCTTGCATTTTATAATGATATCATGAGATTAATAAAGGGTCAGGATATCCTGAATGGCAAAAAATAAACCTCAAAGGCTGAAGATACAGGTATCCTCTGGAGGAGTGCTCTTTAAAAAAGAAAATAATGATATAAAGATTGCCATAATAAAGCCAAAGGGCAAAAAGATCCTTACACTTCCAAAAGGCCTTGTGGAAAAGAATGAAAGTCCTGAGGTCACGGCCCTGAGAGAGGTAACAGAGGAGACAGGCCTTGAAGGAAAGATAATTAAAAAAATAGGTGATGTCTCCTACTGGTTTTATATAAAGGAAGAAAACGCAAAGGCTAAAAAGACAGTACACTTCTACCTCATGGAATATTTAAAGGGCAGGCCTGAAGACCATGACTGGGAGGTCGAGGAGGTCCTGTGGATGCCTGTTGATGAGGCTATAAAAAGAGTAACATATAAGACTGACAGGGAGATAATCAAAAAGGCAAGGGAACTCATACTTGAGATATCGGAATGAACAGGAAGATATATAAAGGTTTCTCAAAGGAATTAAAAGAGATTATTGAGAAGGAAAAGGCAGGAGGCAGAAGGATTGTCTTCACAAATGGATGTTTTGATATCATCCATAAAGGTCATGTAAGATACCTTAAAGAGGCAAAGACACTTGGAGATATCCTTGTGGTGGGTCTTAATTCTGACAGTTCAGTGAGGAGGATAAAACCCGGTAGACCCATAAACAATGAAGAGGACCGGGCAGAGGTGCTTGCCAGTCTTGAGCCCGTAGACTTTGTTGTCATATTTGAAGAGGACACACCCTATGAGATCATAAAATTCCTTGGACCTCACATACTTGTAAAGGGTGGAGACTGGAAGGTCGAGGATATAGTTGGCTCAGATCTCGTGGAAAAAACAATAAGCCTGCCCTATGTGGAGGGTATATCAACAACAGAGATTATAAGGAGGATAAAGACACAACATATATGCTGATAATTCCTGCAATAGATTTAAAAAATGGCAAGTGTGTTCGACTCCTTCAGGGAAGGGCTGATGCTGTGACTGAATACTCTGATAATCCTGTGGAGATGGCTAAGAGATGGGAGTCCCTTGGTGCAAGACTCATTCATATTGTTGACCTTGACGGAGCATTTACAGGGAATCAGAAGAATATTGAAAGCATAAAGGAGATAAGAAAGTCTGTGGCTATTGATATAGAAGTTGGCGGCGGCATAAGGGATATGGAAAGAATTGAGTCGCTCCTTGGGCTGGGAATAAACAGGGTGATACTTGGTACAGTTGCCATTGAAAGACCTGAGCTTGTAAAAGAGGCATGTAAAGGTTTCCCCCAGAGGATAATTGCTGGTATTGATGCAAAGGACGGGCTTGTTGCTATTAAGGGATGGGTTGAGACAACAGATATTAAGGCAAAGGAGCTTGCCCTGAGGATGCAGGATTACGGCGTGTGGGGTATAATCTATACTGATATCTCAAGGGATGGCATGCTCACAGGACCAAATATCCCTGCCATAAGAGAGATGGTGGAGACAGTGCATATACCTGTTATTGCCTCTGGAGGTGTATCATCCATTGATGATATAAAAAGGCTTAAGGAAATAAAAGGCCTCTACGGCGTCATTACAGGAAAGGCACTTTACAGTGGTGCAATTGACCTCAAAGAGGCGATAAAGATTTCCAATGAGGATTGATCAAAATACATTAAAGATCATAAAGGAGCTTGCTATCAGGTATTTTGGTGAAGATTGCGAGATAAGGATCTTTGGTTCACGGATAGATGACTCTAAGAAGGGTGGGGACATAGATATCTATATTGAAACCTCTTTAGAGGCAGGTCCTGAGGACAAGGCAGGATTCCTTGCAGACCTGAAGTTTGCGATTGGTGACCAAAGGATAGACCTCCTCGTCCAGAAAAGGGGAAGACCTTTAAAGGGACCCATTTATGAATATGCAAAAACAACGGGAGTAAAGATATGAAGTTAGAAAAGGTTAAAACATATATATCCATATGTGATAAACATATGCAAAGGCTTCAATCGGCAATCATGGCAATTCAATCTTTAATACCGATTGATCCTAAGAAATATAAAGGACTCAACGATGTTGATCTCTCCTTTATAGACCAGCTCTCTTTTCGATTCGGAAAACTTCAGGACGCAGCAGGAAGGCTATTGAGAAATATACTTGAATCTCTTGGAGAGGATATAGAGGGAATCCCTTTTATTGATGTATTAAACAGGGCTGAAAAGTTTGGCATTATAGATAGTGCACAGGAATGGCTTATGCTCAGAGAATTGCGAAATGTTCTGACCCATGAATATAGTGAAGATGAGGAAGATATTGTAAAAGGGATAAATAGACTCTATGATATCTCTAAGAGGCTTTGTGAGATTTATAAAAAGATTAAGACCTATTGTGAGACAAAAAAGCTAATATAGATGCTTGCAAAACGCATAATACCATGTCTTGATGTGAAGGATGGAAGGGTTGTAAAGGGCGTCTCCTTTGTAAACCTGCGGGATGCTGGAGACCCTGTAGAGAATGCTATTTATTATGACCAACAGGGTGCTGACGAGCTTGTATTCCTTGACATAACCGCCTCCCATGAAAAAAGAAAGATCATACTTGATGTTGTTGAAAGGACAGCCTCAGATGTATTTATGCCCCTTACAGTTGGTGGTGGAATAAAGAGCCTTGATGATATAAGGGA
>CALJEL010000114.1 GCA_938074335.1 uncultured bacterium | reverse complement strand
GCCTCAAAGTCTTTACAATGCGACAATCTTTATTTATTATGTAACAAAAGTTCATCACTTAAAAAGGTGAAGTCAGTTATGTATAGTAAGCTTATTAATAGTATTACACTAAGGTGTCGCAGGTAAAGCCTTTTCGGCAGCCTGCCAGTTTTTATTGAAGGTTTATTATAAATTTCTATTGGCAGATTGCGGTCAACTGTTGCTCTGCTGCTCTACTGCTCTGTTAAGGTGTCGCAGGCGGGGTCCCCAGAAAATCGTCAGATTTTCTGGGGAGCTGGTATTGCCTTTAGAGCACGGGGTGAAGACAAGCTTCACCCCGTGAACCCCAAAATATCGGCATCCCCCGCCATTCCTATGGCAGTTTAGGGCTGTTTTATAAGTCCTTTACAAGGAGATTAGTTTTTATTTATTCTGTAATAAATCTGTAATTAGGAAAGGAAATCCTTTATGGAAAGCATGACAGGATATGGTGCCTTAGAGAAAGGGAATCTGAGGATTGAGGCAAGGTCTCTTAATCACAGGTTTCTTGAAATAAATTTCAGGATGAGCCCTGTATTTTATCCTTCAGAGTTCAGGATGAGGGAGCTCGTTAAATCCAGATTTTCAAGAGGTAAGATTGATATCAGCATTACATTCCTTGAACCTCCCTCAAATTTTAAACTGAACAGGCAATTATTGCTTAATATTATTGAAGGCTTGAAAGGCCTTGAGCCCGGTGGCTTACCCTTTGTTGTGAATCTGAAAGACCTTATGGTGGAGATACCTTATAATTATGATGAGGTTGAGCTCCTTCATTTACTCGATGATGCCCTGATGGCTTTAAAGACCATGAGACTTAAAGAGGGAGAAAACCTGAAAAGGGAGCTTTATGAGAGGATTGGAAAAATAGGTCTTATCAATGATAAAATAAAACTCCTTCAGGCTCAGGCCCGCGAAGAGGGGCTCAGCAAGTGGAAGGAAAAGATTCAGGAGCTTTTAAGAGAGCTTGAGGTGGAAAGAGAGAACAGAGAAAAGGATTTCTGGGTTACTATAGGTTCAATACTTGAGAAGATGGACATCTCTGAAGAGATAGTCAGAATAGAGAGTCACACTGGCCAATTTAAAACATTACTGGAACAACCCGGGCCTGTAGGTAAAAGACTTGATTTTCTCATTCAGGAGATATTAAGGGAGTTCAATACCATAGGAGCTAAATCAATGAATCTTGGCATAAGGACCCTTGTGGTGGAGGCAAAGACAGAGCTTGAGGGCCTCAGAGAGCAGATACAGAATGTAGAATGATCGGCAGCGAAAATAACAGCGGGAAGTAAGTAGTGAGGATAATCCCGGCTCCGATTAAGCGGGGAAGGACAGGGTATGAAAAGATTTCCGGGACAGATGCTGATTAATATCGGCTTTGGTAATGTTATCTCTGCCCACAGGGTGGTGGCGATTGTCTCTCCTGACTCTTCACCCATGAAGAGGCTCAGGGAAGAGGCAAAACGCAAGGGAAAACTTATTGATGCCACTGAGGGCAGAAAGACGAGGGCAATCATAATAACAGATAGTGACCATGTCATACTCTCGGCACTGCAAACAGAGACAATCACCCAGAGGTTTAGCGGCGAGCATTCAGATGAATTGAGCTTAAGGAATGAAGATGAAGGGTAGTCTGATAGTAGTCTCAGCACCTTCTGGTGCTGGTAAAACAACACTCTGCAATGCTATTGTGAAGGACTTTGACAGGATAGCCTTTTCTGTATCCTATACAACAAGAAGGCCAAGGGAGGGAGAGATAGAAGGGGTTGATTACTATTTTGTTGATGAAAAGAGATTCAGAGAAATGATACAGAGGGAAGAATTTGCAGAATGGGCAATGGTGCATGGCAATCTCTATGGAACAGCAAAAAAGACGCTCAATGACCTCATGGAGCGGAATATAGATGTCCTTCTTGACATAGACGTTCAGGGTGCAAAGCAGATAAAGGCGCTTTATCCTGAGGCAGTGCTTGTATTTATAATGCCACCCTCTTTTGAGGAATTGAAAGAAAGACTTTTTAGAAGAGGCGCTGAAAACCTGGACCTGAGGCTCAAGAGGGCCTTTGAGGAGATGAGGGAATATTCCTTTTATGATTATGTTATAATAAACGATAGCCTTGAAAAGGCCATAAGTGACCTTAAATCCATAATAATCAGTGAGAGATTGAGGTCAAAGAGATTTGACCCTGAATTTATTGATAGATTTTATCCAATTGTATAAATAAGGAGGAAGGGAGATGGACATAATTTCATTACCAATTGAAATAGACAGGCAGAAGATTGACAGCCGTTACAGACTCGTTAATATTGCTGCCCAGAGGGCAAAGGAACTATCCTTTGGTGCAAAGAAGAAGATTGAAACGAAGTCAAAGAAGGTAACGACTATTGCCATTGAAGAGGCCCTGGAAGGAAAACTTGAATATATCGTTGGTGAAGAGGCTATCAAGGCAAGAGAAGAAGAGAAGAAATTTGATTACAGAAAACTTCTTGAGGACCGTAGAAGGGTCCCTGCTGACATAAGAGAGCTTGAAAAGGACCTCAAGGTTTATCTTCATGGAAAGGAGGAAGAGAGCAGAGATCTCTCAGAACTCTTCTCCAATGAGAGACAGAAGGATATTGAAGAATAAGAATGTCCTTCTCGGTCTCACAGGCAGTGTAGCAATCTACAGGTCAGTAGAGCTTGCAAGAAGGCTTATCGAGGCAGGTGCCAGAGTTGATGTTATCTTTACCGAAGCAGCCCTGAAGTTTATAAATCCACTTCTGATAGAATCTGTTACTGGCAGGAAGCCTTACAGTGATACCTTTCAGTTTCCCCTGTCCCATATTGAACTCTCCCAGAACTCAGATATCATGGTTGTTGCACCTGCCACCGCAAATATTATAGGAAAATTTGCATCAGGTATTGCTGACGATCTGTTGAGCACTGCCTTTCTTGCTATGCCTCCAGGCAAGGTCCTTATAGCACCTGGTATGAACTGGAGGATGTATGAAAACCCTGCTGTTCAGGAAAATATAAATAGACTCAGGGCAAGAGGGGTTAAATTCATAGGACCTGAAAAAGGACCACTTTGTTGTGGTGAAGAAGGTTATGGAAGACTCTCAGATATTGAGGACATACTTCAGGAGATTGAAAATTTACTTTCCGATAAAGATATGAAAGGATTTAAGGTCCTTGTTACAGCAGGACCAACAAGGGAATATATTGATACTGTGAGGTTTATTTCAAACAGATCATCAGGAAAGATGGGTTTTGCCCTTGCAAGAATTGCAAGGCAGCGCGGTGCAGATGTTACTGTTGTAAGTGGTCCTGTTTCATTGAGACCTCCCCATGGAGTAAAGGTAATAAAGATTGAAACTACCAGTGAACTCAAAGAGGCAGTTATGTGCCTTATTCCTGATATAGATATACTTTTTATGGCAGCGGCACCCGCTGATTTTACCTGTAAAAAAGAGCCGGGCAAGCTCAAAAGGACTCAAACGATCAGCCTTGAGCTTCAACCTACTGTGGATATAATAGCTCAGGTTGGAAGACTTTCAAGGAGGCCTTTTCTTGTTGGTTTTGCAGCAGAAACCTCAGAGGACATTGATAGTGCAAAGCAAAAGCTCCTTCAAAAAGGGCTTGATATGATTGTTCTTAACAATATATCAGAGCCAGGGGCAGGTTTTGAGGTTGACACAAACAGGGTCCTCATTATTGACAGAGACTCTGTGGAGCCAACGGAGTTATTGCCAAAAGAGGAAATTGCATCCATAATAATTGACAGGGTGCTTAAAAAAATGATGCTGGCAAGGGAGGTATCATGAATTCGGCTTCACAACCCAAAAAGAAGGTATTAAGACTGGGTCTTCCAAAGGGAAGCCTTCAGGAATCCACATTAAAGCTATTCAGAAAGGCTGGCTACAGGATAGAGCTATCTCAAAGGTCCTATTATCCCCAGTTTGATGACCCGGAGATTGAATCCATGCTAATAAGGGCACAGGAGATGGCAAGATATGTTGAAGATGGAGTACTTGATTGCGGGCTTACAGGTCTTGACTGGATTCTTGACAGTAATGCCAGTGTCAAAGAGGTTGCTGAACTCAGATATGCAAAGGAAGGATTCAGACCTGTAAGATGGGTAGTGGCTGTGCCGATGGATTCAAAGATAAAGACCCTGAAAGACCTGAATGGTAAAAGGATTGCCACGGAGCTTGTAAATTTTACCAGAAGATTTCTCAAGTCAAAGGGTATAGATGCACAGATTGATTTCTCCTGGGGTGCTACAGAGGTGAAGCCACCCTATCTTGCTGATGCTATTGTAGAGCTAACAGAGACAGGCACCTCACTCAGGGCAAACAACCTCAGGATTATTGATACCATTCTTGAATCAACAACAAGGTTCATTGCAAATAAAGAGGCATGGAAAGACCCCTGGAAGCGTGAAAAGATGGAGAATATCTGCCTTCTTCTTCAGGGGGCCCTTGCTGCAGAGGACAAGGTTGGTTTAAAGATGAATGTCCATGAAAAGGACCTGAAGTCAGTACTGTCTCAATTACCAGCCATGCATTCACCAACTATCGCTCAGCTTACAGAAGCTGGATGGTATGACCTTGATGTGGTGATTGACGAAAAACTCGTCCGCGACCTTATTCCAAGACTCAAGAAGGCTGGCGCCACAGGGATAGTTGAGTATCAGCTCAATAAGGTAATACCTTAAGTGGAGAAGAGATGCCAGAAAACTCTCTTGAGCATCCTTTAAAGACCCTTATACGCAAGGAGATTTTAAGCCTTGAGGGATACAGGTCTGAGGCTATCAAGGCAAATATAAAACTTGATGCCAATGAATGTCCTTACAGTCCATCCATTACGCTTAATCTGAGATCCCTCAAGCTTAATAGATATCCTGATCCTGAGGCAAAAGACCTGAAAAAATTGCTATCCAGGATGTGGGATACAGGGCCTGAAAATATACTTCAGGGAAATGGCTCAGATGAGCTTATATATTATCTTATCTCGGTTACAGGTGGGCCCGTCCTTTATCCAGTGCCCACCTTTTCAATGTATGGTATTATCGGAAGGATACTTGGAAAGGGGATTATCGAGATACCCCTTGATCAGAATTTTGATATACCTGATAATTTTATAAATGTTATAAGGAAACAAAAACCAGGAATTATCTTTTTAAGCTCTCCCAATAATCCAACAGGAAATATGTTTTCAGAGGAAAAGATCGTTGATGTGATTAAAAAAAGCCATTGTATTGTTGTTGTTGATGAGGCCTATCAGCCTTATGCCAGAAATAATAATGGCTTTATTCCCTATACAAAGAAATATAAGAACCTCCTTGTTATGAGAACATTTTCAAAAATAGGGCTTGCCGGAATAAGGCTTGGTTTTTTAATTGGCGATAGCAGGATTCTCAATGAGATTAATAAGGCAAGATTGCCCTACAATGTAAATTTATTAACCCAGAATATAGCCCTTGAGGTATTGAGAAAAAGGAGTTTCTTTAATAATCTCATAAAGAGGGTTATTTCTGAGAGGGAATGGCTAATGAAGGAGTTGCAAAGTATAAACCAGATCACGGTTTATCCATCTGATGCAAATTTTATATTATTCAAGATAAGGAATGCGGGGAGGATTTATAAAGGGCTTATAAAAAAAGATATACTTATAAAAAATCTAAGTAATGTGATACCTGATTGCCTGAGAGTGACCGTAGGAAGGAAAGAAGAAAACAGGGCCTTTATAAAGGCTCTTAAAGGATTGGTGAGTAAGTAAGGAGGAAATTATGAGACGGGCAGAAGTAAAGCGAAAGACGAAGGAGACAGATATATCTATCGAGCTAAATCTCGATGGCAGTGGAAAATACGAGATCAATACACCTGTACCATTTTTGAATCACATGCTTGGACTTATGGCATATCATGGCAGATTTGACCTTAAGTTAAATGCAGCTGGTGACATAGATGTTGATTTTCATCATCTTATAGAGGACCTCGGTATAGTTATCGGGGAGGCCATAAAAGAGGCACTTGGTGAAAAAAAAGGGATAAGGAGATATGGGAATGCTATTATTCCCATGGATGAGAGCCTCGCAGAGGTCACCATAGACCTGAGTGGAAGGCCCTATCTCGTTTACAGGGTTCAAAACAAGAGATTACGACTTAGAGATCTTGAGGTATCACTCTTTGAGGACTTTTTCAGGGCACTCTCAAATAATAGTTTAATGAATCTCCATATAAGGATACATTATGGAAGAGATCCACATCATATGTATGAGGCAATATTTAAGGCCTTTGGAAGGGCCCTCAGAGAGGCGGCATCATTAGAGCCAGGTCTGAAGGAAGCGCCAAGCACAAAGGGAAGGCTCTAATAACTGTTAATCCTTTTAAAAAGAGGAGAAAAATTCATGTCTCTGGATATAGAACTGAAGCCCTTTGACCTTGAAGATATAAAGTCAGCTCTAAGAACAAAAGAGATCACCTATATCCTTCTTGATATGGATGGAACCCTTCTTGATAAATATTTTGATGACTATTTCTGGTGCCATCTTGTTCCTGAAAGGTATGCAGAGAAACATAATATAACCTTTGGAAAGGCTAAAGAAGAACTTTTTAAAAAATACAGGTCGCAGGAGGGCACATTAAACTGGACAGATGTGGATTACTGGTCGGGAGAACTAAAACTTGACATCATTGCCCTCAAGGAGCAGATAAGACATCTAATAGAAATTCATCCCCATGTGGAGGATTTTTTAAAGGAGATGAGGGCAAGGAAGAAACATATATGGATTGTAACAAATGCCCATTATAAGGTCCTCAGCATGAAATTAAAAAAGACAGAACTGGGCAGATATCTTGATGGTGCCATAACATCCTTTGATATGGGTATACCAAAGGAGTATGTTGAATTCTGGCAGAAGGCAGAAAAGAAGATAGGCTTTAAAAAAGAACATTCTCTCTTCATAGATGATACTGTGGATGTCTTAAAAACAGCAAAGACCTTCGGAATAAGATATCTTATCCACAAGGCTAAATCCAATTCAAAGGTAGAGGCTCAACCATCAGATGAATTCCTGAGCATCCATGACTTCAGCGAACTTCTTGATAACTGATCTTCCATGAATGTATCAGAGCTTTTTGTAAGATGTCTTGAAAAAGAGGGCGTTACCACCGTTTTCGGTATTCCTGGAGAGGAGAATCTTTCACTTCTTGAAGCCCTCACTCATTCCAGTATCCGATTCATAACTACAAGAGATGAGAGAGGAGCTGCCTTTATGGCTAACGCCTGGGGGAGGCTCAGAAAAAAACCCGGTGTATGCCTCTCAACCCTTGGTCCCGGTGCAACAAATATGGTAACAGGCATAGCCGATGCCCTGCTTGATTTTTCTCCCCTTGTAGCAATCACAGCCCAGGTACCTCTTTCAAAGATCCATGAGGAATATCATCAATATATTGATGTCCTTTCTCTCATGAAACAGATTACCAAATGGAATGCCCGCATTGAACAGCACTCTGTTGCTGAGATTGTGAACAAGGCCTTCAGGATTTCCATGACCGAAAAGTGGGGACCCTGTCATCTTGAGCTCAATGAGGATGTAGCTGAATTAAAGGCAGAGGGAGAGCCTATTGAACCTATAGAATATAAATACCCTGAAGTCTCAGCTGAATTAATCAAAATGGCAGCAAGGCTGCTTGAGGAGGCCCATCAGCCTGTTATTATTGCTGGCAATGGTGTCATAAGGGCACGGGCATCTCAGGAATTGAAAAGGTTTGCTGAGAGGGCAGGGATACCTGTTTTTACAACCTTTATGGGCGCTGGAGCTATGCCGGCAGATTCGGAACTCTTTATTTCTCCAGTAGGACTTCAGAGTAAAGACTATGTGAATTGTGGCATAGAGAAGGCAGATCTCATAATCGCTATTGGATTTGATCCTGTAGAGTTCAGTCCTGAGTTCTGGCATGATGTAAGGGTGATTCATATATCAACTGTTCCTGCTGAGATAAGTTCTCACTATAAGGTTCAGATCGACCTCTGCGGAGATATAAAAAAAACACTTTTTATACTGGCTGAGAGCATTATTTCTACCAAAGAGCCTTCTTATTATCTGAAGCTAAGGGAGCTTTCATACCAGGGATTTGATGAAGGAGGTTTTCCCCTTAAACCCTTGAGGATTGTTAATGAGATTAGGAATGTCCTCAGAAGGAATGATATCCTTATAAGTGATGTGGGTGCACACAAGATATGGATAGGAAGATTCTACAGGGTTTATGAACCTGATACACTAATTATATCTAATGGTCTTTCTTCAATGGGATTTGCAATCCCGGCAGCCATTGCGGCAAAGATGCTCTATCCTGAAAGAAATGTGATAGCAGCAACTGGTGATGGAGGTCTTCTGATGAGTCTTGCTGAACTTGAGACAGCAAAAAGACTTGGAGTGAAGCTTACAATTGTTTTGTTTAATGATTCAGGTTATGGACTGATATCCTGGAAAGAGCTCATGAAATATGGAAGGACCTTTTATGTTGACTTTGGAAATCCTGACTTTGTGAAACTTGCCCATGCCTTTGGTATGGAGGGATACAGAGTGGAAAAAGAGGATGACCTTTCCATTATACTAAGAAAATCTTTAGGTCATAAAGAATCTGTCCTTATTGATTGCCCTGTAGATTACAGGGAGAACCTTAAGCTTACAGAAAGACTTGGCTCACTAATATGTCCTGCCTGAGACATTATTCAATTGTCAGAGAAATGCCTTCTCAGCAAAAGAATTACAGGGAGTTGAGAAATCAACCCCCTGTGTAAGATCTTACTTCTTTTGAATATAGATTTCCCAGTATCCCTTATCCTCAATCTTTACTGATTCAAAGGCATATCCCTGTTTTTCAGCAAATCTCGGTAATGAATCCTCTGCTGAGGCAGGGGCATCACAGAGTATCTTGAGTATCGCACCAGATGGAAGTTTCTCAAGTGCCTTTTTTGTCATCACAAGTGGATAGGGGCATACCCTTCCAAGGACATCCAGTGTCTCTGTGGGTGTCTGGTCTTTTAATGCCATGGTCTCCTCCTTTCTAATTTATTCCCGGCCCTCGCCTCCATTAAAAGGTTGAAGCCAGGAGTTTTTAATTTTTAAAAATATAAAACATGTTTTGCCTCTTCTACAGTCTTTTTAATTGTCTCAAAAGGTACAACCTGTAACTTCTTTTCTGCTCCCATATCCTCGGCATCAACAATCTGGTCTTCCTGGATCCCAAAATTTTCCAGGTCTTCCTTACATACATAGACATCAAGGTCCACAAGGAGGCAATTTTTAAGATGGGTCTCTGTGCTTGTTATTCCATATATATCCATTGCCTTCTGGCCCTTTAAACAGTTTAACACACCGTCACCAACATAACAAAGGACCGGGGTAACTGTATCACCTTCTTCAAGAAGTATCTCCACTGTCTGATAGGCCATTGCATGGGTTGCGCCAAGTTTTGGGACCTCTGATTTATAAGGGGGCTTTGAAACAATAAAAGCAAGTTTTACATCTGCCATCACTCACCTCCTATATGAAGGACCCTGTCGGATCCGTGAATCTTTGCCAGATACCAGTGCATGGCACTCCACTGGACACCTTCAATAGCATTTGTTTTATTTACACCCCTTGCAAGAGAACAGGCCTCACAGGTACATACCTCCACACCTTTCTCGATTAATTTTCTTAATGGTGTTTCTCCATGGGAATAATCTTTCAGATGTTTTTGACCCTTTAAAGGGGAACCTGCTGCATTACTTGAAAACCAGAGATTCACCTTGTGACCTTTGTCAACCGCTGCCTCTGCAAGCTTTAAGGCAAAGTCGTAATTCATTGAACCAACAAGGGCAGAAAATAATCCTATTGTTAATGTTCCCATAGCTGCCTCCTTTACATCCATATAAGTTTTTCATATTCATTAAATATCAGATCCACCAAATCACCGTAGCTGAGGGGTTTAACGCGGCTATCAAGTTTTGACGCATCTAACCCGCGTGTTTCAAGGTCTTCCTTCAGGGCATAAAAATTTGCCTTTAAATCCAGTATCTGAGAGGATTGCCCCTTTTCCTTGATTGCAGCATGATATACACCGTTGCCAACAAGGATGATTCCGAGTTTTTCAGGAGAGAGCCTCTGGAGGATAGTTGAGTCAGCTCTGTACTCACTCAAGAACACACCTAATTTCATCTTACACCTCCCTTAAAGCTGCCATAATGGCTTGAATTTTTTATGTATGGCCAAGGGCCAAGGCAAAATTAATCTTAATTAACAAAGTATCATATTATTTTATAATCTTATAATTTTTTGGATTATTTCCTTTATGGGTAACCCTTTATAACATGTAAAAGGAACGGAAGTCAAGTCTAAGTGGGGTGTCTGTGGTTACTATTTTAAAATGTCACATTTAATTACTATTTTGAAATGTCACATTGTAAAAAATTTAAAAAGGTAGGTAGGGGCGATTCACGAATCGCCCTAAAAATGAATTTAAAACCTGTAGGGGCAGGGCTTGCCCC
>CALJEL010000113.1 GCA_938074335.1 uncultured bacterium | reverse complement strand
TAGAAATGCATTTTCATCGGGGTTCACGGGGTGAAGACGTAGGGGTAACCCTTGCGGTTACCCTCAAAAGGGTAGGGGCAAGCCCTACCCCTACTGTCCCCGTGAACCCCAAAATATCGCATCCTTCGCCATTCCTATCGGCAGTTTAGGGGGAATTTTTAACTCTATGGAATTCTATTGCTCTATGGTATAATGAAAAAATGAATACTAAGCCCCCTTTAGTGGTCAGATTACTGGCAAAGTCAATAGATCTTATTATTTTTTTTATATTTATAGAGTTTCTGAAAACAACAGGTTTTTTTGCTGGTCTCATGTATGTCCTGATAGCCGATGGACTTTTTGAGGGAAGAAGCATAGGAAAATATCTAACTCACCTTAGAGTGGTGAAAAAAGACAGCTCACCAGCAACAACAAGGGAATCAATTATTAGAAATAGCCCCTTGTTTTTTGCCTTAATACTCATTAAAATACCTTTTCTGGGATTGCTCTTAGGAGGTGCTATAATTCTTCTGGAATTAATAATGCTTGTGGGTAGCCCAAAGACAATGAGGCTTGGCGATGAGCTTGCCGGTACAGAGGTAGTAGAAGCATAGAATAATTAAGGAGGAAAAAAGTGTTTAGCCAGTTACTTGGATGGTTTTCAAAGGATCTTTCTATTGACCTTGGCACAGCAAATACCCTGGTATATATAAGGGGTAAAGGAATCGTCTGTAATGAACCTTCTGTTGTGGTCTACAGAAGGGATGACAGGAAGATTATAGCAGTTGGCGCAGAGGCAAAGAGGATGCTCGGAAAGACTCCTCAGAATGTGATAGCCATTAGACCTGTAAAAGATGGCGTGATCGCGGATTTTGATGCTACCGGGGAGATGCTTAAATATTTCATTAAAAAGGTTCATGATAGAAGGAGTTTTATAGCTCCAAGGATAATCATAGGCGTTCCCTCAGGTATCACGCAGGTTGAGCAGAGGGCTGTAAAGGATGCTGCACAGGCATCTGGTGCAAGAGAGGTTTATCTTATAGAAGAACCAATGGCCGCTGCCATCGGTGTGGGTCTACCTGTAAATGAACCATCGGGCAATATCATTGTTGACATAGGTGGTGGGACAACAGATGTAGCTGTGATTTCCCTTGGAGGTATTGTTTACAGTAAGGCTGTTCGTGTAGCAGGTGACAAGATGGATGAAGCAATAATTGCTTATCTTAAAAGAAAATATAATATCCTTATTGGAGAGAGGTCAGCTGAACAGATAAAGATAGAGATAGGTTCTGCCTACAAAATTGACTCTCAAAACAGGACAATGGAGATCAAGGGAAGAGACCTTATTTCAGGAGTCCCCAGGTCTGTGGTGATAACAGAGGATGAGATAAGGGAAGCCCTCAAGGAACCTGTCAGCATAATACTTGATACTGTCAAGACAACCCTTGAGAACACACCTCCTGAACTGGCAGCTGATATTGTGGACAGAGGAATCGTCCTTGCAGGAGGAGGTGCCCTTTTAAGAGGTCTTGACAGACTACTTGCAGAAGAGACAGGAGTGCCTGTTATTGTGGCAGATGACCCGCTTACAGCAGTGGTCAGAGGTGCAGGCAAGATGCTTGATGACCTGGAGCTTCTTAAAAGAGTTACCCTGAAGAGATGAAATTCAGGCCAGTATTTTTCTTAATCCTGCTGGTCCTTTTTATTTCTTTTTTAAGCTCAAGGGTCTTCGGGCCTTTAAAATATATCTCCTATCCCTACGACCTTCTGAGCATGATAAGCTCAAAAGCCTTTCATGCCCTCTCTAAGGAATGGCAAATTTTAAGCTGGAAAAAAGAGAAGATAGAATCTCTTGAAAAGGAGAGAGATCTCCTTACGGAAAGGCTTGCTGAATATGAAAATATTAAAAGACAAAATATTCTTCTTAAAGAACTCCTTGGTATAAAGGAGTCTGAAAAAAAGATTGTTACCTTTGCAGGTGTGATAAGAAGAGGGCTCGCAAGATGGTCAAACGCCATAGTAATTGATAAAGGAGAATCAGACGGAATAAAAAAGGATATGACTGTAATTACACCAAGGGGTCTTGTGGGAAAGATCCTTATAGCGAATAAAGATTTCTCTGAGGTGCTTCTGCTTGATGATTCAAATTTCAGGGTTGCTGTCAGATTTCTTCAAACTCGAACAGAAGGTATTGCCACTGGTACAGGTCATGGAGTGGTCATTAAATATGTACCAAAAGATGCAGAGGTGATAAAGGATGACTGGGTTATCACCTCCGGACTTGATGGGATATTCCCAGAAGGTATTCCTGTAGGATATGTATCAGGCATAAAGGAAAAAGAACTGTTTAAGGAAGTAACAATCAAAACAGCCCAGGATCTTAGAAGCCTTGAATTTGTTGCTATTGTTACAAAAGGGCAGCAGAAATAGTGCTACAATATAGTGCGATAGAGCGACAGTGCTACAGTGCGACAGCATACCTGACGGTGAAGTGAGTTAGTGAGTTAGTGAATTAGTGAATTAGAAAATTAAGGAAACTAACTCACTAATTCACTTGCATACTAATTCACTACTTTAGCTCTGTCGCACTAATAGGGGGTGTGATCAGTGACCATTGCGGTCAGGAATAGTAAAGGCTCTTTTAAGTGGTATATATGGTTAATTCTTCTTTCTGCTGCGCTTTTTTTACAATCAAAACTTCTTATCTTTGGAATCAAGCCTGAATTTCTTTCAGCCCTCGTATTCATATTTGGTATGAGGACAAAGGAAGAGTTTAAGACAGCTGGAGCCGGGGCATTTACTGGTTTAGTGGAGGATATTTTTTCAGATTTCTGGGGACCCAATATGATTTCAAAGTGTCTTATTGGCTATCTTTCAGCAAACATACTCGGGGGGTTTTTTGTCTGGAGTCCTTTACTCGGGATTATAGGTATTTTCTTTATCACGCTCATGGATAGTTTTTTAACCATACTTGTCATGGCACTCAAAGATGTGCCAGTTCCTATCTCAGGGTGGGTTATATATACTATATTTATACAGGCATTGATTAATGCGCCCCTTGGATATTTTGCTGGTGAATCAAATCCCTATAAGGAAAACAAAGGGAGGCACAAAAAATCTCACTTTGCTTTGAAATAAGACCATGGAAAGTTTAATGGAAAAAATAACAGCTGAAGCCCTTCATAGAAGAATCAGAATTGCAACCCTGGTTGTTTTTATCCTTTCTATGGTTATGTTTGTGAGGCTCTTTCAGCTCTCCATTATTGAAGGTAAGACCTATAAACTCCTTGCTGAAAATAACAGACAGAGGATACTCTTTGTAGAACCTGAAAGGGGTATTATTTACGACAGAAATGGCATCCCCCTTGTAAAAAATGAACCCTATTTTGTGGCCGCTGTCACTGCTGAAGAAATAAATGAAGAGGAACTTCCAGCAATGGCGGGATTTCTTGGTATATCTCCAGAAGAGATTAAAGAGAAACTCAAAAACAGAAAATCCCAGATTGAACCTGTGGTGATAAAAGAAGGCCTCTCTTTTGAAGAGGTTGCACGCTTAGAGGCACGGCAGTCTGATTTCCCCTATATTTCCATCCTGACAACTATAATCAGAAGATATCCCTATGGCACAGTTGGAGCCCATCTAATAGGTTATCTTGGCAGAATTACAGAGACTCAGTGGAACAGCCTTAAATCTGAAGGCATTCCTCCTGATGCCTTCTTAGGGCAGTGGGGGGTGGAAAAGATTTATGACAGTGTTTTGAGGGGGAAGTTCGGGAAAAAAATTGTGGAGGTTGATGCCCTTGGTCATGAAATAAGAATGCTTGGCGAGATACCTCCTCAAAGGGGTCAGGATATTCATCTCAGCATAGATATAAATGTTCAAAAGGCGATGGAGGAGGCTTATGCCGGCAGGCGTGGTGCCTTTGTAGCCTTAAGACCCGAAACAGGAGAGGTGCTCGCCCTTGGAAGTCTTCCGTCTTTTGATCCAAATAAATTTGCAAGGGGAGCAGCACCTGATTACTGGAATAAACTCTTAGAGGACGAAGGTCATCCTCTGCTTAACAGGGCCTTCCAGTCCCAGTATCCGCCTGGCTCTGTTTATAAAATTGTAACAGCTATAGCTGGTCTTGAAGAAGGAATTATTAAACCCACCACTACCTTTCATTGTTCAGGAGGTATACCTTTTGGCAACAGGTTCTTCAGGTGCTGGAAAAAGGAGGGGCATGGCACAGTAGATCTTAAAAGGGCGATTATTGAGTCCTGCGATGTATATTTTTATGAGGTGGGCAAACGTGTTGGTATTGACAGAATAGCAGAATATGCCAGAAGACTTGGTCTCGGAGATATATCTGGCATAAATCTTGTTAGAGAAAAAAGGGGTGTGGTGCCTTCTTCAGAATGGAAGCTCAAGTCAATGGGTCAACCCTGGTATCCAGGAGAAACACTCAATGCCTCCATAGGTCAGGGATATGTATCAGTAACTCCTGCCCAGCTTGCCAGAATAATAGCGACAATTGCAAATGGTGGGTATCTTAAAACATTCAGCCTTTTAAAATCAGATCATGCAGAATTCATCCATCAGCAGGCAATAGTTACTTCGCCACCTAAAAATCATAGTCCTTCTAATAATATTAAACCAGTGGAGATATCAGACCCTGAAGATAACAATGGCTCTGTAAAGGTCAACATTTCCCAGCAAACTCTAAATTTCATTAAAGAGGCCCTTATAGGTGTCGTGAATGAGCCTGGTGGTACAGGAGGAGCTGCAAGACTTCAAGGTATACTGGTGGGTGGAAAGACAGGCACCGCACAGGTAATCTCCAGGGCTATTGAGACCCATAAACTTCCAGAGAAATTTCGTGACCATGCCTGGTTTGTAGCATTCGCACCCGCTGATAGACCTGAGATTGCCATGGCGGTGTTTGTTGAGCATGGTGGTCATGGTGGTTCTGTAGCTGCGCCGATTGCAAGAATCGGGATTGAAAAATACCTTGGGCACACCGGGAATGAAAAAACAAAAAATAAAGGCACCATTGATAGTGAAGGTGACTGAAGGCAGGTGATATAAGTGTCAAAGTTATTGGAACGACTTGCACATTTTGATTGGCTTATCTTTTCAATATGTGTAATCCTGTCACTCCTTGGGATCTTCACCATATATAGTGCCACAAGAATTCCAGATTATCAGGGAGTGCTTATCTCGGAGAGTTTCAGACCTGACTTTTATGAAAGACAGATAATCTGGCTTGTAGCAGGCATTACCATATTCTTTGGCATCCTCTTTATAGATTATCAGTGGTTTAAGAGGCTTGCCTATTTATTATATGTCATTAGTATTATCCTGCTTCTTCTGACAATTATTGCGGGTAAAAAGAGTATGGGTGCAAGCAGATGGATTAATCTGGGTTTTTTCTCATTCCAGCCCACTGATGTTTTTAAAATAACCTTTCTTATGGCCCTTTCATCCTACCTTCATGATTTAAAAGCCAGGCTTACGGCATCTCAGATCTTTAAGGTTTTTTTGTTGTTTGTACTTGTTCCTGTCTTTCTCATTTTTAAGCAACCAGATCTTGGCTCAGCAGCTATTATATTTATAACCTTTTTCTGCATGATTCTCCTGTATGGTGCGGAATCAAGGTTTATAAAGCTCACCATAATAATAGGGCTCATATCATTGCCTTTTCTCTGGCCAGCCTTCTGGGAAAACCTTAAGGATTATCAGAAAAACAGGATACAGGCCTTCCTCAGTGAAGAGGTTGACCCAGCAGGGATAGGTTATCACATAAAACAATCAAAGATAGCGATAGGTTCAGGTGGATTTCTGGGTAAGGGTTTCCTGAAGGGAACACAGGGACCTTTGAGATTCCTGCCGGAAAGACATACAGACTTTATCTTCGCATCATTCACAGAAGAGTGGGGATTCCTCGGTGCAGGCATAGTATTGAGTTTATACATCCTATTTTTACTCAGAGGATTTGATACAGCCCAGAGAGCAAGAGATGATTTTGG
>CALJEL010000112.1 GCA_938074335.1 uncultured bacterium | reverse complement strand
ATGGATATTATGCCTATTGTCCTGAACTTGAAGGATGTCAATCGCAGGGCGATTCTCTGAAAGAAGTAGCTGGTAGCCGCAAGCTTTAGCTTGCGTTTTTTGTATTTCCACCATTTATCGCAGGCTGGAAGCCTGCGGCTACCTCACTTAGACCAGCAGAGCAGTAGTGCAGTAGACCAGCAGTTTTTATTAAGTAATTTTTTTCTTATTATTATTTGACTGCTGCTCTGTTGCTCTGCTGCTCTACTGCTCTATTAAGGTGTCGCTGGCGGGGTCCCCAGAAAATCGTTAGATTTTCTGGTGTGTTAGTATTGCCTTTAGAGCACGGGGTGAAGACAAGCTTCACCCCGTGAACCCCGAAATATGGGCAGACTGCCAGTTTTATTAAAGGCCTTTTATAAATTTCTAATGGCAGATTACGGGGAGTCATAGAATAATTGTTCTTATGTTAAGGACAATATAAGAGTGGTTATCCCTTTTCATTCAGGGAAGATATTACATCCAAAATAATCAAACAAGTCCTCATTGCTATAGAAAGAGTAAAATAAAAACCTTTTTGAGTGATTGCTAAGAATACCCTCAGCAGACTATGTGTGTCTGGAATAACTATTCCATTCCTTGATTATCTGCACACTGCTTGAGGTGCCAAGCCTTGAGGCACCTGCCTCAATAAGTTCCATCGCCTGTTTGAATGTCCTTATACCACCAGATGCCTTTATCTTGAGGTAATTACCTGCTACCTCTTTTATTATCCTCAGGTCATCAAGGGTAACACCCCTTCCTGTAAAACCTGTGGAGGTCTTTATGTATTCTGCACCAGACCTGAGGACGATCTCTGTTGCCTTTTTAATCTGGTCTTCCTTGAGAAGACCTGTCTCTATGATTATCTTATGCACAATACCCTCTGTGGCAATGACAATATCCCTCAGCTCCCTGTAAACAGCATCCCACTGTCCAGACCTTGCAATGCCTACATTCATGACGATATCAAGCTCATCTGCACCCCTCAGTCGTGCATCCATTGCCTCATAAATTTTTGCCTCTTTTGAATTTGCACCAAGGGGAAATCCTATAACTGTGCAGACCTTTACATTGTTATCCTTAAGAAAATCCTTTGCAGCTTCTATATAACAGGGATTTACGCATACTGCATAAAACCTGTATTCCTTTGCCTCAGCACATAGTCTCTCAATGTCACTGAGTGTTGCCTCTGGCTTAAGAAGACTGTGGTCAATAAAGGACGGAAGGTCTATCACTGCATATTCCTCGCTTCCTTAAGACCCTCTTTTATGATAATGACAAAGACAATGGTAAATCCAAGAAGTATTCCAAAGACATCAGCAAGCCTTTTTGAGATCAGCAGAAACAGCAGGGCAAAGAGTCCTAAAAGCCTGAAGGTGCTGAGTATTATGTATCTACCTGTAATCTTCTGACCACCTGTAATGGATGAGACATTTCTAATTATTGCCCTTAGATTGACAATGCCAGCAAGGCTACCAATAAAAATGCCGAGTGGTAATTTTATGCCACCTGTAAGGACTGCAGAAAGCATGATAGCAATTATACTGACAGGAATGGACTGCTTTAATATTCTTTTAAAGAGCTCCATTCTTACCTCTTTGCAAATCTGAATAATTCCCTGAAGCCTGCTATAAGGCCAAAGGCAAGGAATATCCACTTTAAAAATTTTGTTCCAAGAAGGCTATCAAGACCATATCCAATGGCAAAGCCAATGAATGTGGCAAAGACAAACTGAAGCCCCACTGCTGATGCAAGAAGGAGCTGCTTTAGCGGTGAGCCCTCATCTTTTTTTTCTGACATAGTGCTCCTCTATCTCTGACAGAAATCTTTTAATGTCTCCAAGATGTTTTTTAATGACACCGAATATTATTGTATCGTCAACTTTATCATATCCATGGACAAGGACATTTCTTGTACCTGCCATAGGGATAAGAAACTTTAAAGACTCCTCACTGATAATGCCATTTTCAGCAAGAATCACAAATACACTTTTATTGTCTCCTGGTTCTCTGAAACCTTCTCTTTTTATAATCATCTTTCCAATATCAATACATGCCTGAAGGGCGACTTCAAGATTTCGCTCCACAGCATCTTTAATTAAAAGATCTTTCAGATAGCTCTCAAGAGAAAGATTTCTAAAGCCTTCAAGTCTCCTCAGCCTTTCCTGAACTAAAAAAATCTTTGCCTTAATTTCTTCCAATTAATAACCTCTCCTTTTCCTTCCTGAGCTCCCTGATAAAGGGAGCAAAATCCTGATATTTATTATCCATCAGGACCTCGTACTTTATCCTGTCTGAAATGCTTTTCTCATAAAGACAGATACCCTCTTTAAGGACATTAAAAACAAAGACTATAGATGCATTATTCAAGATCACTGGCTCTACCTGTCTGCCTGCGAGTCTGCTTATCTCATAAGAGAAAAGCTCCACCTCCTGAAAGGCAAGGAAGGGATCTCCTTTGTAAAAGGACTCATCAAATACAAAGGCAAGGTCGATATCTGAGCCTTCTCTCATTGTGCCCTTCGCAAAAGAGCCAAAAAGATAAAGGGCAATAAGGACTTCTTTGAGAGATTCCCTTTTAGTTAAAGTCTCTGTTATGAGTTTTTTAATTTCCTCAGGAGTCATAATTAATTAAATTAATTATACCACTACTTGCATCTTTCTTTCTGTTTGCATTATCTCCTAATTTTGCTATTGGAAAAAAGTAGGTTTCCGTCTCAAGTATGTAATCAGGTAAGACTTTAACAGGATTAAAAATCGTAGGAATAATAAAGGGCTATACCCTTCTGCCTTGCATATTCCTCTACATCAGGCTCAGATATCATGTGTGTTACAAGCAGAGGGAATACCTCTTTAAATAGAGGCGTAAGTCTCTTAAGCCTTCTATCTATAAATCTATCTACTTCCTTTTTTGATAACCTTGCCTTTCCTTCTCCTATTATCATTACCTTTTTCCCGTTCTTTGTTGCCTCTCCTATGATGTTTACCTCTAAGTGTCTTCCCGCAGTGTCTGTTAAATAACCTCTTTTTAGCCTTCCTTTTACTGTCAGGCCGTAGTCTCTCTTAAGTAACTGAGGCAGTGCCTTATAGGCCTCGTTTTCAAGTGTATAACCTACTGTGTCTGAAAGACCACCGAGCTGCTCTCTTGTCTGCTCAAGACCTTTAGTGAGTTTTCTGATCTCTTCTTCTGTGCGTTTTTGAGCCTGAGCAAGCTCTTCAACCCTCTGTTCTGTCCTTTTTTGAGCCTCAGCAAGCTCAGCTAATGCCTTATCAAGGCGTGTTACCTCCATACGGGTTTCCTTCTGAGCCTCAGCAAGCTCTTCAACCCTCTGTTCTGTGCGTTTCTGAGCCTCCGCAAGCTCCTCAACCCTCTGTTCTGTCCTTTTTTGAGCCTGAGCAAGCTCTTCAATCCTCTGTTCTGTGCGTTTCTGAGCCTCCGCAAGCTCGGCTACTGCCTGCTCTGTCCTTTTCTGTGCCTCTGAAAGCTCCTTAATATTGTCTGCCAATTGACTTACTGTCTTTCTCAGCTCCTCAAACTCTGCCTTTGTAACAGTATT
>CALJEL010000111.1 GCA_938074335.1 uncultured bacterium | reverse complement strand
TATAGCTGTCTGGGATGAAAATGTGCTCATAAATGAGACAAAATCTACCCCAAGGATTAATTACATAGATGACTTTATCATGACATTAAAGGAGTTCTTCGACTATTTTCCTGAATATTCAGGAAAGAGGCTTATACCTGTTTTTGCATCACTCTATCTTCCTGAGGATGTTGTGGCATATCTTACAAAGAATAAGATTTATGCCATGGCAATAAAGGAGGATACCATGGACCTCCTGAATTTTGAAGCCATCTCCCCTTAGTGTACGAAGATCCTTTCTACAATTTCAAGGGAATTTCCGATTGAGAGTTATTATCGGAGCAAGCGGTATCACTGTGACAATCCTCAAGTCCTTCTTTAACTCAAGCCTCACAAGCTCTATTTTAAAGCAGCAGTCCTTAATGTAACGTATATAAAAAATATCTTAATAAAAACAGCTCTCTGTTATTGAAGGCACTTTTTCTTTTGTGAGTGGCATTAAGGGTATCACGGTAAAGATATAAACAGCCCCTGCTAACCTTCTGCTTTTATAAGGAGTTCTGTCCTCCTGATAGCTCCGAGAAGATAATCTTTAAATTTTTCAGGAAAGAGCCATTTAATTCCAAGCTTTTCAGCCCATTTAATAAGCCCCTGGTCTGCCGTAACAAGAAGTGCATCAAGCTCCATGGCAAGAAGAAGAAGGTCCACATCCTCCTTGCTATCAATAATGCCCTCCCTGAGTGCCTCCCTGTATTTTCTCCTGAGATCCTGAATAATCTCTTCAAGGCTTCTTTTCTCCACATCCCTGACCGCCCTTTCTGCTATCCTGAGACCTTTATTTACTCGCTCACGGATGTCCTCAATTAATTCGTAGAGCAAAAAGGCAGGGCACTTGAGCTCATGCATCTTTGGGGGTTTCTGATGAAGAACCACAAGAAGGTCACCCGGGACCTTGCTTCTCTCTACAAAGTGCATGAGTTCTGTAAATATGGACGGTGGCATATAAAACTCAAGGATATGTATCTGGGCTGCGAGGAAAAGGAATGTCTCAAAGGCCTGAGTAGGATTCTCACCAAAGCTTGCCCTTACATCTGGATTAACAAAGAGACTTGTATCAAGCACAACTTTTTGAGGAGTGATTGGCATAGAGACCTTTGTATCTTTATGCTCCTGTTTTTCTGTTTCCATTATCCCTAATTTTAATAATACAGGATAGGATATAGGGTATGCAATAGACATGGCTATTCCGAAAAGTGCCGATAGAAATTTATAATAATCTTTTCAACAAAACTGGCAGGCTGCCCATATTTCGGGGTTCACGGGGTGAAGCTTGTCTTCACCCCGTGCTCTAAAGGCAATACCAGCACCCCAGAAAATCTAACGATTTTCTGGGGACCCCGCCTGCGACACCTTAATAGAGCAGCAGAGCAACAGAGCAGCAGTCAAATAATAATAAGAAAAAAATTCCTAAATAAAAACTGCTGGTCTAAGAAGACTTTGAGGTAGCCTGCCAGTAGGGTATCGGCAAAATAGGGGCTATTCTGTAATCTGGTTATAGAAAATTATAGGTAGAAGGCAAACCACCTCTTTAAAGCTTTTTAAGGCTTTTTAATACCTAAAACGGTATTAAAGACAGCTTTTTTGAAAACTCTAAGTTATTTGATCATTTTTGCCCTGTCAGTAAATACCTCTCCTTTATGTCTGCGTTCAGAAAACCTTATCACCTTCATTGTCTCATGGTAACCTGGAAATACTTAAAATTACTTTGATATTCCCCTTTCTTCTCAATTTTTCAATTTACACAGAAGATTTTACAAGTCTTATCCTGTCCTCAGGGCATTCACGATATTGAGCCTTGAGGCCCTGAGTGCTGGAAGAATCCCTCCAGCTATGCCCATGATAATGGAAAAGACAAGGGACTTTAAAACTATACCAGGCGTTAATCTGAATCTGAAGGCAAGCTCAGAAAAGGTCTGCCAGTTCAGTGTAGAGACTGTATAAAATTGAAGGAAAGAGGAAAATATCAGTCCTGCTATTCCACCAGCAAGGCTAAGCATCACTGATTCAAGAAGAAAGCTCATCAGTATATCCCTTTTCTGGAATCCAAGGACCCTGAGTGTACCTATCTCCTGGATCCTGTTTGAGACCTGTGCATACATGGTAATCATTGCTCCTATGATCGCACCAAGAGAAAAGACAATGGAAAAGGAGCTACCAAGTATCCTCAAAAATCTTGCCATCACCTCTGACTGCTCTTTATAAAAATCTATCTCCCTTTTTGCCTCAAGACTCAGCCTTGGATCTGTCTCTATTGCCCTCTTTACAAAAGAAAAGTCTTCAGGATCCCTGAGTTTAAATACCAGAGAGGAATAAACAGGCCTTCTGAAGGCCTGCATAAGGCTATCAATATCAGCCCAGATTTCTGAGCTGAAGGCGGTATTGCCTGCATCAAATATCCCTACCACTGTCCATTCCCTGAGGGCAAATCTCAACCTGCTGCCAGGCTCAAGGCCCTGGAATCCCTTTTTTATACTCGTTCCTGCTGCTATCTCTGTTGAACCAGGTCTCGGCATCCTTCCCTCCTTAAGTCTTACCTGTCTTCTAATGGATAGTGATTTTTCTCCTGTGCCCCTTATAACAACATTTGAAGGACTTCCATCCTTTTTTAGAAGGCTTATAAGGACAACAAGCTCCCTCTCTGAGAGATTTCTTCCGTCAATGTCCTTTTCAATCCATGGAAGTGTCTCCACGATAGATGCCTCATTCCTGGGAATGGTGCTCTGCACCTCTGCCTGAGCTGCCCTTCTTATCACGATGACATTATCATAGGAGCCTGTATCAACAAGTGCTCTTTCAAGACCCTCTGCCATCATCATTACTGATGAAAATACAAATACCACAAAGGCCATTCCAAGACCCGTAAGAAGGCTTGTAAGCCTTCTGGTCCTGATATTTCTCAGGTTATAGATAACAAGAGGTGTCATCCTATCTTTGTAAGGGCCCTCTGAACAGGCACATTTATAGCCTTCCAGGCTGGTAATAGCCCTGCCGAAATACCCACAGCAATTGAGATAATAAAATCTAGGATAAGTGTTTTTTCTGTAATATTAAATACAGGTAGAAGTGTGCCCATGGCATCAACAAATATCTTAGCAGCAGGAAAGGTAAGAATCATGCCGCTTACTGCACCGGTTGTTGTGATAACAAGGGATTCTCCAAATACAAGGACTGATATATGAGGCCAGGAAAAACCCATTGTCTTCATAACAGCATATTCAGAAAGCCTTTCCCTCACATTCATGGACATGGTGTTTGCAACTATTGCAAGGATTATTATTATGATTACATAAGAGATAAGTTTTATTGTGATAAGTATTGCCTCGGTCATGGCAACGAATCCAAGCTGAAAGGCCTTTTCTGTCTCTGTAAGGGTCTCTGCAAGGGAGTTTTTAAAAAGGCTATCTATCTCAAGGGATATCTCAGCAGCCCTCCTCGGATCATCAATTCCTATGAGGAAAAAGCCCACATGGTCTGCCCTCTGGGGATATATCTTTTTTAATCTCTCATTAAGATAGTCAAAATGGAAGAAGAGCTGGGTCTCATCAGTTGTTGGTCTTAGCCCCCTGTAAATACCCCTCAGGGTGAATTCCCATTCACCAGGGAATATTGTGCCCTTAAGGACAATGGTATCTCCAATCCTCCATTTAAATTCTTCTGCCACCTTTCTTCCAGCAATACAACCCTTTCTATCCTGAAGGAATGCCTTTTTCTCCTCAGCTGATAACACATATTCAGGATAAAGCTCAAGATAGCTTGCTGGCTCCACAGCAAAATTGGGTATAAAATTCTTCTCTGATATATAAATACCACCAAACCAGTTTCCATAAGAGACAAGGCTGACCCCTCTTACTTTTTTAATCTTATCTTTATAAGATATGGGAAGTGGAGTTGTAAGCGAAATGGCATTCCTTGTAACAAGCCTCTTTGGAGAGGATGCCTCAACACCTGAATACCAGGCATCCACAATTGTCCTTAAAAATCCAAAGGCAAGTATGGCGATAGTTGTGGCAGCAATAGTAAGGATTGACCTTAATCTCTGTCTGAAGGCATTCCTAAAAAGAAGTTTCACGAGTAGCATTCAGGATTCCCTTATCAAGATGTCTTATAGTCTTTGCCTTTGCTGCTGCCCTTGGATCATGGGTGACCATTATTATGGTCTTATTGAATTGAGAATTAAGTCCTGCAAGTAAATCAAGGACCTGCTCTGCTGAGTATTTGTCCAGATCACCTGTTGGCTCATCAGCAACTATTATGGAGGGATCAGTAACAATAGCCCTTGCAATAGCAACCCTCTGCTGTTCACCACCTGAAAGCTGTGATGGATAATGATTGAGTCTGTGCTCAAGGCCAACAATCTTTAAGGCTGTAATGGCATGCTCCCTTCTTTCACCTTTTGAAAGCCCTGTAAGCAGAAGGGGAAGCTCCACATTTTCAAAGGCAGTAAGCACAGGAATAAGGTTATAAAACTGGAATATAAAACCCACATGAAAGGCCCTCCATCGGGCAAGCTCATCCTCTGAAAGTGTGGTTATATCAATACCTGAAACAATTATCCTTCCGCTATCGGGCCTGTCAATTCCAGCTATTAGATTAAGAAGCGTGCTCTTACCAGAGCCTGAGGGGCCCATTATGGCAAGGAATTCTCCCTGAGGGATGGAAAGATTTATATCCCTGAGCACAGAGATAATCTCAGAACCACGCCTGTAGGATTTGGTTATCTCTATTAACTCTACAATATTATTCATTTCTCTTTTACTTTCACCTTCATGCCATCCTTCAGCTTCCCTGAAGGATTAAGCACTATCTCTTCACCTGGTTTAAGTCCGCCGAGGACCTCTGTAAATCCATTGAAGTGTCTTCCTGCTGTAATCTCTCTTTTTTTAATCCTTCCATTCTCATAGACAAAGACAAATTTACTATTATTGTTACTCAGAATTGACAAGCCTTTTACAGCAAGGACAGGTCTCAGCTCATCAGGAAAAGGCTCTCTTTCAAGGAATGATACCTTTGCGCTCATATCAGGAAGTATGCCACTGTCTCTATCAATAAAGGCTATCTTGACCTTTATGGCTGCCTTTGTCCTATCTGCAGTTGGTATTATCTTCAGGACCCGTCCACGAAATCTCCTCTGGGGAAAGGCATCAAGTTCTATCTCACAGGCCTGACCTTCCTTCACCTTTGCTATGTTCTGCTCAGAGACATCTACCTCCACATGAAGGGTCTTCATATCAGCTATGGTGATAACTGATGCCCTTGCATTTGCTGCTGCTCCAAGGGGTGTTACTATATCGCCCACATCAGCATCCTTTGTCAGGACCACACCATCAAAAGGCACTTTTATATAAGTGTATTCAAGATTGATCTCTGCCTCTTTGACCTGTGCCTCTGCTGCCTTTATCTGTGCCCTTCTCTGAGACACCATTGCCTCAGCCCTTTTGAGCCTTGCCTCTGAGGTATCATACTCAGCCTTTGAGATAAAGCCCCTCTGAAGAAGCTCCCTGTTTCTATCAAAGCTGAGCCTTGCATCATAAAGCTCTGCCTCTGCCTCCCTGAGGGCTGAAAGGCTGAGCTCAAGGTTTGCCCTTGCCTGCTCAAGGCTGATCTTTCTGTCCTCATTCTCAAGTCTTCCTATGATCTCACCTTTCCTTACAATGTCTCCTTCCTTTACGCCAAGCCATTCCAATGTCCCTGTTGTCTTAACTCCAAGGGCTGCCTTTCTTTCTGCCACAACATAACCACTGGCACTCATAAGTGAAATGGACTGGGATGGATAGATGAAAGAGACAGTGGTTAACTCCACAGAAGGAGATGAGCTAAGGATCAGATAGATGCCAGGGATCAACAAAAGCAAAGCAATGGAGATAATAAGCGTTATCCTTCTCTTTTTTCTTTTTAAAGAAAAACCCTTTTCAATCCTGAGGCTGGAAAGGTCTTCCCGCTCCATCTTTTCCCTCCAGAGATTATTAATTCACTATATAGTGCTGAAATTCCTTAAGAAAATTCAAGACTAAAAGGCTACTTTGTGAAATGAAATAACACATCCAGTAATTTAACCCGTGTCTCACTTTTGGTGGCATATCACGATTGACACCATTACTGTTATTGTATGGAGAGCCGTCTCGATCCCCACTCTTTTGAAAAGGAGAGATTGTTTCGCTACTGCTCATAAAAAAGGAAAAGAAAGTTTAAAAGAAATTTTATTGTGAAGAACAAGGAAAAGGGCAAAGAACATTCATTCACGATTTGGGGTTGAAAAGGGGGCAAACCTGAAGGCTACCCCCTTGTTTATTTATTAAACTGTACTCTTTGTTAATTCCTTTGCCTTCTTTGATTTCTCCTTTATTGCGGCCTGAGCAGCAGCGAGTCTTGCAATAGGGACCCTGTAGGGAGAGCAGCTTACATAATTAAGACCTATCCTGTGGCAGAACTCCACAGAGGCAGGATCTCCTCCATGCTCACCGCATATACCCATCTTCAGGTCCTTCTTAACAGCCCTTCCCTTCTTTACAGCAATCTCCATAAGCTGACCAACACCGTTCTGGTCAATGGAAATAAATGGATCTTCTTCTATTATTTTATGGTCAATATAATAGGGCAGGAACTTTCCAGCATCATCCCTGGAAAGACCGTAGGTGGTCTGTGTGAGGTCATTTGTTCCAAAGGAATAAAAGTCTGCCACTTCTGCTATCTCATCAGAGGTTATCGCAGCCCTTGGAAGCTCTATCATTGTCCCAACTGTATATTTTACCCTTGTCTTATACCTTGACTGGACCTCCTCTGCAATTTTCTCAACAAGCTCCCTCATGACCTTAAGTTCATTTACATGACCAACAAGGGGAATCATAATCTCAGGTATTACCTTTATCCCCTGAGAGGCAAGCTCACAGGCAGCCTCCATGATGGCCCTTGTCTGCATCTCGTATATCTCAGGAAAGGTTATTCCAAGCCTGCATCCCCTGTGACCGAGCATAGGGTTAAATTCATGAAGTGCCTTATTCTTTGCCTTGAGTCTTTCAAGAGGAACTTTCATCTCCTTTGAAAGTTCCTCAAGCTCCTCATCAGTATGAGGAAGGAATTCGTGAAGTGGTGGGTCAAGAAGTCTTATGGTAACAGGAAGACCTTCCATGACCCTGAAGATCTCTATAAAGTCATTCTTCTGCATGGGAAGTATCTTCTCAAGTGCCCTCTGTCTTTCCTCTCTGGTCTCTGCAAGGATCATCTCACGGACAGCCTTTATCCTGTCTGCCTCAAAGAACATGTGCTCTGTCCTGCAAAGACCAATCCCTTCTGCACCAAAGTCCCTTGCTATCTTTGCATCCTTTGGTGTATCTGCATTCGTCCTGACACCAATCTTTCTGAATTCATCAGCCCATTTCATTATTGTTGCAAAATCTCCTGTAAGCTCTGGCATCACAAGCGGCGCCTCACCCAGGATAACCTCTCCTGTGGTGCCATTAAGGGTTATGTAGTCACCTTCACGGACTGTTATTTCATTGTTTATGGTAAAATATTTTTTCTCCTCATTGATATTGATTGCTCCACAGCCAACCACACATACCTTTCCCATGCCTCTTCCAACAACTGCTGCATGGGATGTCATTCCACCACGGGCAGTAAGTATCCCCTGGGCTGCTGCCATTCCACCGATGTCCTCTGGAGAGGTCTCTGTTCTTACAAGTATTACCTTTTCGCCCTTTGCTGCCTGGTCCTCTGCATCCTGTGCTGTAAATACAACCTTTCCAACTGCTGCACCTGGAGATGCTGGAAGTCCCTTTGCAACTGCCTTTACATTTGCCTTTGGATCTATCATGGGATGAAGGAGCTGGTCTATCTGAGCTGGATCTATCCTCATTATTGCTGTGGCTTTGTCAATAAGCCTTTCCTTTACCATATCAACAGCTATCCTGAGGGCTGCCCTTGCTGTCCGCTTGCCAACCCTTGTCTGAAGCATGTAGAGTTTTCCTTCCTGAATGGTAAATTCAATATCAAGCATATCCTTGTAATGTTTTTCAAGTTTCTGGTATATCCTTTCAAGCTCCCTGTATGCCTGAGGCATCCTGTTTTTCAATTCATCTATATGAAGGGGTGTCCTTATACCAGCAACAACATCCTCACCCTGGGCATTTATAAGACACTCAGCAAAGAATCTCTTCTCACCTGTGGATGGGTCACGGGTAAACCCAACACCTGTTCCTGAATTCTCTCCCATATTACCAAAGACCATAGCCACAATATTACAGGCGGTACCAAGGTTATCAGGTATTCCGTGAAGTTTTCTGTATTTTACAGCCCTGTCTCCAAACCATGAGCCAAACACTGCATTTATTGCAAGCCTCAACTGCTCATAGGGATCTTGAGGGAAGTCAGAACCTGTCTCTTTCTTATATATCTCCTTAAATCTCTGGACAACCTTCTTAAGATCCTCTGCGTCAAGGTCAGTATCAAGGTGAGCTCCCTTTTCCCTTTTTATCTCCTCAAGGCTATTCTCAAACTTCTGTCTGTCAATGCCCATGACTATACTTCCAAACATGGTGATAAACCTTCTGTAGGCATCATAGGCAAATCTTTCATTGTTGGTCTTTTTAATAAGACCCCTGAGTGTCTGCTCATTAAGACCGAGGTTAAGAACTGTATCCATCATCCCTGGCATGGAAAATTTTGCACCCGAGCGAACAGATACAAGAAGAGGATTATCAGGATCTCCAAATCTCATTCCCATTGCTTTTTCAACCTTTTTCATATTCTGAAGAACCTGTTCCCACATACCGGGAGGATATTTTTTATGATTTTTAAAGTACTCATTGCAGGCCTCTGTGGTAATGGTAAATCCAGCAGGGACAGGGATACCGAGATTTGTCATCTCAGCAAGACCAGCTCCCTTTCCTCCCAGAAGGTCCTTCATGTCTCCACGACCTTCTGCCTTTCCATTACCAAAGAAATAAACATACTTCTTTGGTTTTGTTTTTTTCGCTACAGCGGACTTCCTTGCCATGATGAGCCTCCAAAATTAATTTTTTTTATTTATCTATAAGAATAATAATTCTTTTAAAGAAATTAAATTAAAGCTTAATAAGATAGCCTAAACATTTCAGAAATTTCAAGTTTTAACCTTTACCTCTATTTTGCCATTAGAGAACTGGCAGTCTGCCTCAAGGTCTTCTTAGGCCAGCAGAGCAGTAGTTTTTATTGAGGAATTTCTTTCTTATTATTTAACTGCTGCTCTGTTGCTTTGCTGCTCTACTGCTCTATTAAGATGTCGCGAGCGGGGTCTCCAGAAAATCGTCAGATTTTCTGGGGTGCTGGTATTGCCTTTAGAGCACGGGGTGAAGACAAGCTTCACCCCGTGAACCCCAAAATATGGGCAGACTGTCAGTTTTATTAAAGGCTTTTTATAAATTTCTAATGGCAGATTACGGCCTTAACCTTTCTGTTGCATTATGTGACTTTTTATGGTAAAAATAAATATGCAGTGCCGCAAAAGTATCTTTCTGTTGTTTATGGTTTGCAAATGTCAATCTGCAACGTGGTTTTCACTCTTTATTCTCGGGTCTTTCACCTCCAGAAAGATGGTAAGGGATTTGTGAACCGCCCCTTCAAACTAAATGATGTTCCTTAAAATGGAATGTCATTATTCTAAATAAAACAAACTAAACTGTCCGATCTTTTTACACGGAGGTGAGAGATGTCAGACTTTTATCAGACAGGCGTTGTTGCAACCTTCCATAGGCTCGGAAGGATTAATCTCGAAAAGATAGAGGCGGAACTGTTGTGGTATGCCAATGAAAGACCAATCGCCCTTGTATTGCCCTCCCTTTACAGTGAGCTTGAGGGGGAGGCATTAAGAGGGATCGTGAGGGAATTGAAGGAAGTTAAATATATCAGCGAGATTGTTGTTACTCTCGGACCAGCTACAGAGGAAGAATTCAAAAATGCAAAGGAATTCTTCTCCGTACTTCCTCAGAAGGTGAGGGTTATCTGGAATACAGGGCCAAGGTTAAGCGAGATATATAAGACTATAGAAAATGCAGAACTCCCTACAGGAGAGCTTGGTAAGGGGAGGTCTGCATGGATGGCTTATGGCTATGTCCTTTCCCAGCAGAGGTTCCAGACTATTGTGCTTCATGACTGTGACATCCTCACATACTCCAGGGATATGCTTGCGAGATTGTGTTATCCTGTAACGAGCCCGAGTCTGGATTATGATTTCTGCAAGGGTTTCTACAGCAGGGTAACTGACAGGCTTCATGGAAGAGTGACAAGGCTACTTGTAACACCGCTCATAAGGTCTTTACAAAAGGTTCTCGGTCATCTTCCCATACTTTTATTTTTTGATAGCTTCAGGTATCCCCTCGCAGGAGAGTTCTCAATGGACGTAGACATGGCAAGGGTGATCAGGATACCGGGAGACTGGGGGCTTGAGGTGGGTGTACTTGCTGAAGTTTATCGGAATACATCCTTAAGAAGAGTATGCCAGGTTGATATTGCTGAAAACTATGAGCATAAGCATCAGGAACTGTCTCCTGAGGATGCAACAAAAGGGCTTCACAAGATGTGTGTTGATATATGTAAATCTTTATTCAGGACACTGGCATCAGAGGGTATAGTTTTTTCCGATGGTTTTTTTAAAACGCTGGTAGCGACCTACACAAAGACTGCACAGGATATGCTCAAGTGGTACGAGGACGATGCCGCAATAAATGGCCTAATATTCGACAGACATGCTGAGAGCCTTGCAGTAGAGACCTTTACAAAGGGGATGAAAAAGGCAGCAGAGATAATAACAGAAGACCCACTCGGCGTGCCATTAATATCAAGCTGGGACAGGGTTACAGCAGCGATACCTGATATACTTTTGAGGATAAGGGAGGCAGTGGAAGAGGACAACAAGTAGAGGTTAGAAGACAATAAAAAAATCAAGGACTTCCTTATGATTTTTATACGAAGGGCTGGACAAATGAAAAAAGTACTTAAAGGATTTTAAAAATAAAAGCCTATGAACAGCATTCTTGAAAGAAAAGAGATAAGGGAAAAGCTGGAGGATATAAAGGAGGCTGACATCCTTGTTGGCATTCCGAGTTACAATAATGCCCGGACAATAGGCCATGTGGTGAGGGCAGTGCAGGCAGGGTTTGCCAAATATTTCCCTGACAGAAAATGCGTGCTCGTAAATTCTGATGGTGGCTCAACAGACGGCACGATGGATGCTGTCCAGAATGCAACCATTGAAGATTTCCAAGCGATTCTTCTTCATCACAGGGTAAGGCCGGCTTTTAAAATAACAACTCCATATCACGGCATTCCCGGCAAGGGGAGCGCTTTCAGGACAATATTCGAGATAGCGGATGCCCTAAATGTGAAGGCATGCGCAGTGGTGGATTCCGATCTGAGGAGTATTACGCCGGAGTGGATAGAGCTTCTCATTAAACCTGTAATTGAGGGAGGTTTTGATTATGTTGCCCCACTTTATCACAGGCATAAATACGATGGCACGATAACTAACAGCATAGTTTATCCTTTGACGAGGGCATTGTATGGCAAAAGGATAAGACAGCCTATTGGCGGCGACTTTGGTTTTTCCGGGAATCTGGCGAAATTTTATTTAACAAAAGATGTCTGGGAGACTGATGTTGCAAGATACGGAATAGATATATGGATGACAACCACTGCAATTGCAAATAATTTCAAGGTATGCCAGTCATTTCTGGGGGCAAAGATCCACGACCCTAAAGATCCGGGCACTGATCTAAGCGCAATGCTCTATCAGGTAGTCGGTGCAACATTTGACCTTATGGAGACATATTCGAGTGTATGGAAGAATATAAAAGGCTCGGAGCCAGTTATTACCTGCGGTTTCCAGTACGCTGTAGGGCTTGAGCCTGTAAATGTAAATGTGGACAGAATGATTGATAGATTCAGGCTTGGCGTGAAAGAACTCATGGCTATATGGAAAGAGTTTTTGCCCGATTCCATTATTCATTTTTTAAACAAAGCAGTTGAATTGTCAAAAGAGGAGTTTTATATCCCTGATGAGACATGGGTTGAGATCATATATAGCTTTGCCCTTGCATATTACAGAAAGGTTGTAAATAAAGAGCATCTTCTTAAATCGTTAACGCCGCTTTATATAGGAAGAACAGCTTCTTTTGTGCTGGAGACATGGGAGAGTGATGCAGAAGAAGTGGAGGAAAAGATAGAAAATCTATGTATCGCCTTTGAGAATAAAAAAGGCTGGCTCATTGACAAATGGCAGGAGGTGTGAAATGACGAATATATTTGAAAGGCTTATATCAGAGCCTTTAGAGGGTTTTCTGGAGAGGTTCATACAATTTCTCCCTAATTTGATCTCAGCAATATTGCTGTTGCTTATCGGATTATTTGCCGGATGGCTCACTAAAAAGACATCCTATCGACTACTTATGGTCTTGAAGGTCGATGAATTTTCCGAAAGGCATGGTATCAATAATATCCTATTAAAGGGAGGCGTAAAGGAGAGTTTATCCTCTGTTATTGGACGATTTGCCGGATGGCTCGTATTTTTTATTTTCGTCATAATATCCTTAAGCAGTCTGAATGTTCCGGCAATAGAAAGGCTCCTTGAAAGGTTTTTCCTTTATCTGCCCAATCTGTTTGTTGCTGTTATCATTCTTCTGATAGGTTATCTGCTGAGCAATTTCTTTGGAAGGGCTGCTCTTATAGCTTCTGTGAATGCAGGATTAAAGGCATCAGGGTTGATAGGACGGTTTGTAAAACTGACCATATTCCTTCTTGCAGCCACAATGGCGCTTGAGCAACTGGGAATAGGAAGGGAGACGATAATCATTGCCTTTGCAATAGTATTCGGCGGAATCGTTCTCGCCCTTTCCATAGCCTTTGGTCTCGGCGGAAGAGATATGGCAAAGGAGTACCTTGAAAAGAAGGTGAAAGGTGAAGAAAAGAAGGACGAAATAAGTCATATCTAAAGATGGTGAAGGGGTGAAGGGGTGAAGAGGTGAAGGGGTGAAGGGGGCGCATGGAAGTTTTTCTGCTATTATTAAAGTTTGTGATGAGAGGTAAAAATGAGCTGGTATCAACTAAGCATCAAAGAGATATTTCATAAGCTCGGGACATGGGAGAATGGACTGACCGATGCGGAGGCAAGCCAGCGCCTTGAGGAATACGGACCGAACAAACTTGCTGAAGAAGAAAAGATAAGTAAGCTAAAAATTCTTCTCCATCAGTTTACGAGCCCGCTGATTTATATTCTGCTCATTGCTGGATTGATCACAATAATGCTGAAGGAGTATATAGACTCCGGCGTAATCTTTGCGGTTGTAATCCTTAACGCTATTATCGGTTATATACAGGAGTACAAGGCGGAAGAGAGCGTGAGGGCGCTGAAGAAGATGGTTGTGCCGAAGGCAAAGGTGCTCAGGGACGGCAAGGAAAAAGAGATAAACAGCGAAGAACTCGTGCCTGGAGACATAGTCCTGCTTGCTTCAGGCGCTAAAGTCCCTGCTGATTTGCGCCTTATACATACCATAGAACTGAAAATCGAAGAAGCTATGCTCACAGGGGAGTCCTTACCTGCTGAAAAATCACCTAATCCAATTAAAGAAGATAACCTTACTCCTGGCGACCAGAAAAACATGGCATTTATGGGCACATAAATTAAGAATAGTAGGGCAGCTTAAAAAACATGGTCATATAGTGGCAGTTACTGGTGATGGTGTCAATGATGCACCCGCGCTAAAGGCAGCCCATATAGGAGTAGCGATGGGAAGGACAGGCACGGATGTGGCAAAAGAGGCAGCAGATATGGTGCTTACGGATGATAACTTTGCAAGTATTTTTAATGCAGTGAAAGAGGGCAGGATTGTGTTTGACAACATACGAAAGGTCACATTTTTTCTTATCCCAACGGGTGTTGCAGCTATCCTGTCCATATTGGGCACTGTTGTTATGGGTATGCCTATTCCGTATGTGCCTGCACAGCTCCTCTGGATTAACCTTGTCACGAACGGGCTTCAGGATGTTGCCCTTGCCTTTGAACCAGGGGAGAAGGGAATAATTGAAAGACCACCCAGGGACCCTAAAGAAGGCATTATGTCCAGAATCCTGATAGAGAGAACAATCATTGTGGGGCTTATCATCTCAGCGGGCGTTGTATATAATTTTGCTACTGCCTTAAATCAAGGCGACACAATAGAAAAGACGAGGACAGTAGCTGTCACCACAATGGTATTTTTCCAGTTCTTTCAGGCATGGAACAGCCGTTCCGAACTTCAGTCAATATTCCATATAAAGCTTTTAAGCAACCCCTTTCTCTTTTTCAGCATGATTGCAGCCTTTCTTGCGCAGTTGTCGGTAATCTATGTGCCTGCACTTCAGTGGGTTTTCAGAACAGAGCCGATAACTCCTGGTGAGTGGTTGCGGATACTGACGGTCTCTGCTACGGTTGTATTAGTGGTAGAGGCTGATAAATGGCTGAGGAGAAGAAAAAGGAGGAATCGGTATGTTTGAATATCTGAAGAGGTTTAAAAGGGCGATTATCATCTCTCTTACATTTATGATGGCCTTGGTTTTGCTGCTGTCCACCATTGAACTTGGCTGGCTTATTATAAAGGATATTAGCACCCCTCCTATATTCTTGCTCGATATCAATGAACTGCTCGATATTTTTGGTCTCTTCATGCTTGTCATAATCGGGATTGAGCTACTTGAAACCATAATGAAGACATATCTTACAGAAGGCGTAGACCATGTGCGGGTTGTTATAGCGGTCGCGATCATCGCTATTGCGAGAAAGGTCATTATCCTTGATGTCAAAGAGTTGCCCAGCCTTACGCTGATAGGAATAGGCGTTATCATATTTGTCCTATCCGCAGGATACTATCTGATAAAACATAAGCGGAATGAAAAAACCAATGAAGAGGTTGGAATAGGGAATATTTAATGGTTAATAGAAAATACTATATAATTGCTATCGGAATATTTCTGGCTCTTCTCACCCTCATTCATGTCCTTATTCTTCAGAAATTGTCTCCCCGTGTTGTCCTTGAAGAACTCTACTACATACCTATCCTTTTTGGTGCGCTGCAATTTGGTCTGAAAGGTTCTCTTTTAACTTGGCTCTCCGCATCTCTCTTATATTTACCCTTCTTTTTTGGTTCGTGGTCTATGACTTTGATGGATTTTGTTGATAGGGTGCTGCATTTGGTATTCTCGGCAGTCTTTGCCTTACTTGCAGGCCTGTTAGTTGAGCGCGCGAAGCGGCAACAGAAGGAATTGGAAAGGAACCGCTATCTTGCAAATCTTGGCCATGTTGCCGCTACTATTGTGCATGATTTAAAAAACCCCATAATCACCATTTTAGGCTTCGCACGAAGAATCAGAGAGGGAAAGGGAAATATCGATGCCGCGGCAGAGGCAATAACTGAATCAGCACAGAATATGCAAAAGATAGTCCATAATGTACTGGATTTTTCAAAGCCAGTTCATCTGGAATTAAAAGAAGTAGACTTGAGAGATGTTATCAGGCAGGCATCTGAATCTTGTAGGGCAAAAGCAGAAGAGAATGGGATAAAATTGACAGTTCACATGCCGAATTTCCCGATAAGTGCATTAGCAGACAGCTTCAATATGCAAAGGGCGCTTATCAATATTATAAATAATGCTATCGAAGCCTCTGGTAAAGGACAGCAAGTAAGAATTGCGTTGGTGGCCAAAAAAAGATTTGTTTCTATTACGGTAAAGGATTATGGTTCAGGAATGGACAGCGAAACTATTGAAAACATCTTCTTTCCTTTTTACTCAAAGAAAAGCAGCGGTACAGGCCTCGGAATGGCGATAACAAAGAAGATTATTGATGGACATCAGGGCAGGATTAATATAAAAAGTCAAACGGGATCGGGAACAGAAGTGGAAATAGAACTTCCTTACAACCTACCGCGGATGGCAATAGGCAATGTATACTCCAGTAAGACATGAGAAGACACGACCTTCCGCATTATCTCGAATATCATTCGGGCTGGAAGGATAACAGATGTGAGAGGTATCATGTGCTTTCGGTAAGGGGTTAGGATGGACAAAAACAATAGGCAGGGATTAATATCCTATTTTTCTATGAAGATAGGCTTGATACAAGGACCAACTATATGCCGTCATATCTCTTTTGGACATGCGTTCAAAGATTGACAGGTTTACGGGAAGCCTAAAATGTAGGAACTCAGTTAGATGCTTTCTATAGAATATATACTGGCAGGCGTAGCAATACTTTTGCTTTTAAGCATCGTTGCGAGCAAGGCTTCTGATAAGCTGGGCATTCCTGCCCTCCTCATATTTCTTGTTTTGGGAATGCTCGCAGGGTCGGATGGCCCCGGAGGAATACACTTCGATGATCCCTTTATTGCACAGTTTCTCGGGGTAATTGCCCTGTCCTATATACTTTTTGCAGGAGGGCTTGACACTAACTGGGCAAGCGTAAGACCTGTTCTGTGGACTTCAATAGCGCTTTCAACAGCTGGTGTGTTAATTACCGCAGTTTTAGTAGGCTGGTTCGCAACATATGTCTTAAATTTTTCGCTCCTTGAGGGACTTCTTCTTGGAGCCATTATCTCATCAACCGATGCCGCAGCCGTGTTTTCTGTGTTGAGATCAAAGAGAGTCAGCTTAAGAGGTAATTTAAAGCCTCTTCTGGAGCTTGAGTCTGGCAGCAATGACCCAATGGCTGTCCTGCTTACGATGGGCTTCGTCAGTCTCCTGCTTGATCAGGGAAAATCTTTTCTTAGCTTGATACCGATGTTCATCCAACAGATCGTGCTCGGCGCTCTTATGGGTTACTTCATGGGCCGTGGAATGGTCTATCTTGTAAACAATCTGAAACTGGGGTACGAAGGACTCTATCCTGTGTTAAGCCTTTCTTTGGTTCTTTTTACATATGGGGTTACGGTCACAGTTGGAGGAAATGGTTTTCTCGCAGTGTATATCTCAGGGCTTGTTATGGGTAACTGTAAATTTATACATAAGAAAAGCCTGATGAGGTTTCATGACGGTCTCGCATGGCTTATGCAGATATCCATGTTCCTTGTGCTGGGGCTTCTTGTCTTCCCATCTCGTCTTATCCATGTTATTGGAACTGGTCTTGTGGTTTCCTTGTTTTTAATTTTGGTGGCTCGTCCTGTAGGAGTTTTTTTGAGCACCGTCTTTTCCGGTATGACCTTCAGAGAGAAGACCATGGTCTCGTGGGTTGGATTGCGGGGTGCTGTTCCAATTATCCTTGCTACCTTTCCACTCCTTGCGGGAATTCCAAAGGCGGAAATAATATTTAATATGGTCTTCTTTATTGTATTGAGCTCTGCGTTACTTCAGGGGACATTAATCCCTGCAGTTGCCAAGTGGCTTAAGGTAGATGCTCCAATTAATTTAAAACCGATTTATCCTATTGAGTGCGAGCCAACAGGAAAGATGAGGTGTGATTTAACAGAAATAGTGATCCCTGAAAATTCAGCAGCAAGTAACAAGCGGATATTAGAACTCGGTCTACCGGAGGGTACCCTTGTGGTTTTAATCAACAGGGGAAATGATTTTTTTGTGCCGGGTGGTGGGACGGTGCTTCAGTCAGGTGATAGACTGCTTGTATTAACTGACAAGCATACCCTTAATAAAATACATTCTATCATTGAAAGGCGAATTGAGAAGCCGAAGTAAGAGTTCATATATAAAGGCTAGAATTATTCAGCGTGATAGGGAAGACTTTTCTTTGAGTTGCATGACAGGAATTATCTGATACGGAGATGGCGAGATCTTTAGAATAGCACTATTAAGAACTGGGGATGATAAAAGGTTTCAGGTGTCCACTTTTCGCTGTAAAGAGAAATTAGTCGAATATGATCTTGATAAAGACCTTTCAAGAGTTAGAAAATGAACAGAAACCGATAGGCTTTGAAAGGAGGTAATATTCAATGAAGAGGATCGTTACCCTTACAATGAATCCAGCGATCGACAAGAGTTCAAGCGTTGGCAATGTCGCAGCCGACAGGAAACTCTATTGTACGGTGCCACGTTTTGAACCAGGCGGCGGGGGCATCAACGTCTGTCGTGCCATTAAAAAGCTGGATGGAGAATCTCTTGCTCTGTATCCTGAAGGAAGGCAGGTTAGAGATAAAGATGCCGAGGTCAAGGCTCAAGGGATTTAAGAGTCAGATAATCCCTCGGTATAAGCAGAGGTCAGCAGAGATAGATGAGGTATTAAAGAGGATATTTCTTTATGGAGCCTCCACGAGGCTCACTGCCCAGGCTTTAAGGCCTTGTCCCATAGGTTAATAGCACGATACTCCCAGAGAAATGTGGGTAAAACTGAGGACCACAAATGTAATAGAGAGGTCATTCAGGGAAGTAAAAGAAGGACAAGACCGAGCGGTGGCGAAGTAACAGTGCAGTGGCGAAGTAACAGTTGAGCTGTTTTAACAATACAGCCTCTATAGAGAGGATTGTCTATGCAGTAATCAATCATTTAAATGACAAATGGAGGATTAAACCCTTAGATGAATTTACACAGAGATCTTGACACTACCCCAAACGGTATAAAGCCTTGAATTTAGCTTTATTATATATTATCATATCTTAGCAATAGTTGATAAATACGAATAAGAGTATTATAACTATGGATAAATGGTTAACGCTTGAACAGATAGCTGAATATTTACAAATGAGTACATCATCAATCTATAAGATGGCTCAGGCTGGTAAGATTCCAGCCTATAAGGTAGGCAGGCAGTGGAGGTTTAAGAAAGAAGATATTGATAGGTGGGTGGAAAAAAGAAAAATTATAAGGCAAAAGAATAAAAAATAAAATGAGACTAAACCAATCTCAAAGAAAACTACAAGAACGAATCATTCAAGTTTTAAAAGAACAAGGATTTAAAATAAATCCTCATGTGAGACCAAAAGGATGCAGCAAAACAACATATCGCAGAATTCAGCAAAAGGCAAGGTTTGAACAACTATCTTTACATAAAAATTTTTTAGTAAATTCCATAGAGAAGGTAAAAAATTATTGTAGAGATGGTTTTGAAATTATCCCTGAGAGGATTTCTTTAGAATTAAGAGAGGTTCAACCAGATTCTCTTGAAGAAATTTTATTTAGATGGTGGAATTTAATCTGGTGGAGTATTCCATTTCAGCGCTCATACGGCCGTCAGATGAGATTTTTATTGTGGGATACAACACATAATGCGCCTTTTGGTTTGATTTGTCTTCAAAGTCCGGTATTAAAGATGGCAGTTCGCGATAGGTGGCTTGAATTACCAAAAGATGATTTAGATATATGGGTTAATAAGTCAATGCATGC
>CALJEL010000110.1 GCA_938074335.1 uncultured bacterium | reverse complement strand
GCTCTACTGCTCTATTAAGGTGTCGCAAGCGGGGTCCCTAGAAAATCGTCAGATTTTCTGGGGTGCTGGTATTGCCTTTAGAGCACGGACTGAAGACAAGCTTCACCCCGTGAACCCCGAAATATGGGCAGACTGCCAGTTTTATTAAAGGCTTTTTATAAATTTCTAATGGCAGATTACGGAGGTGAAGCGGTCGCACATTCGCACTGTAGCTCTGTAACACTGTGTTAGGCATACCGCACCATTCTATCAGCAGTTCAGAGAGACTTTCAATGTGGATAATAAGTTTAAGTTATAATAACCTATGGAGACCTTCAGGGAACTTTCTCCTCTCGGTCAGGCACTTATTGCCACAGCCTTCACCTATCTACTTACGGCAATTGGTGCATCAGGCGTGTTCTTCTTAAAAGAAGTAAGGCAGAAACTACTTGACGGCATGCTCGGTTTTGCAGCTGGTGTGATGATTGCTGCAAGTTACTGGTCCCTACTTGAACCTGCCATAGAGATGTCTGAAAGACTTGGAGGTCCAAGGTGGTTTGCACCGCTAACAGGTTTTGTAACAGGAGCTATCTTTTTAAGACTTCTTGACAGGATCCTTCCACATCTTCACCCGGGTTTTCCTGCTCAGCAGACCGAGGGCATAAAGACCAGATGGAGAAGGACAACCCTCTTTTTCCTTGCTGTGACATTGCATAATATCCCTGAAGGTCTTGCCGTGGGTGTTGCCTTTGGTGCCCTTAAAGAAGGCATAGGCTCTGCAACCCTTGCAGGTGCAGTTGCCCTTGCACTCGGTATCGGGATTCAAAATCTACCGGAAGGTCTTGCCATTTCAATGCCCTTAAGAAGAGAGGGACTGTCAAGGATAAAAAGTTTTTTCTACGGACAGCTCTCGGGTATAGTTGAGCCAGTTGCAGGAATCATCGGGGTTATTGCTGTCTCCTCATCACAGGCAATCCTTCCCTATGCCCTCAGTTTTGCAGCAGGTGCAATGATATTTATCGTTGTGGAAGAGCTCATACCTGAATCCCAGAGAAACGGCAATACAGACATTGCAACAATGGGTGCAGTAACAGGATTTGCCATAATGATGGTCCTTGATGTTGGGCTGGGTTAGTTTATTTTTAAGCTCCATAAAGGGCTAATCTCTTTTTGATATCTTCATAAGTATAAACAGGACCATTTATGCAGATGTATTCAATACCATGGTAACACTGCCCGCATTTTCCAATACCGCACTTCATCCTTCTTTCAAGAGAGATATTAATAAGATGGTCAGGCATGCCCCTCAGGGAAAGTTCCTTAACAGTATTTTCTATCATAACCTCAGGCCCGCATATATAGGAACAGGCCTCCCTGAAATCTGTCTTTATCCTGTCAATATGCTCTGTTACCACACCTGTATATCCCCTCCAGAGACCGTCCTTTATATCTACTGTTAGAATAACATCAATCCCGGCCTCTTTCCACAGTGGTATCTCATCACTGAAGAGCATCTCAGATGGTCTCTTTGAGCCATAAATAAGAAAGAGCCTTCCAAAAAAATGCCTTTCCATTAATATATGATTTATCAGGGCTCTTAATGGAAGTATTCCGATACCTCCAGCCACAAAGATTATATCCCTGCCATGAGCTGTTTTAAGATCAAAGCCATTTCCAAAAGGACCCCTCATCCAGACGGCTTCACCAGCCTTCAGTTCATGAAGAGCTCCAGTTACCTTACCCACCTTTCTTATGCCAAACTCAATGTAAGGATCTCTGCCTGATGTGGATGCCACAGAGATTGGCACCTCTCCAGCTCCCCATACACCGAGCATGAAAAACTGAGCTGGAAGATAATCTATCTCTCTATCAAGCTTAAGTCTGAAAAGCCTTACATTTTCACTGAGCTGTTTGATCTCTGATATAATGACTTTAAAGGGCCTGTAGATATTTTCTATCATCTCCACCCCATGATCTTTTCTGAAAGTGTTGCTATATCAATATGTCCTGGACAGGTTATTGTGCATCTACCACATCCAACGCAGCCAAAGGTCTTAAATTGTTCAGGATAATAAAGGATCTTGTGAAACCACCACCTCTTTAACCTCTGTTCCTTCTTCTCCTGAGGTATGACCCTGCCAGCCATCTCTGTAAAGCCCTTAAAAAGGCATGTGTCCCATATCCTGCACCTTTTACCGGATTGATTGGAAAAATTGTAGTCCACAATATTAAAACATGTGCAGAGCGAACATACATAAACACAACCTCCACATTCAAAACACCGCTCCGCCACCCATTGCCAGAAGGAATCGGGCATACTGTTCTTTATTTTCTGCCCTGTTTCCCTTAGATCTATCCTCTTTTCAAATTTTGAGATACTGCTTAGAAGTGCCTCGAACCGATCCTCAAGATCACCAGTTTCTACCTTTCTGAATAAGTAGTCATATCTTCTTACCAATCCTTTACCCTTTTCTGAATCCGCTTCCACAAGGTATCTGTCTTCAAGGTCAATAAGCTGTATATCAAAGCCACTATCTAAAAAAGGACCTGCCCCGAGGTTATAGCAGAAACACACAGCCCCAGGGACATTACAGCCCATTGATATAAAAACCGTGTTCTGTCTTCTTGAAAAATAGTAAGGATCTTTATACTTTCTATTTGGATGCACCATATCATAATCTGACCCTGTCTCACCTGCAAAGAATCTATCAATAATCTTTATTGCAGAGGCATCACAGGATCTAAGACCAACAACAACCCTCATCTCTTCATCTATAATCTCCTTAATCTCATCGCCATTGTATTCAAACATTGTCTCTATCTGGGGAAATAAAAACTCCTTGACAGAAGGTGGTGGTAATGGGTGGTCAAGGCTAATCTCATGTATCTGCTCAAGGGATTCAAAGACCACATCTCCTACCAGGCTTTTTACAGGAGCTATCAGGGAGGCGTTCTTTCTTATCTGTCTCAACCAGTAGGATAGATCGTTTTTGTCAAGTATAAACCTTTCTATCATAGCCTCTCTATCCTTGCAGCGCAGACCTTGAATTCAGGTATCCTGGCAATCTCATCTAGGGCAGGATTGGTAAGCCTGTTAGCAGGTGCCTCATGGAAATGAAAGGGAATATAGATTGTTCCAGGGATAATCCTGTCAGTGACCTTAGCAATCACATCAATGCTTCCCCGTCTTGTTATAACCCTTATCTTTTCTCTGTTTCTGATACCAAGGCTTCTTGCATCCTCTGGATTGACCTCAACGAAACATTCAGGATCTTCCCTTTCAAGTGTGATGGTTTTTCTGCTCATGGTGCCTATATGGAACTGGAAATAATTTCTACCTGTGGTAAGTACAAAAGGAAACTCACTATCAGGCACCTCGGCAGGCGGGATATATGGTGTGGGAATAAATGTTCCCATACCCTTTGAAAACCTCTTTCTATGAAGATAGGCTGTGCCGGGATGGGATGTATCAGGGCAGGGCCATTGTATGCCGAAATTATGCTCGAGCCTGTGATGCCTTATCCCTCTGTATATAGGTGTAAGAAGTGCTATCTCCTCCATTATCTCATAGGTACCTCGGTAATTCATGCTGTAGCCCATCCTGGTGGAAAGTTCAGAGATTATCTGCCAGTCTGGAAGGGCTTCACCCACAGGTTCAATGGCCGCCCTTCTTATCTTCTGGACCCTTCTTTCTGTATTTGTAAATGTCCCATCCTTTTCAGCAAAACTTACACCAGGTAACACCACATCAGCAAGTTGAGTAGTCTCTGTCATGAATATATCCTGCACTACAAGAAAATCAAGGGCCTTAAGACTGCGAATTGTATGGTCTGTGTGAGGATCAGAAAGTACAGGATTTTCACCCATGATATACATTGCTCTGATCCTCTTTGTGAGCGATGCTGAGATCATCTCTGTAAGGGTAAGGCCAGGAACTGGATTGAGCCTCACTGCCCATACCCTTTCAAACCTCTGCCTTATGTCAGGATCACTTACAGGTTGATAACCTGTCAAAAAATCAGGCAGGGCACCCATATCACAGGCACCCTGCACATTGTTATGACCCCTTAAAGGATTAAGACCTGTGGCAGTATGACCAACATGGGCTGTAAGCATAACAAGATTTGCACAAGCATGGACATTGTCAACACCTGTGGTATGCTGGGTAATGCCCATACCGTAAAAGAGCATTGTCCTGTTTTCAGAGGCATATATCCTTGCAGCCCTTCTAATCTCTTCCTCTGGAACACCTGTTATTGCCTCTGCCATCTGAGGAGTATACTCTCTTATGACCTTCTCAAATTCATCAAATCTTTCTGTCCTCATCTTAACAAAATCTATGTTAACAAGCCCCTCATTGATAATCACATTCATTATGCTGTTAAGAAGTACAACATCTGTCCCGCATCTATGCTGAAGATGGATATGGGCAAGCCCTGCAAGCATGGTCTTCCTTGGATCTGCCACTATAAGGATGGCCCCCCTCTGGAGGGCATCAATAATATGCATTGCCACCATTGGATGTTGTTCTGTGGTGTTTGAACCTATCACAAAGATTACCTTCATGGTGAGCCTGTCGAACCATTGCATCCTTTATCTCATCTATAGAATTGGTCATTGCACCAGAGCCAAAGGCATCACTGAGATCGCTTACAGTGGAGGCATGACAGAGTCTTGCACAGTGATCAATATTGTTTGTTCCTATTACCGCCCTTGCAAATTTCATCAAAAGATAGTTTTCCTCATTGGTGCATTTTGCAGAGCCAAAAAATCCGATACTATCAGATCCTGAGGTCTCTTTTATAGCAGTAAGCCTCTCTGCAATTATGCTCAATGCCTCATCCCATGAGGCCTCCCTGAAGCCACCGGTTATCTTTATCAGAAGAGGTCCTTATAAGGGGTTTTGTTAATCTTGAGGGATGTTGTATAAACTCATAGGCATTCCAGCCCTTTACACAGAGGGTTCCTCTATTTACAGGATGATTTCTGATGGCCGATACACCTGTTATCTTTCCCCTTACCACATGCAGAAATAGTCCGCAACCAGCACCACAATAAGGACATACTGTAGGAATTTTATGATACATAAAGAGATTATACCAGATCTCGAAGGCACAGAAAAGTGCCGATAGAATCCGATAAATCCTTTAATAAACCTAACAGGCTGCAAATATTTGGCTCATCTCGGATTAGGGATTTACCAGCGACACATTGATAGAGCAGTAGACCAGCAGAGCAGTAGACCAGCAGTTTTCATTAAGGAATTTTTTTCATTATTTAACTGTTGCTCTGCTGCACTGTTGCTCTACTGCTCTGTTATTGCCTGCTGCGCTAAGAAGGCGAAATGGGCAAGGAGGTAAAGCTGTAAAATTTATTCCTTCCTGATAGTCAGATAACCGGAAAAAAGCACGAAGACTCCACCAATGAGGGTCTTCAGGCCAATCAATTCATTCAAGAATATCATGCCAAGGACGATGGAAAATACAGGTTCAAGATAGCCAAGAAGCCCTCCCTTAATGGCTGTAACGGTCTTCATACCATAAAAATATAAGATCGGTGCTACGGTGGAATGCACTATGCCCATTATCAGAAGGACCCAGAGACCTGTTATAAGATCAGCCGATAACTTTGCAAAAGGCAAAAGCATCACACTGATAAGGGTATTCTGAAAGAATGTCATCACCACTGGATTATATTGAGGTGCAAGTCTTCTAATCAGGATTATAACCATTGCATAGGCAAGGCCTGAAAAGAGTCCTGATATTATCCCGAGAGAATCCTTACTGCCCTTTGCCAGTGAATAATAAAACTCCTCAGGCGAGACCCCAAGCATTATCCATAACCCTGAAGTGGCTATGAGGACTGCTATAAGGGTCTTAAAGGTGAATCTTTCTTTAAGGATCAATGGTGCAAGTACAGCCACCATAACTGGAGCAGTATAATGGGTAAGCACCGCATTTGCTATAGTGGTATTTTTATAGGCATAAAAAAATGTAAAGGTATTTATAAGACTTACCGGAGCAAGGATAAATAGAGGTGCAACAGTCCTTAGAGACAGGCCCTTTATTAAGTCTTTTTTTAGAAGGATCATAACCCCTGTAGTTATGGCTGAAACAGCTGCAGCATAGAACATAAGGACGGTTACTTCCATTCCTGAGAGCTTTATAACAACACCAAGGGAGCTCCAGAGAAAGATTGCAAGTGTTACGCTGAGCATTTATAACTCTAATTTCCTGACCTGACTGAGGACATACTCCCTCAACTGCCTTGGTGATGGTCTTTCTATAAGGACCTTTCCGTCATCTATAACAGGATTTAAGAGGTCCTCCTGTAGTCCTCCGCATTTACAGGTATAGCTAACCTCTCCATAGGGCACTATCTTTCTTGAACCACAGTCCTTGCAATATAGAACCCTCTTCCTTCCAGACCACTTTCCTCTTTTTGCAAAGGCCCTGCCCTCTACATCCATTATATCCATGGCAAAATCTATCACAGGTGCATTGCTGATGGATGTGCCTATACCATAGCCATCAACAAGGGGATTTAATAAAGGTACATCCTCTTCCTTAATACCACCGCTTACGAAGAACTTCACGTGTTTATAACCCCTGAGGTCAAGCTCCCATCTGCATTCCTCAAGGATCCTGTAGAAATTACCTCTCCTTGAGGATGGTGTATCAAACCTTACAGCATACAGTTTCTCTCCGAGTGCCTCAGCAACATTCAGGACCTCAAACTTTTCATCCTGAAGCGTATCTATAAGTGCAACCCTCTTTACCTCTGGCTCAAGGACTTCGTCAAAAGCCTTTATCGCCTCCAGAGTTGAGCCCATACAGAGCACGAGGGCATGAGGCATGGTGCCCATGGCATCTTCTCCTATTAATTCACCTGATTTAACAACTGCCACACCATCACACCCACCGATAAAGGCATTCCTTTCTATCATCGGTGCAAGCACAGGATGCATCCTCCTTGCACCAAAGCTTATCACAAGCCTCTCACCAGCAAGTCTTTTAAACCTTGCTGCCTTTGTGGCAATACCTGATGCCTGACATATGAAGCCAAGTATTGCTGTCTCATAGACGCAGAAATCCTGATATCTTCCTTCTATCTCCATTACAGGCTCATAGGGATAAAAGACCGTGCCCTCCCTCATTGCCCTGAGTCTTACTGGCAGGTTTTTTACAAGTTCAATCACCTCTTCCAGTCCTGCAAAGATGCCCCATCTCCATCCCTGCGGAAGGTCCTTTGCTATAAACTCTGCCCTCACAAGAGGGTTAACACCCTTTGCCTTTAGTATCTTTAGGGTCCTTTCAAAATAGACATCTGTGATCTTTCCTCTGATAATATCCTCTGTTTCTGCAGTATGAAACATCTTATCCTCCTCCTATTTTTGCTGATAAGGAATGGCAGGGTATGCCGAAAGGTTTTTAAAGCGACACCTTAATATAAGTATAGGGTCATGGCATGCCGTGACCCTATACTTTAAATCAACATTACCGAACATAATTTACCACACCTTTGGGTAATAAATCTTTTGTAACATGATAAATAAATTTTTGTCGCATTATAAAGACCTTGAGGCATGCCCTGCCATTGCTTTTTCTATATAGGCAAGTGCCAGTTTTCTATTCTATTTTTACACCCATCACATTCTTCATAATCCTGAGACCTGCCTCATGGTCTTCAGGGCTGAGGCCAGCCACTCCATCTTTAACCACTGTTACATCATAACCCCTGAGCACTGCATCAGAGGCTGTAAACATCACGCATATGTGGGTTACACACCCTGTAAGCCTGAGGCTCTCTACACCGAGGTTCTTTAAGGTCTCCTCAAGTTTTGTATTATAAAATCCAGAATAGGTTGTCTTTTCAATAATGATATCTCCTTTCTGTGGCTCAAGCTCCTTTACAACCCTTGCACCCTCTGTGCCCTTTACTGCATGAGGAGGCCAGCCAAATCTCTTAAATTCCTTGTCATCTGGCTCATGACTGTCACAGATATAGATAACAGGTTTACCCTCTGCCCTTGCCCTTTCAACCTCCCTTTTAATCACAGGGATAACCTTTCTTGTATCAGGCACCTCAAGGGCTGCACCTTCAAGGACAAAGTCATTAAGCATATCAATTACAAGTAATGCCTCCTTTGCCATGGTACACCTCCTTTATACTGATATTATACAAAATACATTGTTTTAAAATTTCCAGAGGAAGGGCAGTATGTCTTCTTATAAAATAAGAAAACATGGATGATAGGAATGTCCAGATCCATAACAAAGGCCTCTGCTCTGTTTCTATAAAAGCTTCAAAGTATATTTGTTATTCCTTCTGTCTCTAACTTCAGATTTGCGTTCTTATTATTTCAAAAACTCATCTGATTAAGACAATTAAAAACTCTCGTAATCCTTTTTTAGAAGGAAAGATATATTTTTGAAATCGTGTTCAATATATAATTTTATCAAAAATCAAGGTGTTAGAGGATTAAATTTATCTCATAAATAGCCGATTATAAAAATAGGCCCTTATTAAAGGGTAATATTCATCTGTCACCTTTTGTGACAGGAAGGAGGAAGACATGAAAAAAGGATTTGTTTTAAGCCTGATTGTAATGGTCATTGTCCTTTATGCCTGTAGCGGAGGAGGTAGTGGCGGCGGTACCGGCGGAGGAAATATTCAAGGAATTCACCTTACAGGAAAACTGTCAGGAATGTCAGGCTCAAGCTCACAGCACTTATCAAAAAGCATGGCACAGGCCATACCAAGTCATGTATGGGCTATACCAATTGCAAAGATTCAGGGTGCTAATATTGATCCTATCAATGTATATCTCAGGCAGAGTTCCATATTGTCTTCTGATGGAAACTTTTCCTTTGACCTGCCCCAGAGCATAACAGTGCAGGAACTTAAGAGTAAACTCCCTGATATTAAACTGCCGCCAGACATCCCGCCAGATTACACCTTTGAGCTTGACTGGTTAATTGTTTCAGTGGATACCTCCACAAAGCCTGTTACTGTCTTAGATATGATCCAGCTCACAGGTAATTCAGGCTATGATAGTTTAATGTTATTACCAATAAGTTCATTCACTGTAAACTCTTTTGATCTGGGTGTAATAACAGATGGAGATTCAGAAAAAACGACTGATACAATTGAGACAGTAAGCACCATTAAGGGAGAATCCCTCAAGATCCTTTCCCGTGCAGACAATATCATGCGTTCGTTAAAAAATATAATCCAGAACTGTGATATAGAACATAATAAATGTATTTCGGCAACACAGAGCTTTGCCTTTTCAGGGGACTATGCAAACATAGGCACAAGATTTGATATTGCAGAGAGCTATTCAGGGTATCAGTTCTACCTTGACCTGAATGACTATTATGGACCATCTGATTTTGATGGTATCTGTCCTGGTGGTAGTAGTAGTCCGTCAGTGATTTATACCCTCACCCCACCAGCAAACATTACTATTAATAGCACAACCTATGGACCAGCAAATCCAATGACTACAGGTTCAAGTCCAGGATTACAGGAACCACGGGGAACTAATGAAATGGTATGTTCTCAGGGAAAGGATAATGTATTTCTCTGGAAAAGAAAAGATAACAGTGGTCAGTGGAAAGAATGGGGACTTCAGTTTATAACAGGAGACTCACCTCAGGAACTTACAACTCAAATGCCACAGGGGCAGTGGTCTCTTAAGAGAAATGGAAACGAAATTGCCAAATTTGAGTTCATCCTTGCAAACCCTGTAGATACAAATGGTAAACCCCTTGTCTTTGTCCCTGCCATAAGATTAAGGAATAATGGTAATGATGTTATCCCTGGTGACCCGATTACTCATGTAGAGGTGAAATGGTATCGCTGGGATGATACTACAGGTGATTATGTTGAGATCACAGGAGATGACCTTACGATGCTTGATGATTTAGCAGGAAATTTTGGGGTTAGTTTTATGGACATTGATGGTATAACAGGAGATACGACTCAACGCTCAGTGCACTGGTGGGACCTCTCCTTCAAAAATAATACCTCTATTGATGTCTCAAGCCCTGAAGATGATAAAGGACCTTTCTATTACAACCATGATGACAACACTAAATACTTAGCTCTCTACATCGGTATCTACTACCAGTTCGGTGGTCAGGGATTCAGGTTTGTCTGGAGGATGGGCCCCTAAGGTTAAGTGAGGGGGGATTTTAAAATCCCCCCTCACTTCATTCAAACTTCTTCTTCAATGCCCTCTCCACATGCTCTGGCACAAAGCCCTTTACAGAGCCGCAGAGAGAGGCAACCTCCTTTACCAGTGTTGAGCTCAAAAAACTGTACTCCTCAGAGGGCATCATGAAGACCGTCTCCACTCCTCCCTCTGAAAGCCTCCTGTTCATAAGTGCCATCTGGAGCTCATATTCAAAGTCAGAGACTGCCCTCAAGCCTCTTATTATGGCGATGGCATCTTTCTTCTTCACATAATCAACAAGTAAACAGTCAAAGGCCTCCACCTTAACATTTTTATATTTCTTAATAGCCTCCTCTATAAGGGCGATCCTTTCCTTGAGATCAAAAAGGGGTTTTTTCTTTGGATTGGGTGCAACCGCTATAATTATCTCATCAAAGATCCTCAGGCCTCTTTCAATAAGGTCAATATGACCATTTGTTATGGGATCAAAGGTCCCTGGATAAACTGCCCTTTTCATTCCTTCCTCCTGTAGCATGATAGAATTGTATCGCCATACCTGTACCTTCTTAATAATACAAGACCTTCCATCACTTCTGGAAGTATCTTTTTATGGAAGTGCTCTATGAAGATGAGTGTATCTTTTTTTATGCCTTTAAACTCAGGCAGGTTCTCAAGAATTATCTCATATTCACCTGATTCATAAGGAGGATCAGCAAAGAGGATATCAAAGACCTGCTCACCCCTGAAGGATTTCAGAAACCCCTCCACATCTGTAATTATTACCTCAGCCCTTTCAGAAAAACCATACTGAGAAACTCTCTTTTTGATAATCCCTGCATTCCTTCTTGAAATCTCAACAAACACTACAGAATCTGCACCCCTCTTTAATGCCTCTATCCCGACCCCGCCTTCTCCTGCATAAAGGTCAAGAAAATGAGAGCCCCTGATCCTTTCACCAATAATGTCAAAAAGTGCCCTTTTAACAAGGGAAGTTGTTCGGCGAATATCTTTCTTTGAGGTCAGGGATTTACGCAAGTGTCAACCCATCTCCTTCTGTATTAGAAATCATCTCAGATTCCCATAATTTAATAGCAATACTCTAAAATTAGTCTTTTCCTTTACCCATTTTTTGTCCTATTAAATCTCAATAAACTTTCTCCCTTCTTCCATTCTATTCCAAAAAGATCAGCTATTGTTGCACCGATATGGAAGAAACCCTTCAGGATGCCAGATTCCTTTCCCTGAATAAATTTTTTATAAACAATAGCAGGCACATATTCCCTTGAATGGTCTGTACTCGGTGTAAGGGGATCACAGCCATGGTCTGCTGTAAGGATAAGATAATCTTCAGGATCAAGCATGGATATTATATTTTCAAGATAATCGTCAAATTCCATGAGTGCACCTGCAAAACCTGAAGGGTCATTTCTGTGTCCATAGAGGGTGTCAAAATCAGTAAGGGTTATAAAGAGAAGTCCTGAAGAGATATCAGGATAGATATCTATCAATTTCTCAAGGCCATCCCTGTTTGAGGTCATGGGATATTTCTCTGTAAAACCCCTTCCTGAAAACATATCACAGACCTTTCCTATGGAGACTATCTCAAGGCCCCTGTCTTGCATCAGGTCAAGGAGGGTCTTTTGAGGAGGCTCCACTGTGAAGTCCTTTCTTCCTGGAGTCCTCTGAAAATTACCAGGGCCTCCTTTAAAGGGTCTTGCTATTACCCTGGCAACCTCATGTTCTCCTCTGAGCAGTCTTCTTGCAATCCTGCATATCTCATAGAGCTCCTCAGGTGGCACAATCTCCTCATGGGCAGCTATCTGAAATACACTGTCAGCAGAGGTATAGACAATAAGGGCACCTGTTCTTAGGTGTTCTTCACCCAGTTCTTTAATAATCTCCGTTCCAGAGGCAGGTTTATTACCGATGACCTTTCTTCCAGTGAGTCTTTCAAACTCCTTAATAATCTCATCAGGAAATCCATCCGGATAGGTTGGAAAGGGCCTTTCAAGTACAAGACCCATCATCTCCCAGTGACCTGTGATGGTATCCTTTCCCTTTGAGACCTCTTCAAGCCTTGCAATTATGGATGGATGGTCGGTAACCTTTTTTATTCCTCTGAACTCTCCAAGATTACCTATTCCGAGGCTCTCAAGAACAGGAATTTTTAGCTCAACTGTCTCTGCTATATGGCCAAGGGTATTGCTTCCTGAGTCACCATATTCTCCTGCATCAGGTGACTCACCAATACCGAGACCATCCAAGACCGTAAGGATTATGCGCATGGGATATTATACAAGATCTTTGAATCAGGGTCCTTTATATCACCAACTGGCCTTGAGATATAAACAGTCTTTGATGAATCGGCAATCTTCTGACCCTTGAGATAACGCTCTGTCTTTCCGTTATACCATTCATATACTGGGATAACATTCATCTGCCATACAAAGGTACCTTTGTGCTTTGCATAGGTCTCCTTTCCAAACGGCTCTTCTGGCTCTATTTCCCTGCATGAGCAATATTAACCAGTGAATCTAAATTTATAATTTGAAGTTGACTTACCATATAGCTCAGGATATAATAGAATCAAAAAATAAAATACCCTGTGTATATCAGGGCAAAAGACAGGTTCTAAGGGGAGGTATGTATGAGGGGAAAACTTACTCTATTTGTCTCAGCTCTATCCATCCTTGTGGCAGTAGCCCTCACAATTGGTCTCACCCATAAGAAGGTTGAATCAGAGGAAAAGAAGCTCTATAAGGGTGTGGTCTATTCTGCCACAAGAGGAGGTCATCTCGTATTTACACATATTACCATTGACGGGGAGAGAGACCTTATCTCAGGCTCAATTGCAGGAAGGCTTGTTATTCCCAATCGTGAGCAGGCCGATGCCATTGAGATGTCACCTGACCAGAAGTACATTTACTATCCCACCTGGGACACGAGCACACTCTATACCATTGACATTAGTGACAAGATGAATCCCAAGGTGGTATCAGAAAAGAAGGTCTTTGACAAACCAACAAGATTCTGCGGAAGTGTTATAGGTCCAGATGGAAGACTTTATCTCAGCTCAATGGCACAGGGAGATGTCCATGTCTTTGATATCTCAAACCCATTGGACCCAAAATTAATGGACAGACTCTATAAAAGTACCTATCTTTGCGGTGTTCAGGTGATTGAAGATGGCAAATACATATGGACAACAGACATGAAGGAACACAAGCTCTATATCTATGATGCAAAGACCCATGAAAAGGTTGATGAGATCATACCCGGTAGGAAGGAATTCCTTCACAGGGCAAGGCTTGGACCCGACAAGAGATACCTGTTTCAGTCATCAACAGGTGCAGTGGCAGGTCAGCCAGCAAACGGAAGGGTCTATATAATTGATACAAAGAAGAGAAAGGTAAAGGATACCATAATGCTTGGTGAGGACTATGATCCCCATGACACAGCCCTGACCCCAGATGGTAAATATGCCATCATTGCAGCAAGAAGGGTCCCTCCAAAGGACTATAAGGATTCTGAGTATCTTGTAGTTAATCTTGAAAAGAAACGGGTTATAGGCAGTATCTCCATGTGTAAGTCCTGCCATAATGCAATGGGTGTGGATCCAGAGGCTGGCAAGGAAAGAGAGGTCTTCATCTGCGGAATCCAGATAGCCTGGGAAAAATAGGATAAAAAATATTCTCATTGAAAAGGCCAGCCTGAAGGGCTGGCCTTTCTGTTAAAATAATTTATGACACTTCTTTACATTGCAAAAAAGAATTTAAAAAGAAAACCCTTCAGGACATCTGCCCTCATAATATCAATTGCCCTTGTATCAGGCCTCCTCTTTGCAGGTGCCATAAGCATGAAGAGTGTGCTTACAAGCATCAAGAGTGGTGCAGAAAGACTCGGTGCAGACCTCATGGTGGTGCCTGAGGGTTATGAAGAAAAGGCCCGCTCCACTCTCATAGCAGGAAAGCCCTCTGTATTTTACATGCCTGGTGAGGTCCTTGATAAGGTGAGAAAGATAAAAGGTGTGAAACAGGCATCACCACAACTATTTATAAAATCCACTTCATATCCATGCTGTACCTATGTAGATGTGCTTCTTGTGGCCTTTGAGCCAGAAACAGATTTTACAGTGAAGCCATGGCTTCAGGAGACTATAAAGAGAGACCTCGGAAAGGATGAGGTGATCATCGGTGCCTCCATACCTGTAAGTACAGGAGAAAAGATGACCTTCTATGGAAAGGAATTAACAGTTGTTGGCACCCTCTCAAGGACAGGGCTTGAATATATTGACCATGCAGTCTATATGACCCTTGAGACAGCCCGTGATCTTATTACGGTCTCAAAGACAAAATCCTATGAATCACTTGATATTGGTGAAAATGTCTATTCTGCTATCCTTGTTCAACTTGATCCCAACATCTCTCCTGAGCGGGCAGCAGTGTTTATAGAATATGAAATAAAAGGTGTAAAGGCCATTACATCACAGGATGTCATAGGAACAGTTAAAAAACAGCTCTTTGCACTCCTGAGGACATTATTTGGTCTTGGGATAAGTCTCTGGATTGTGACGATAATCCTTGTGGGTGTGGTCTTTTCGATGATAGTAAATGAAAGACAGAGAGAGATAGGCATCCTTCGTTCCCTTGGGGCAAAGAAATCCGGTATCTTTTATCTAATCACCATTGAGGCATTCATAATATCTGTAGCGGGAGGGATTACAGGCATTATAGCTGGTGGAGTACTTCTTCTCATAATAAAGGATCCCATCAGGATAGCCTTTAATCTACCCTATCTCTGGCCTGGCCCTGTTTTTGTGATTGCAACAGGAATTACCATTTTGCTAATATCTATCATCACCGGCACAGGCACAGCCCTTTTCCCGGCACTCAGGACAAGCAGGATGGAGCCCTACGAGGCAATAAGGAGCGGAGAGTAAGGAATTTAATGTCGAGATAAAGGCTCAGATTAGAGCTTACACCTTGGAGTGAGGAGGTCTCCCATGTTAAAAATTATCTTTATTGTAATCTTTATCTTTTCAGCAACCATATCCTTTGCATCAGACATAAGCATTGAGGACATATCAGGTGTATTTTCCATGAGGCCTGACAGTGGCGCAGTCTTTATGAAGATAAAGAACTCTGGTAACACCGGTGATGCAATTATAGGTGCAAGGGTTGATATCAAGGATGCTACTGTGGAGCTTCATAATGTAAAGGATGGACAGATGTATAAAATTGATAAAATCCCTGTACCGGCAAAAGACACTGTGGAGCTTAAAAAAGGCGGGCTTCATATTATGCTTTTTAATCTTCCCATTGAGCTTAAAGAAGATCAGGAATTCAAACTCACATTGATATTTGAAAAGGCAGGTGAGATAACAGTTCCAGTAAGGCTGAAAAGCTCACGGCATGAGATGCACCACCATCACTAATACTAAACCCTTTCATGCAGTCCTCCGGGAAAAGCATCAAGATAGGTATAAGTGCCTGTCTACTTGGTAAGAAAGTAAGATACAATGGCAGGCATAAACTCAATAGAGCCTTAAAGAGATGGGCCTCCTCAAAAGGAATTAAATTTATACCTGTCTGCCCGGAGGTTGAATGCGGACTCCCTGTACCAAGGGAACCCATGATTCTTACTGGTAATCCTGAAACCCAAAGGCTTATAACAATTAATACAGGAATTGATTATACCGATAAATTAAGAAAATGGAGCAGGGAAAAGATTAAGGCCCTTAAGAGTGAAAACCTCTCAGGCTTCATCTTTAAAAATCGTTCACCAAGCTGTGGACTCAAAAGTGTAAAGATAAAGGGTTACAGAAAAAAGATTAATGGTATCTTTGCTGCCTCCATTATCAAGGCCTTTCCAGAAATGCCTGTAGTGGAAGATGAAAGACTCAAAGATTTGAGCTCAAAAAAGAGATTCCTGAATAAGGTTAAAAAATATCAAATAAAAAAAAGACTATCTTCACCTTAGCACTCCACTGAAAAGGTTGGATTGCCTTATACCCTATGGTTTTTATTCTATATCAGGGGCATGTTTTATAGAAAATTTCTATTTGACATATGGATATTTTCTTTTTAAAATTTTTCTGGAGGGGCATGGGGCTGGTGCCCCACCTGGTCTGCAAAACCAGTGTCATGGTGAAGGGCCTGCTGGAGGCCTTCCCTTAGAAGGAACCATGGTGGGTTCGATTCCCACTGTCCCTCTCCAAAAGATCAGACCAGGTCTGATACTATAAAGTAATCATAATGTGACTTAATAATTATAATTTGAAGTTGACAAACCCGGAATTCATTGGCTAGAATTATGCTGATGTTGGATAAATGGAACAAAATCCTATCGGTCATCTTTATTCCTATCTTCATTGTCTTCAGTCTTCAAGCAGGTATAACCTTTGTCCCGGATCATGGGAAAATAATTATCACATCAAATATCTGTAAAAAGAATATTGATAATCTTTCATAAATAGATTATTCCTGCCTTTCAGAGTGTGGTGGCATGATATTATATTCAAGATATGTAATTGACAGGATTGAATTCATAACTATTGCTCCTTTCCAATCAATATCCTCACAGATAGACCGACCCCCTATTTTCTGATCTTAAGAAAAATCATCTTTTCCTGCTTTGCAGGAATTAATCTTTATTACAGATAGCTGAAATGTAAACTTTCAGCTAAAATGTAGGATTAATATGGAAGGCCTTTCAAGAAGACAGCTCATTACAGGAGCTGGTGCACTGGCATTAGGTGCAATGCTCACAAGATTTATTTCTAAGGCAGAGGCAAAGGGAGGAACCACAGAGAAATGGCCCTGGCCTTATGAGAAGCTTGACCCTAAAAAAACAGCAGAGATTGCCTATGAAGAATGGTACAGGGTATTCTGTGGTGCTGCTGTGATAAGCAGCATCTTCAGCCAGCTTGCTGAAAAGATTGGTGATCCCTACAAATCGTTTCCAGTTGATTCCTTTATTGTATTAGAGGGTGGCATGGCTGGCTGGGGAACCATATGCGGAAGCCTTGCAGGTGCCAATATAGTAGCAAATGTGATAATAGGTCCAAGGATCGCAGGACCTGATTGTGAACATGGACATGTGATAGGTTCAAATATAATGAAATGGTATTCAGAGATCGCACTTCCAACCTTTGTGCCTTCTAATCCTAAGGCGAATAAGGATAAGATTGTCCAGACTACGAGTAATTCACCTTTATGCCATATCTCTGTTGGTAAATGGATGAAGGCATATGGGTTTGCCCTTGCAAGCAATGAGAGAAAGGATAGGTGTGCGAGGGTTGCAGCAAGCGTGGCCTATAAACTCGTTGAAGACCTCAATGCATGGAAGGATGGAGAGTATAATGAAGAGGTAGCCTGGTCACCAGCAAAACACTTTGGCATCACTGGCCAGCAAAACTGTAATGAGTGCCACGGCTCAAACATCCCTGAAGCACCAAAGATGAAGAAATAAAAATTTAAATCAGGGCGGGCAAAGCCCATCCCTTATTAAAAAAGAGGATGTAACGATGAAAAAATTTGCAAGATCATTATTGATCATTCTTTCTCTGCTTGTAATCTCAACCTTTGCCTATGCAGCCTTTTCAAAATGGATATTTGTACCTAATGCAGCCTCAAAGACTCTATCAGTTATTGATCCCAAAAAAGATATGGTCATCGGTCACTGTGAAACAGGACCAACAGGATGGCTTGCCTGCCTGACCCCAGATCTCAAAAAGATCTACGTAGGAAACAACGGAGGCACAACAGTATCAGTTATCGATGCCATGACCCACAAGACCATTAAACAGATAGAGACAGGCAAGAACCCAAAACATCCTCTTGTTACTCCAGATGGCAAATATGTCCTCATAAACCACAAAGGTGAGGTGAAGGCTGTCCTATTAGATGCAAATACAGATAACGAGATCAAAACCTTCAGCGTTGAGATTGAAAATAAGGAATACAAGGGACCTCTGATGATGCATTCTGCCTTTACCTGGGATAGCAAGTATGCCTTTGTTCAGAACTATGCTGACAAAAAGGCATATATTTTAAGCATCCCGTCTCTGGAGGTTGTAGCAACAATACAGGGCGACAGTCCTGCCCATTATTTTGTACCGACTCCTGACAACAAGCAGGTCTGGATTGTCTGGGAAGGTAAGGATAGTGAAAAGATTAAACCTTCTGTATCGATTATTGATATGGCAACATTCAAGGAGATCAAAAAGATAGAGATACCTGTAAAAGAGGACGAACCTATTGAGGGACATCATGGGATCTTTACCCTTGATGGAAAATATTTCTACTTCTGCAATCGTGGTCCAGCACCTAAATTTGGAGGCACAACTGTTGCAATAATTGATGTGGAAAAACAGGAAGTGGTGAGGACA
>CALJEL010000109.1 GCA_938074335.1 uncultured bacterium | reverse complement strand
TATAGCTGTCTGGGATGAAAATGTGCTCATAAATGAGACAAAATCTACCCCAAGGATTAATTACATAGATGACTTTATCATGACATTAAAGGAGTTCTTCGACTATTTTCCTGAATATTCAGGAAAGAGGCTTATACCTGTATTTGCATCACTCTATCTTCCTGAGGATGTTGTGGCATATCTTACAAAGAATAAGATTTATGCCATGGCAATAAAGGAGGATACCATGGACCTCCTGAATTTTGAAGCCATCTCTCCTTAGTGTCCTATAACCTGCACCTCGTAAGTGAAGGCAAAGGTGGAATTTACTTAATCTCCAGTCCATATCTCTTAGGGTCTTTAATAAGTTCGTTTATATAATTACAGAACTTCTCAAAATCTTTAAGGTTTTCTTGTATGATCCTGTATAGTTCCTTTTGTGTTATCTCTGAATAGAAATGGACCATACGATTTCTATATCCAGCCATCTGTAAAAGTTCTCTTTCAGCAAAGCCAAGCGGAACTATCTTATGCTTCCCAAGGAGAAGTGGAATTTCTTTATAAGAGGTTGCCCGTGCACCTGGAATCCTTGATAGGATATGAGAACCTATATCAAGCGTTGCCTCAAGTGCCCTGTGCAAGTCGTAGAAGGCTATACGAAAATTATCGGCATTTGAACTAAATTCCTCAAAGGACATCCCAACAAATCTTTCAAGGCTCATCAGTGAGTCTTCTATATAGGAGAGTCTGGACCGCAGCATCTCTCGATTAAGGGGTAGACGCCTCATCAGGCATACCGTTCTGATGCAGCTCTATCAAAGTACTCAAGAATGGGTTTGAAGTCCAGGTATTCCTTTATTACTCTTTCTTCATATTCTACTCTTTTGACCGGGTCTTCTTCATATATTACCCTGCCTGAGGTTATCGCATTATACTGCAGTGTTTTAGGAGCTTTCTGAAGGAAGACAATGTCAAGTTCCCTATGAAATGTAGGCCTGAAGATCCTTGAAAGCTCTTCGTAAAGGGCATTATAAAGGGACAGAGTATCTTCAAGATACTCTGGATTCTTAAGGACAATCCCGATATCTATGTCACTGCTGTCTGATGCTACACCCTCAGCCACAGAACCGAATAGATAAACTGCAAGGATGCCGAGTTTTTTCATTTTATATCTTCTTAATCTCTTATAGTTTATGTTATTAACAGAAAACTTCATCTTCAAGCTTATTCCAGGAATCTATCCCTCAATACATTCTCCCTATTTTAATAGCCCAAGGATCCTTGCCAGGAATTCAAGGGAATTCTGATTAAGGATTATTATCGCAGCAAGCAGTATCACTGTGACAATCCTTAACTCCTTCTTAAACTCAAGCCTCACAAGCTCTATCTCTTTTCTTACAACATCTATCTCTTTTCTTACAACATCTATCTCTTTTCTTACAACATCTATCTCTTTCTTAACCACCTCTATATCATACTTTGAGGCAAGCTCTTTTTTAAGCTCCTCTGAGATAGCTATCTTCTGCTCCTGTTTTGCCTCTTCAAAGGCTTTTTTAATAGATTCCTCAAGTGCCTCAACAATTATAGAGGCGGTCTCCTTACCTAACTTCTCCTCAAGCTTCTCATAGACCTTTACAGGTATTGCATAGCCCATGGTTGTCTCCTTGCTTAAAACGCAGGATTAAGGATCTCCATCGTATCATCCTTCATACCAAGGGCATAGATCCTCTTCTGGCTCAGATATCTTACAGAATCATCATCAATATAAAGGGATGCAAAGACAGGGATTATAACCTTACCTTTATATTCAGGGAAGTAATCATAAAATTCCCCTCTCTCAAGAAACCCTGCAAACTCATCTATATAAGCTGTCCTTGAGGTGGCCTTTGTCTCATTAAGTATTAGCTTATCGCTGCAGACTGCAATAACATCAAACTCCCTTTTCTTTGACCTGTCTTTTGTATTAATCTTTTTTCTCCTTATCATGATGTCCTCTATCTCTTCACAGCCAAAGTATTCCTTTGCCAGACGAGGTATATTTGGAAGCACTATGTCCTCAACAAGTGTCCCCATCTTGTTTGCAAGCTCTCCCCATTGACGGGCCATCCTCCGACGCTCCTCATCAATCGTCTTCCTCCATAAAAGAGTACCATCCTTGAATTCTTTCATCTCATCCTTGAATTCCTTCATCTCATCCTTGAATTCTTTCATCTCATCCTTAAATTCCTTCATCTCTTTTTCAAGTTTGAGGGTCTGAATGATTAATTGGCCCATCAAAAGCTCCAGGTTGTCTGTCCTCTCTGCAAGTTCCTCAATAGTAGGCATCGTTGTTTCCTCCTTCTTTAACAGATATTTGACTATATCTCACTAAAGATCTCATTCACGGTTAATTTAAGTCCCTTTAATAAAAAGGACTCTATCTCTCCTTCTTCTGCTTTAACAGTCAAGGAAAAAGGCCTCTCTTTATTAGTATATAGCTCTATTGACTTCATGTCAGGATCGACTATCCAGTATTCCTTAACCCCTGACCTTTCATAGACCCTGAACTTTTCCCTGAGATCGTAATGGGCTGTAGAAGGTAAAAGGATTTCTATTACAAGATCAGGTGGGCCATAGATACCGTCTTCCTGCACAATATCCCGTCTGCCTTCTGAAATAAAGACTATATCAGGCTGATAAGCATTTTCTCTGTCAAGATAAACATCCACTGAAGAGTAAAGAGTTATCCCAAGTCTTTTTTTATCAACAAAGCCAGAAATCTCCTTAAACAAACTCGCAGATATTATCTGGTGCCTTGGATTAGGCGCAGGTGTCATAATAAGCTCTCCTTCTATGAGCTGATAGGATGCTCCCTCTGGAAGGAGCCTATAGTAGTTTGCTGAAAGTCTTTTTTCTTTCACCAATGGCATGTTACTCCTTTATTATATCATAATTACCGACCAGAAAACTCTTAAAGAAGTCTTCAAGCTTGCATCTTGAGATAAGCTGCTTCTGTCATGTACCATAATTTTATGGATAGAGGCATCCTCACAAGGTATTTTGAAGAAAGGGATATAGAAACACTTTTAAAAAAAGGGACTATTGAGTCCCGCAGCACAGAGGAACTTGCCTATTTCAGACTTACTCAGGAATTTAAAAATTATCATAGAGGAACAGTATTTTATGAAAAAGGGATTATCCCTGGTTATCCACGAATCCCGAGGATACTTACCCTTGAACAGGGGATAAAGAGATATTTAAAGGGAAAATTTTATGTTGAGGAAAAGATGGATGGCTATAATGTGAGGGTCTGTCTCATAAACAGTAAACCCCTTGCTTTTACAAGGGGTGGGTTTATCTGCCCCTTTACAACAGACAGGCTTGATGATCTGATAGACCTTAATTTCTTCAATAAGTATCCTCAGCACATCCTCTGTGGTGAGGTGGTTGGGCCAGGAAATCCCTACAATGTGGAAAGCACATCTTACATAGACGAAGATGTGGCCTTCTTTGTATTTGATATATTTGATAACAGGGAAGAAAAAATTTCTCCTGAGGAGAGGCATATGATTGTCAGGGAATTTAACCTCAGGGAGGTAAGAAGATGGGGACCCTTTTCACCTGAGGATATTAATAAGATTAAGGAGATTGTCCTTGAGCTTGATGCCTCTAATAAAGAAGGGATCGTTATGAAATCCATTGATGGAAGGATAAATATAAAATATGTAACCCTTTCATCATGCCTGAGAGACCTTGAGGCAACAACCCATCTTATAACAGAGCTACCCTCTGGTTTTTATATACAGAGGATCCTCAGGGCAATATTCTTCAGCCATGAATTCGGTATCCCGCTCAAAGAGGATTACCTCCTTGAGTCAGCAAGGGCTTTGTATTTAAGACCTTATGAAACCCTTAAGGAAATAGCTGATGGCAGAGGAATAAGAGAGATATTTGAAGTTAAGGTAAAAAATCAGTCAACCATCCAGAAACTATTGAAACATCTAAGCAGGGCAGGCATAAAGACAGAGCTTATGGGTGTGGAAGAAAGGGATGGATATTTCAAGCTCAGGTTTGCAAAGGTCTATACAAAGGGAACCAGAGAACTGAGGCAGAGGCTTCATGGAAAGTCTTTTTATGATTAAAACTCATTTTAAAAGAACAAAGGTTCTGCCAGAAATTCAAAGGAGTTCCGACCCTAAACTGCCGATAGAATGGCGGGGCCTCAAAGCCGAACCACAGTGCGATAGTGCGACAGTGCGATAGCATGTAGGGGCAATTCATGAATTGCCCCTACAATCCCTCGTTCTGTCGTTCTGCCGCGCTGTCGTACTGTCGCTCTGTCGCACTTTTAAGGTGTCACTATAAAGCAGCTGGTAGCCGCAAGCTTTAGCTTGCGTTTTTTGTATTTCCACCATTTATCGCAGGCTGAAGCCTGCGGCTACCTCATTGCTCTACTGCTCTATTAAGGTGTCGCAAGCGGGGTCCCCAGAAAATCGTCAGATTTTCTGGGGTGCTGGTATTGCCTTTTCGGCATCCCCCGCCATTCCTATCGGCAGTTTAGGGAAAATAAAAAGGGCAGGAATCCTCTCCTGCCCTTTTTAACTATGATCACTTGAGTTAGTACTACTTACCAGGCTGGGCTGGTGCTGCTGGCTGCTGGGCTGGTGCCTGCTCTGGTGCTGGCTGGGCTGGTGCTGCTGGAGCTGGTGCCTCTGCTGGCTTCTTCTCCTCAGCCTTTTTACAGCCAATTGCCATTGTAAAGGCAAGTGCGAGAACCAAGGAAAGAACTATTGCTAAAATCTTCTTCACCTCTGCTCACCTCCTTTCAAAAGAAACATTATAATACCCTATTGAGATATAATCAATAGAGATTCAGGATGAAATATAAAGGATTTCAGTCAGTTTTCAGCTCTTTTCAGTATGTTTTCTGCCTTAATGCATATTTTTATAAATATTCGCCTGCTCCTGACTGAAACCCTTTTTTTACCCTGGTCTCAGCAGGGGATTTGACCTAACCATTATTTTCTGTTACTATCTTTAAGAGGAGCAACCTCTAAGATTTCAGTCAATTTGCAGGAGGTGTTTTATGTTTAAAAAGATCCTTTATGCCACTGATCTGTCAGAGGCATCTCTGAAGGCACTTGATATGGCTGAAGATATCTCTAAAAGAAATAATGCCAGCGTTATTGTCCTTACTGTCATACCAGAAGAAATTGCATGGGAAGGTTATTATGTGCCTGACCTGTCAGATATTTTCAAAAAGATAATATCAAACACAGAGCAGAGGCTCGATGGATTTATCAAGGATAGATTTAAGGGTCTCTCAGTGGAAAAGATAATCGCAAAGGGAAGACCCTTTGAAGAGATTGTAAGGATTGCCGGTGAAAAGGATGTTGACCTGATCGTGATGGGAAGTCACGGAAGAACAGGTCTTGGTCGCGTTGTTATAGGCTCTGATGCCATGAGGGTCCTCAGACGGTCAACAAAACCTGTGCTGATTGTAAGGTCTAAATAATCCTGCCCCTTCTTGTAAAAAATTCGCTGAGGGCAAGCCTGATCACTCCTCCACGGGACCATCTCTTTCCTGTATCCGCTTTTAGTTGCTCAGCCATTTCCCTGAGGCTCTCCATGACCTCCTCCTCAAGATATACAGAGGTCTTTATGAGTTTTTCTCTTTCTTTCCTTTTATGCCTTTTCATCTTAAGACCTTTCTGGCGTGGTGGATTCTTTGCAGTGTGGTTATAAAAGATGTAATGGATATAATCCAGAGGCAAAGTTTTATATATCCAGTTATAAGTCCTCCTATAAGGAGGAGGATTCTCTCAGGTCTTTCAGCAAGGCCTATCCTGCATTCTCCACCAAGACCCTCTATCCTTGCCCTTGTATAACTCACAAGAAAAGAAAATATGAGACATGATATGGCAAGAAGACTGTAGTTCATATCGCTCCTCAGGTAGAAGACAACAGAAACCGCTGTAAATAACAACGCATCAGAGAGCCTATCAAGTGTGGAATCAAGAAAGGCTCCGAATCTTGATACAAGGTTTCTATTCCTTGCCACTATGCCATCAAGGAGATCAAAGGCTCCGCCCGCCGCAAGAAGTATCCCACCATAAAAAGGAGAAAGAGGTATTAAAAAGGCTGAAAGGATAGTGATTATAAAACCCGTAATGCTCAAGAAATTGGGATGAATCTTTATTTTTAAAGAAAGGCCTTTTAAAGGCCTATCAAGGAAATGGCCAAGTCTCGCACTTAGCAATTAATGAGACCTCTTACCTGCAATGAATTCTTCCACCATCTTTCTTGCCTCTTCATCAGAATACTGCACAGGGGGGTGCTTCATAAAATATGCAGAGGCAGAGCTCAGTACACCACCTATTCCCCTATCCCTTGCTATCTTCGCACATCTTATGGCATCTATTACAACGCCTGCACTATTTGGAGAATCCTCCACAGAGAGCCTGAGTTCAAGATTTATGGGTATATCGCCAAATATCCTCCCCTCAATCCTTATAAAACAGACCTTATTATCATTAAGCCAGGGCACATAATCAGAAGGGCCGATATGGATATGTTCATCCCTGATCTCATCGTGAATCTGAGATTTAACAGCCTCTGTCTTTGATATCTTCTTTGACTTAAGCCTGGCGCGATTCAACATATTCAGAAAGTCTGTGTTACCACCAACATTTAATTGATAGGTGTTGTCAATCTTTACACCCCTGTCCTCACAGAGTTTTGTAAGCACCCTGTGTATGATGGTGGCTCCGATTTGACTTTTTATGTCATCACCGATAATTGGTATATTCTTTTCCCTGAATTTTTTTTCCCAATCAGGATTTGATGCAATGAATACAGGAACACAGTTTATAAAGCTCACACCTGCCTGAAGACATGCCTCTGCATAAAAGGCTGTTGCCTTTTCAGAGCCTACAGGAAGATAGTTCAGTAATATCTCTGCACCGCTTTCTTTAAGAACCTTTACCACATCACAGGGCTCTTTCTTTGAGGGAATGAATCTCCTTTCAGGAGGATATTCCTCCATGTGGGGGGATATGCCATCAAGTATCTCGCCCATCTGGACAATTACGCCATTGTCAGGTATATCCTTCCAGATGGTCTTTGTGCAGTTGGGCCTTGCAAATATCGCCTTATTTAGAGGTTGCCCTACTTTTCTCTCATCAATATCAAAGGCTGCAACAAATTCAATATCCCCGGGCGAATAACCGCCAAGCTCATAATGCATGAGTCCAAGGCTCTTCTGAAGTATCTTATAATACTCAACACCCTGAACAAGAGAGCTCGCACAGTTTCCCACACCCGCTATTGCAACCCGGATCTTTTTCATTATTCACCTTCTACCTTTATATGCCTTGTTATGAATTCTTTTTTCTTTGGTATTAAAATTGTGAGTATGCCATCCTTTAAAGAAGCACTGATTTTTTCAGTATTTATATCAGAGGAAAGCATAAAGCGTCTTGAAAAATATCCTTGCTGTCTTTCAAGTCTATGACATTTCACAAATCTATCCATAGGTGATCTCCTTACGCCCCTGATATAGAGGATATTATCCTCCATCTTTATGTCAATATCCTCTTCATTTACACCTGGGAGTTCTGCCTCTACAATCAAGCTCTCATCTGTTTCATAAATATCCACAGGAGGTGTCCAGAGGGGATAACAACCCATCTCCAGAGACCTATCAAAAAAATGGTTCAGGATTTCTTCTGTCATAAAGAAATTTTTTAACAGGTTCATCTTAGCCATAAAGAAAAATCAGAAAAATAAAATCAATGTTTTATTTTATAAAATAAACAAGGCATAGATGTCAAGTAAATCAAAGGTGACTCTATTTTGCCATTAGAAAACTGGCAGTCTGCCTCAAAGTCTTCTTAGACCAGCAGAGCAGTAGAGCAGTAGTTTTTATTAAGGAATTTTTTATATTATTATTTAACTGCTGCTCTACTGCTCTATTAAGGTGTCGCAAGCGGGGTCCCTAGAAAATCGTCAGATTTTCTGGGGTGCTGGTATTGCCTTTAGAGCACGGACTGAAGACAAGCTTCACCCCGTGAACCCCGAAATATGGGCAGACTGCCAGTT
>CALJEL010000108.1 GCA_938074335.1 uncultured bacterium | reverse complement strand
CTTCAGGATTATCCACCTCTTCCAGTATCCGTTCCTGTAATCCTGCCTTAAGGGACTCCTCTCATACTCAGAACATCCTATATACTCCCATTGCTCAACTTTTAAGGCCTCCTCTATAAGAACCTTCCTCATCACCTTCATCGCCTCATCGCTATCTTGCCAAAAATCCTTAAAACTGCTTTGATATTCCTTCCATAAATCTGTTAAACTTAGTTCAGTGATTTCTTTCACTGACATGGGTGTGTCCTCCTTTCTTTAAAAAGTTTAATTAAATTAAATCAATGGAGGATACACCCTTTCTTCTCAATTTTTCAATTTACACATAAGATTTTACACTACCACTGCGCGAAAATTAAAAAAATCTTGACTTATGAATTATAATTCTTTATTCTATATTTAGCCAATGAGGACAAATTGGTTAATTGTTGAATTATTAATCATTGCAATTCTTTTTGCCTGCGGGGGAGGTGAGGAATATAAGGAGACAGGTCTACCCTCACAGGTCAGCTCTCAGGAATGTCTTAAGTGCCATGGAATGGATATTGAAGATACCCATTATGATAATACCTCTACAAATGCCCTTGAAGGTTATGTCCTTGAGAATGCGATTTCCTGGGCTCCAGGGGGAAGGGGTTATGTGCTTAGGTCAAGTGCTAATGCCTGTTATGCATCCTGTCATGATTATCATAACACTGATATGAGGATTGCAAGGCAGGTCTCTATGTCAGGCCATTCAGATATCAAAAGTCCAGCCTTTACATATGACTTTAATATGCCTTACTATGGTGTCTGTTTAAGGTGTCATTCAGGGATAGGATATGCCTCCTATGTGGATTCAAGTAATTCCTTATATCCAGACTGGACAGCACCCACCTCTGATATATCAGCTCATCATCTTACATGTAATGCCTGTCATGATGCGTTGGGTTATCCAGAAAAAGATAACAAGAGGTTAAGAAAATCAGGAGATGTTGAACTCATAAGTGGTAGCACTACTACATTTACATTTGTTAGTGATGCCAAAATATTGGGTGCAGGCACCTCTGCAACATGTATTACCTGCCATCAGGCAATGGAGAGTGGATGGAGCCTGTATAAGGCAATGAGAGGGAAAGGAGTAGATCCTTATAAAGGAGTAGATCCTTATAATGGAACTGATGAAACAATTTCTGGTCAAACATTTATAGACCCCCATTATTTTCCAGCAGGTGCCATGCTCTTCAGTCTAAAAGGCTATGAATTCAGAGGTCAAGAATTTACAGGGATCACTTTTTCTGGCAGATATTCAAGTGGCATATTCCAGCATCAGGTTCTTTCATGCACAGGATGTCACATGGCAGATTCAGATGATGAAGAACTCGGAGGTCATACATTTAAAATCAAAAAGGGCAACAAAAAGAATATAAAGGTCTGCCAGCAGTGCCATCCTAGTGTAAGTGATTTTAATATATATGGAAGAAGGGAAGCCCTTGAAATATTGAAACAACAGATAATAAATGAGCTTGCTAAGCCTGGCAGGGGCAATGGCGAGGGCATATTTTATAATCCTCAGGTATATCCCTATTTCTTCAGGACATCTGAGTCTCAGCAACAGATATATCCTAACAGGGTTACCCAGTGGAAGGAAAGTGAGCTAATGGCTGCCTTTAATCTACAGTTTGTAAACAAAGAACCAGGTGCCTATGTGCATAACTATCCCTATGCAGCACAGCTTCTATACGATTCATGCCTTGCACTTGGTCTAACACCATCAGTACCCAGACCATCAAGGAATGACAGGGATGCAAAGATATACAATTAAAAAGAAAGGGACTGGGATGTCCTTTACAGGTGAAAAAATCAAGCCCGGTTTGCTAAATTGTAAGGGCATCTCTGGAGATTTCTATGCAATATAAAGGATGGATATTAGGTCTCATATCAGCTATTTTAATATTCACAGGATGTGAGGCATTAAAGGCTTCAAGACCTGTTATTCCCATTAATGAGTATGAAAGATTAATAGCTGGTAGAATTGATGCCCAGTATGTGGGAATAGATAGGTGTCTTTCAGCCTGTCACAGCCATGATAAGATCAGAAGGGATTTTGAGGCAAGCACCATGGGTGCCCAGCTTTCAAGGAAATCGGGTATGCCTGTTGTAGATTGTGAGTCCTGTCATGGTCCTGGTAGCCTTGCAATTGAAGGTATTACACCTGAAAAGGTTGAAGAGGATAAAAATAAGGGTATAGAGACAAAATGTAATTATGAAACCTTGATAGACCTCAAGAAACTTCCTCCACAGGCACTCTCACTTATATGCCTTAAGTGTCATACTGCTAATGCCACATTCAATCTTCATCAATGGAATTCCTCTCAGCATGCTATTAATGATGTATCCTGCTCCGATTGCCACAGGATTCACGCAGGCCCTGATCTTATCGTGAGTCCAAAAGAGACCGCCCAGATGTGTTATAGATGTCATAGTAATATCAGGGCAGAATTTGCACTGCCAAGTCATCACCCTGTTCCTGAACTCAGGGTCTTTTGCACAGACTGCCATAATTCCCATGGGGATGTTCCTGAAAAGCTTCTGAGAAAGGGTGTGAAGGAACAATGTACCCAGTGTCATGCAGATAAAGAAGGCCCATTTGTTTATGAACATGCAGATCTTATGGATAACTGTCTTAACTGCCATCTTCAGCATGGCTCTGTGAATAATAATCTTCTGCAGGCAAGAGAGCCCTTTCTGTGTCTCCAATGCCATGAAGGGCACAGGCTATCACCAACCTCTGATATGGAGAGGAAGGTCACACTCTATGGTAGATGTACTGACTGCCATCCAAGGATTCACGGAACAGATATACCCTCTCAGAGCGGAAAGGGGAGGTTTGTACAGTGAAGAGGATTAAAAAGGCACTCCTTTTTTTAATTCTCTTTATACCTTTGTTTTACTCTCCTTCTTATGGAGAATCCCAGCAGGGGAAAGAATACGAAGAGCCTGTTTATATCTATGAGTTCCCGGAGATAAGTCCTGAGATTTATATAAAGCCTGGTTATAGTTTTATTGAGCATAAAGACTCACCAAGGGCAGGAGAATTTTATTATCTTCACCCCTCTCTGGGAGGAGAGATATTTTTAAAGGCCTTTCCTTTTCCTCATAGAATCCATATTGAATTTGAGGCATTAAATAAAAAAGATTACTTTGGAGATATCCGATATGCCTTCAAAGATATCGCACTTCTTAGAGGATTGACCAGAGGGCTTTACCATAATCTTGATAATAAGATACTTATTGATGCAGGTCCCTCATCACAGTACACAGTAGAGCGCAGGGATGCCGGTCAGGAATACGGGACATCTAACAATATATCAAGCCTTTTCATGAGATTTAAAACACCTGATTATCCATTGCATCTTTTTGCCGATGCACAGACAGTAAAGAGGGAGGGTTCTTTGCAGCAAATATTTCTTTCCAGTTATCTTCCTATGAACAGGGTATCAATGCAGAGGGACATTGACTGGGAAAGTAAGTCCTTCAACATAGGCACAAATACCCATCTGGGTCCTGTGGAGATTGAGCTAACACATGCTGAGAAAAGGCTTGATGTGAAGGGAGACCGACTCCTTGAGAATTCCTATGGTGGAAATATCTATCCTCATAATTTGATACCAGACCTTAAGGGTTCAACAACAACTTTTAAGATCCATACCTCCTATACCGGACAGATTGTTGCCTCAGCTACCATCTCAAGGGCTGAGAGAGAAAATGAGATAAGCGGTGCTAAGGCAGATTATCTTATTGCCGCAGGAGATTTTACCTATATGCCAGATGTAAAGCTCACCATATTTTTAAGATACAGGCACAGACAGACAGATCTTGATAACCCTGAGTCAATCCCTGTTAATTACCTTGGTTACAGTACCTATAGCTCACCCATTCCTGTAAGGCCTTCTATAGATTCTACTACTGATACAGTGACAGGCACCATAAGATACAGGGCGATGAAGGGCCTTACATTATATGCTAAATATTCAGGAGAAAGGACTGAAAGGAAAAATGCTAATGAATGGAAACTTCCATCTGAAACAGTTAAAAACACCTTTTCCCTTTCAGCTCATATAAGGCCAGTAAACAAAATTGACCTTAAGGCAAAATACATACATCAGGATATAGAGGCACCTGCCTACAATAATCAGTTTGACACCTCTGATGAGGGAAGACTTCAAATTAACTGGAGTCCTGCAAAGATAATAAATGGATTTTTTATGTACACTATTGCATGGCAGAACAGGGATGAGGTTAATTATATAGACAATAATATCCAGATAAAAGCAGGGGCCAGGGAGGTTAAGAGAGAGAGGTTTTTTGGAAGCCTCACCTTTTTTCTAAGAGATGACCTTACCATAACGCCCAGTTTTTCCCATATCCGCAATAGAACAAATCAGACTTTTATTTATGACAGTATAAGCCCTCCTCCTGATTATTTTATTGATAGGGATGTCCTTTACAGAGATGTTGCCTACACCTATGGATTGAATTTTAATTATATCCCAAAGGATCATCTCAACCTGAACTTTGATATTACCCATACAATAAGTAAAGGCACCTTCAGCCCTGGCTTGATATCAGAGGTAAATTCCGTAAAAGAGCTTGAGACAGAGGCAGATATAAGGGAAACAAGCCTTGGAGTAAGGGCTGATTATGACCTGAAGAAGGGATGGATCGCTGGAGTTAGGTATTCCTTTGTTGATTACAATGACAGAAGGGATAATACACAGGATGGCAGGCTTCATCTGATATTTACGAGTGTATCAAAAAGATGGTGATTAAACATAAAACCCTGTTTTTCATATTAGCAGTTCTTTTCTACTTTCTGGCTTTCAGCATCTGTTTTGCTACCGAGAAGAACATTGGTGTTATAATGACAGGAGATATACCCTATTATAATGAGATCCATAAAGCCTTTATAGAAACATTGACTGTAAATGGTTTTGGCCCTGGTAAGGTAAATATCATGCTGCAGACACCTGCCCCGGCAATGGTACCATGGAGTAATGCTGCAAGAAAGCTGGTGGCTTATAATGTGGATATTATAGTAACCTATGGAGCACCAGCAACATTGGCTGTCCTTAAAGAGACATCAAAGATTCCGGTAGTTTTTGCAGGTGTTTATGATTATGAAATTCTTGATGCAAAGGGAAAGAATCTTACAGGAATAACTTCAAAGGTTCCAGTTGTTACAGCTATCAAACACCTTAAAAGCATTTCAGGTTTCTCAAAACTTGGTATTATTTTTAATGATTCTGAAAGGGATACCCTGAGACAGGCAGATGAGATAAAGGAGTTGGAAGCCCAATTTAAATTTCAGACTGTAAGATTTAACATTAAAAAACCTGATGATGCCTTTAAGATATCAGGTGTTGATGCCCTTTTTCTTACGACCAGCTGTGTTGCAAGGCAGTGTTCTTACAATGTATCCCAGGTTATCAGGAAGGAGAAGATCCCTGCTGTATCTATCATGGGCATAGATGAAGAACCTGGTGCAATATTAATATTAACACCTGATCCCCAAGAACAGGGAAGGGTGGCAGCTGAGATGGTGATAAGGATTCTTAAAGGAGAGCCTTCTTCATCAATACCTGTGGAAAGACCAAAGAAGATAGATATGGTCATAAACCTTAAAGAGGCCTCGGAAATCGGACTTAAGATACCCATTGATATACTAACCTCAGCAACAAAAGTAATCAAATGAAGCTCAATCTGCAAAAGAAGTCCATTCTCCTGATCAGTCTTATCCTGATTTTTGCACTTTCTGGTAATACCGCTGTGCTTACTATTGTATCAGCCAATAAATTCAGAGAGGCCATCCATATGAAGACCGAGGCTATTGCAGAGACTGTTGAGAGAGAGATCAGCAAGGCATTAAATCTTGGTATCCCCCTTGAATATATTGAGGGAATTAATGATAAGCTTAAGGAGCTTCTTCAGAGAGACCTGGATATAGCCTATGGCATGGTCGTTGATATGAAGGGAAAAGTAGTTTTTCATAATGATACCTCCATGATTAATAAAGAGCTAAAGGATTCAGTGACCAGCCGGGCCCTCTCAGAAGGCAGAGTACTTATTCAACATTATGCCTCTTTCTATGACCTTTCTATGCCGTTATATGAGGCATCAGGTAAACAAATAGCTATCCTTCGTGTTGGTGTAAAGGCAAGTTCTGTGAATACGAAGATATATAGCCTCTTATTATGGGCAGGTGGTATATTTGTGATTACTTTCCTTTTCAGTCTTGGATTCGTATACCTTTTTGTATCAAGATTAATAACAGGACCGATAATAAAAATGGAGAGTGCTGCGGTGAAGCTTGCCTCTGGAGACCTTACCACAAGGATAGATATTAAAAGTAATGATGAGATAGGGAGCCTTGCCAGTGCTATTAACCAGGTAGCTGACAACCTGAGGGAGATAATCAAGGGAGTGAAGGGTCTTGCT
>CALJEL010000107.1 GCA_938074335.1 uncultured bacterium | reverse complement strand
CCACTATTCGTCGCAATCCCTTCTAAATGAGGTCTTCTTTCCTACGAATAAGACTTAGAAGGAGGTGAAAAAATGAAAGGTCGCAATCCCTTCTAAATGAGGTCTTCTTTCCTACGAAGGAGGTGAAAAAAAAATGAAAGTAATTTTTTATGAGAGTCGCAATCCCTTCTAAATGAGGTCTTCTTTCCTACTCTATACTCTCTTCACAAGGAAGCGGGTGAGAGTCGCAATCCCTTCTAAATGAGGTCTTCTTTCCTACTTTCTACCCGATAATATGGATACTTTAATAAGAGTGCTGTCGCAATCCCTTCTAAATGAGGTCTTCTTTCCTACAGCCCCCACCCCTTATTTTTGTTTATTTTCAATGTGTTAGGAGAGCTGAGGTGATGATTTTCTCAGGGGCTGAGGAGAAACTGAAATTTTCTAAAATTATAACTTTAGATTGTCTAATAATGCCTTCTGTTCTTTTGCGACCATTTTAATGTTGTCAAAGAGCAAAGGTTTATAAAATTAAGCCACAGTTGGGTAATAAAAGTCAAGTCCCCATTATTAGCTCCACACCCTCTGGCACTCTATCACCGCATCCAAGCACAGCTATAAGAGAGTCCCTCTGAAGGGGATAGATTCTTATATCATCTGACCTGACATCTATTAAATTTAAAAGGTCATTCTTAAGTATTTGAAGTTCCTTCCATGCAAGTTCACAATAAAAAACAGAATACTGTAAATGCACTCCCCTTGCCTTCATGTAGTTGAATACACGCTGAAGTCTTCTGTCATCAGTTATGTCATAGCATATAAGATAGGGTGTTTTCATGTTCTTAACTCCCGGATTAGCTCAAAAATCTCATCAATGATCCCTTCTACAATATCTGTCAGGATTAACCTCTTGTTTTCAAATCTGTGTATGATATTCTGTATCCCCGGACCTGTTAGTTCCAGCCTCCCTGATTTTTTGATTATCCAGTTTGCTGATTCCGGTGAGCTAAAAAATTTCAGTGCCTGCATGTCTACCTCTGCACCCATTATATAGCAGATATCAAGGGCAAGCCCAAAATTGTGCCTCCTGTGAATCACACCTGTATGAAGGTCGAGGTGTGCTTTTATGAGTCTTTCTATAATAAGCCCTCTGAGAAGATTTGCTATTATATCAGTGACAACCTGCCATTTATCTTCAGATGGTTTAAGGTTTTTAAGTATGATCTGGTAATTACCCTCTCCAATCTCATTGTAAAATTTAAATCCTTTGTTTTTAAAAAACCTGTAAAGTGCCCTTAATTGAAGGGTCATCCTTTTTGTCTTTGCCCGGTTTGTATACTTTTCAATATTTTTTTCTGATTGTAAAAGAATTTTTTGCTCTTCGTAATGAATTGGAAGTTTATGATTGTAGGGTATTACCACTGCCACTTCTTCACCTGTTCTTTTCATGAATATTACAGGTATATTATTTTCTGCAAAAAGTGTTATTGCCATGGCATCAATTTTTACATTGCCTATAATTACCACTCTTGAAACTAATCTCACGGGCACCCGCCTTCCTGCTATAGACCTGTCCTTAATCCAGACAGATGGCCCGTCTCTGAGGACTGTAAGACCCTTCATGTTATCATTAAGATAAAGGCTCCTTTCCATCCATAATACTCCTTACTAAGATTCTGACCTTTTCTGTTATTTGAGGTCTGAGTCTTTTTGCCCATTCTTCATAGAGGATATAAAACCTCTTTCTGCTTTGTTTTTTAAGATAGCATCCACCACTTTCATTATCTTTAGAAAAGTCTTGAGCTGTAAACTCAGTTTTATTGAAGAGTTCATAAACGAATCTATCAGCAGAAGGTCTGAAAAATTCTACAATATCGCATGCAAGAGATTCTCTTCCATATTCAAATTGGTGATAAAAACTAATTGTAGGGTCAAGCCCTATTACTTCTATTTCCCTTACAACTTCATAATGACAGAGGGTATAGATCAGTGATAGCATGGCATTTACTGGGTCCAGTGGAGGTCTCCTGTTTCTATTATTAAAACCGAGTTCAGCTGGAAATAGTTTTTCATAAGCTGAAAAGTAAATTGCCTGAGCACCCCCTTCAAATCCCCTGATAGCCTCAATTGAATCTGCATCTCTTATGGATTCAATGCACTTTGTTAGGCTTTTGATTGCTGGTATAAAGTCTATTTCCCTGATCTGTTTGTTATGCTTGTTATCGATGACCTCTTTGAGAAATTCTACCTGACTTTCGATCTTCTGAGGGATTATATCTTTTGTTACCCTCAGGCAGAAATCTGGATTTGTAGTTTTTTCATATTGCCTCAGTCTCAGCAGGCCATTATTGTGGAGTCTTCCGTGAAGCATACCACAGAATTTCATATTCTTGCCAGAAAGAAAAAGCACGCTGATGTTTTGTTCAGCAAGCCTTCTGAGAACTGCTGTATCAATAACCTTGTTTCCTACCATGATTACTCTCTTAAGCGGTGCTATTGGCACGATACCCTCCTTTTTGCCATTGCTGTAAAAGGCAAGGGCATTGCCGTCAAGCCTGATATGAATGTCCTTTCTGTCGATATATAATGTGCCCATAATTTATTTTCCTGTCACGCCCTGTTCAGTTGTTATGGTTCTGTATTCTTTATCCTATATAAAAATAGCTTGGGTCTTTTGGCTGTACTGCTATACCAAGTGTGTGGGTCCTGCTTCTGCCATCAAGCCTGAAGATGTGAACCCTGTCTTCAGATTCAAATATGAGCCTCCTTAAGTTGCTCATAACAAACTTCAGTTCTCCATCTGTGAGAAAACACTCATATACTGACTTCTGCCCTCCTGTGCTATAGCCCTTCAGGAAATACCTCACCCTGTTAAGCCTCCTTTCATCAGTAATGTCATAGGCAATAATGTAGAGTGCCCTGTCCATAAGATTAGTATTACATGGTTTCAGGAAGGATGTCAGTAAAAGAAATATTTCGAAAATATTTTTTATTCTATATCGTATTTACCGAGGCCGAAGCTTGTATTTTTGCCTGCATGCAGTATCTCACCAGCCTTCAGGATTGGAAGAAAAGGTTCAAGGTCTCCCTCATAGGTTATCTTTCCAATAAGTCCACCGAGTTTCATCCTGCTATCCTGACGGGAGGAATATCTCTCCCAGTCAAGCCATCTGAGGCTTGATGTCTTAATCTTTACACCTTCAGCGTGTTTGATTATAGCCCTGAAGTCCCATGATGGCTTCTGATTGCCACAGTGGAAGTAGTAGAGAAGACCGATTCTTCTGACAAGATTCCTTATGAGTATATGAAACTCAGGATTCACAACAAGGTCACGGTTGTATTTGATTCTGAGGGGTGTGAGAAGATGGAGGGTGATTGCAGTTAAGCCGTCTGCTGGTCTAAAATCATCGGGTATGTCAATCAAATCAATCTCTGCCTTTTTTATGGTTTTTGTAGATTCATGATAGATGGGTCCTGAGCGGTCGGTCTTAACCTCTATCAATCTGTATTTACCCCTTCCTTTGCCAATGCCATTTTTGCCAAGCTCATCAAAGGTATAGATGAAATAGGGTAGATAATCAGCTGCCTTTCCAATCAGGATTAAATTAAAGTCAATCCTGCTACCGGGATTAATTATTTTTGAACTTTGAACATTGAACCCTGAATCCATATCAGGTGGCTCAATAACAAAAGGATGGGGGACCCTTTCATACTTATGCATGTTCATTATCTCAGCACCATCAGAGGAAGGTGTCTCAAAGACATAGGCATAGATACATCTTGACTTAAGCATACAGTCCATGCAGTCCTGCCTTTTTAAGGCACAGACAATCCGTCTGAACATATTTCCAAAACCACCCCTGAAGGTAGAGCCCTTGTAATAGGGTAGATGGAGCTCCTCTACTGCCTCAATGGTAAGACTGAATTTCTGATAGGGTATCTGCATTTATAATCTGCCTCTTACAATTGATTCTGAAATGGCTGTAAGGAAATTTTTGATTTCATCAGAAGGCACAGGTGCAATCCATTTTATCTCTGTGTCAAGAAGGCTATAGTCAAACTCTCCAAGGACCTTTGCCACATAGAGAGGTGGGATTCCCGCTGCCTTACTGTGGACATCAATAAGTACCTGTTTAAGGCTTACACCATCTTTAATGAGAAAGTATATATCCACTATATCCTTTGGCATGGCACGGTCTATCACTGCTGTTATCTTATTGGTAAGTATGTTTTCCTTTGAATCAATAAGACCAAATTGAGGATGTACAATCAACTCACCGATATGGGCAGGAACATCATTAACGAGTTCTATCTTGAGTTTTTCCTGATCTACCAGGATGCGATAAAATCTTTCATAGGCCATCACGACCTTTACAGTATTAAAGATCTTTGAAAGCTTTTCAATCTGTCTGTCTGCAAGAAGTTGAAAATCTGGATGATCATTAAGGAAATAGTCAAGGTCATCAGAATATCTGTGCCTGTAATAAACTCTGGAAAGAAGCGTGCCACCAGTGAGATAAAATGAAGAGTCCCTAAATACTGATATAACCTTATCCTGTAGTGGATAAAGAACCTTGTCGTAGTATTCTGCAAGCAAAATCCATACCCTCCTTCAGGGTTTTGAACCTTACATTTCTTTTTACTGCCTCATCCCATAAGGAACATAAAAACTCTGGAGATATAATCTGCACAATTTCAAACCAGTTCACACTCTCAATTAGCCTTGCTACACAGAATGCCCTGTCTGGCCATTTCCTGGTGAGCCTTCCCTCTATGATGGCAAGGAACTCCTCAGGTGTGAGATTCAGATCCCAAAGACACTGCCTGAGGATGCTTCGCTGTTCTTCTGTAAGGTTCCTTTCTTCCATCAATCTAAATAACCAGTGTTATATCCTTCTGGATTTTCTCAATCTTCTTATATATGCCTCTGTTCCTCCTTTAAGCTCTGGGTGGTCTTTATCCTTCCAGGCACCAAAACTGGTATGTATTACATTCTGTAATTTCAACCGTTTCAGTTCCTTTCTCAATGCCTCAGCTACAACCTTGCTCTGCTCTCTCTTGGGAACACTTTCCTTTAACTCCTTTAACAGATCCTCTGGTAAAAGAAAGTTTGCCTGTTTGGTAGTAATTCCCATTGGTTTGTCTTTCTGCAGGGAAATTATATAGGATATTCTATAGGTTTCAATATAGAATGTCAATCAACTGAATGGTCAAATATAACTACATCGCCAGTTACTGGCGAGCGGTAGATAAGTTTTCGTGCCCTACCATGCAGCGCATGGGCAATTTTGAGATAAAGCCATACAGGGCCTGCGCCCGTGAGTATTACATCGTTACCTTCACCAGAAATCTCAAGGGCTTTTTTGATATATCCGTTAAGATCTGCAAGCTTTGCAGTCTCTGTCTCTTTAAAGAGGTCTGATATATTAAGCTCTATTGCTTTAGCCAT
>CALJEL010000106.1 GCA_938074335.1 uncultured bacterium | reverse complement strand
GTTATCTGAAGTGCAGGGTTTATCACTATCGTAAAGTCCTTTGTCGCAGTGGCACCTGTCCCATCACTTACCCTCACTGTAAAATTGTAACTACCTGCAAGTGTTGGTGTTCCACTTATTAGTCCTGTATTGTTAAGACTAAGCCCCTGCGGTAATGAACCATTCGCTATGCTCCAGCTATAATTGCCATCACCTCCTGTGGCACTCAGCTGCTCACTATAACCCCCTATGTCCTTTGTCCAGGGCTTAAGCCCCTGTGTAGTTATGCTTAAAGGATTATATATGGTTATGCTAAATACCTTGCTCGCTGTCCTTCCATCTGCATCACTTACCTGTATCGTGAAACTCCATGTCCCAGCTTCAGTTGGTGTGCCACTTATTACTCCTGTTACACTGTTAAGATTAAGCCCAGCTGGTAATGTCCCACTGCTTATACTCCAACTATAAGGTGCTCTCCCTCCACTTACCTGAATTACTGCACTGTAGCTCGCACCTACTGTGCCAGAGGGTAATGAAGGAGTTGTTATCTGAACCACTGGATTTCCATTTCCTGCAAGAGATACAGTGGCTGTAGACTCATCAGGGTCATTAGAAAGGATTGTTAAGTCCTTGGAATAAGAGCCTCTGTCAGGTGGTGTGAACTTCACTGTAATTTGCTGACTTTGACCAGGGTTAAGATTAAATGGAAGGCTAACTCCCTCTATACTGAAGGGACTTTCAACACTCATACTGCTTATATTAAGCACAGCATTCCCTGTGTTGGAGATTGTAAAGGTAAGGGTCTTTGAAAGACCAACATCTACCTGACCGAAGTCAAGTGCTGTCGGTGAAATGTTTATATCAGGTTCAATACCTGTGCCAGAAAGATAGATCGTCTTATTTCCTCCATCAGAGGTTATAGAAATGGAACTATTAAAGGCTCCTTGAGCCGAGGGAGAGAAGTTTACCACCATCTCATAATAGGTACCTGGATTTATCTTTGAGGGCCATGGAGTTGTGATACTGAAAGGTGAAGATGGATCCGTATGACCTTGAATAGTTAACTCTGCATTACCCTTATTCCATATCCTGAAGACCCTGCTTGAGGTGCTTCCCACATTTACAGGATCAAAATTTATAGCATCAGAAGGAAGAGGCTGGTTATTCTCATCTGTAATCTCAAGCTGTGGAGCCACTGAATACTGCCAGAGGTTTCCATATATATCTGCATTATCAGGGGTTCTACCATCTTTCCAGACAATAAAGAAGTAGGGGAAAGTACTGTCTCCAAAGGCAAGGGCTGGTAGAAGCTGGTTACCTCTCACAGTGGTCACTGGCATGTTACTTCCTGAGAGCTGTCCCTGCGGGTCCACAAACTGACCATAGATATCAATATTAGGCATATTTACTGAACCATTCCTTCCATCCTCCCAGATAACCATGTATCTCTGGTTTACATTATCAAAGCTAACCACTGGAAGTGTCTGGTCTCCCTGAGCATCTGAGATAGTAAATGTTGTTGTAAAGGGTTTCCAGTTAGACATATCAATAATAGCACCATTGATATCTTTACCTTGAGCACCATACTCTTCCCATGCAATAAGTGCCCTTCTTGTGTTAGGATCAATAGCTACTGAGGCATTGAAGGCATTATTGGTTTCACCAAAAGCCAAGTCATAGACTATGTTTGAAGTCCTTTTCCTCACAAAGACATGTAGTGTGTTATCAGGGGTTGTTGAACTCCATGATGGTTCTGTATAATCACATTCATTGGTCTGTTGATTAACAACGGTATAAGAAACAGTAACTGTCACTTGAGAGGACATTCCTATCCAGAGGGCATAGGTATCACCTGTGGTGGTGTCATAAAATACCTTTGGTCTTGTCTCAGCAAGGGAGACCTTCCAGGAGGCGGTAATCGTACTGCCATCATCCGTAAAATCTTGTGATAACCAAAAAGATGAATAATTTCTTATGTTTTGTAATGAATTTCCACTAACCTCACCTGTCCTGATCATGTAATTATCAGAATGAGGTGCAGGGATATAAGATATCGTATAGCTATTACTACATTTAGACCCTTGGAGATTTTGAGAAAAACTCTGTTCATAAGTTGTATTGTCTTCTCTCCAGGCAAGGATGAATTTTTTAGTAACCTCATTAAATATTAAAGAAGGCTGGCTCTGGCTGGGATAGGTTGGATCGGATGGTGTAAGGGCAAAGGAAGAGCCAACAAGGTTACCATTATTGTCTATATACCGACCATAAATCCTTTTTGAACCTGTATCTGTCCATACCACAAGATATTGCTGAGTGAATCTATCAAAGGCAACTGAGGGCTCTATCTCGTTAGCGGTAGTATTTGCAATAGTAATTTCACCACCATCACAGTTCCCATTTAAAAGCTCAGCCCCTGAACAAAGCCGTCCATATATGTCTAATCCGTTTGAATTTTGAGCTCTATAATCCACCCATACGACAAGATATTTATCATTCACAGGGTCATAGGCAACCTGTGGAGTGGACTGGTCTGTGGTATCTGTAGTGAGCTGAATATCATCTGGCAAGACAAGGGCTTGAGAGGCTAAAAAGGGTGATGAAGCATGGTCACCCGTTCCTGTACAGGTAGAGAGTATTACAAAGGAAAGGAGCAATATTATGGCTTTTAAATATCTCATGGTCTCCTCCTTATTGCACACTTACACTGGCAGAGGTATAAAGTACCCCTGACCTTACTTCTATTGTATCTTGAAATTTATTTTCGGTACCATCAATCTGAGCAAGTATCCATATGCTAAAATAGGCTATACCAAAGTCTCCTGTAACGAGCTCCATATTTGATGCCTTAGGTTGTCCTGAACAGGTAGTATTATCATAAAAATAATATCTTGCTGGATTACTTGGGGCAGCCATTGAGCCTGATACATGAACCAATATCCCTGAAAGACCAATATCTTTACCTTCTATATTTCTTTTCACTGAGATGGTAAAAAGCCTACAACTATATCCTTGGGTTGCCAGCGTATTATATGAAAGCGAAACTGAAGGGGGATCTATCTCAATTTTGGCATCAGGTGGAGCTGAGATATCTCCACAGCCGAAAACTAAGCTTAATAAAAGCAATGCAATAATATTTTTCATCTCTTAAACCTCCACTTTTAATATCAAATTTTTCCCAGATTCATCTCTTCAATAGGGGCAACCCTTGCGGTTGCCCTCACAAGGGCAGGGACAAGCCCTGCCCCTACTTGCACTTCTTTTTTCCTTCATAAAAAAATCCTTACTTCACCACCCTTGGTGTTATAAATATCAGAAGTTCATTTGTGTCTTCTGATTCTCGTTTTTTCTTAAAGAGCCATCCAAGGATGGGTATCTTGCTTAATAATGGAACCCCTCCTTCAGATACCTGCTCTGTCTTCTTAAATATCCCACCAATAACAAGGGTCTCTCCATCCTTTATAATCACATCTGTTGTTGCCTGTTTTGTATCAATTGTGGGGATGCCACCAACAAGCCTTGTGAAATCTGGCTCATCCTTTTTTGTATCAAGCTTCATCTGGATGGAGCCATCAGGTGTGATATGGGGTTTTACCTTGAGCTCAAGCACTGCATTCAGGGTTGTTGTCTGTGTCCCCTCTGCAGAGACTGTCTGGACAGGTATCTGCTTACCCTGTCTTATGATTGCCTCCTTGTTGTCAAGGGTTATAATCCTTGGATTTGAGACAACCTTTCCCTTACCTGTTCCCTCCAGTGCAGAGAGCTGAAGGTCTAAGCTCAAAGTCCTCTGTGCATTCATATATCCAAGTCCTATGGCACCACCGCTACCAGCAGAAACAGCAGCTGGAAGATTCACCATATAGTTTGTTCCGGTAAATCCTGCCCCCCCTGGCATGCCTGTAGGTCCTCCAATCCTCATAAGTGTATTTGGTGAGAGCCAGTTTATACCCCACTGGATACCAAGTTCACGTACAAAGGAACTGTTCACCTCCACTATCCTTGCATCTATAAGGACCTGAGGTGTGGGTTTATCAACTGACTTCAGGAGTTTTTCTATCTCAGGGAATGCTGATTCCACATCCTTTATTATGAGAGAGCTTGTCCTGGTATCTATACTTATGCTACCCCTGGGAGAAAGGGCCTTTGCATCCTTTATAAATTTCTCCACATCCTTTGGATCTGCAAAATTCACAGCATAAACCCTTGTAACAAGTGGCTCTGCCTTTATGCCAGCCTCTACTGCCTTTGCCTTTTCCTCATATTCCTTTGCAAGCACACTATGGGGAGCAATCCTTATTATATTTCCCTCAACAACTGCATCAAGCCCGTGGGTCTTGAGGATTATATCCATTGCCTGATCCCAGGGAACATTTAATAACTTCAATGTTATCTTTCCCTTTACATCAGGATGGATAACCACATTATAACCGCTCACATCTCCAAGAAGCCTTAGGATTGCTGTAATATCAGCATCCTGAAAATCAAGCGATATCCTCTTGCCCTTATACTTACCTGGAGGTGCTACCTCTTCTTCAACGGGTTTCTCAATTAGTTTTTTCTCAGGTTCAGGCTTTTTTCTAACCAAGACTTCTTCTTTTTTCTCAGCCACCTCTTTCCTTTCCTCAGCCATTTTGAGCTCTTCTTTCTTTTCCTTCTTACCTTCCAGGGCTCCTGATATGAGAGCCACGACCAGCCTGTCACCCTTTGCATAAACCTCATAGGAGGACTTTTCAGAGATATCGAGGACTATCCTCGTCTTATCAGGATGTTTACCTATCCTGACTGATTTGATAGGAGCAATTGCCTCTGGCACTTTTGCCCTGGATACAGCCCCGGGTATATCTATGACTATCCTTCTATCAAGGGGAAAGACATTTGGCTTCATTTCTCCATCTGCAGTAATCTCTATTTCAACCGTGCCATTCTTTCTTGAAAGTGCTATATTCCTTATCTCTCTGGCAGAGGGTAAGGCTGGCTGTACTTCTTCCCTGGTCTCTTCTGCTGGCTGTGGAATCAGCTTTTCTGGCTCCACAGGTAAGACCTCTACTTTCTCAGTCTCAGCAGGTTGCTGTGGAATCCCGGAAGGTGTCTCCTCAAAAAATCTTACAATAAGGGTATTGTCCCTGAACTCTGCCTCCTCTTTTAAAGGTGCCTGAAGTGTAATCTCAAGCCTTAAACCCTTTCCTTCCGTTAAAAGAGGTGTAATCCCTGAAATGCCCTGTTTATCTGAAACAATCATTTCACCAGGTACAACTACTCCTGGCGCAACATCCTGAAGCTCTGCTATCACCTTGAAAGGGTCTTCCGCTGACCTGTATAGGGTATAACCAAATGGTCTGTTTGCTTCTATGGTAAGGGCATTGTCCTCTATTGTAATTCCTGTTATGGCAGTCTGCTCCTCAACCGGTTTTACCTGTCCCTTTGTGGCACAGCCTGTAGTGAGGAGCAAAATCAAAAATACAAAAAGACCTTTTTTCATCTATTCCTCCTCCCGGAGTTTCAGGGTAAAATCCCTGGGTTTCACAACTCCTTTGTAGTCTTTTATAAATTCTCTTATATGAACAGCCTTTGGATCTATCTTCACTATCTTTCCATTGTGAATTCCCACGGTCATCCCCTCTTTTATTGTATAAAACTTTCCGTCAGGTACTATCACCATTGCATATCTGTCTGCCTTATTCCATACAATAGCAATAAGCTTAAATTCATCCACTGAATAACTCTCAAGAGGATGCAGGCCCTTAGGTTTTTTTGCCTCTGCCTGTTTTGCCTTCAATACAAGAGAGGAAAAGGGATCCCTCGCAGGTGGGTTAAAGGTAACCAGTTCCTCTGAAGGTTTTTCCTCTTCTGGTTTTGCCTCTTCTTTCTGTACCTTCTGTGCCTTTGGAGGCGGAGCCTGAACACCCTTCTTTTTGCAGGAAAGAACAGGAACGGTCAGGATAATAATACTTAACAGGAGTGCAAAGACTTTAGTAAGATGCAAAGAAGATCTAATCTGCAAAGTCATGAATAATTTTAGGACTCTGTTTCGGAGATTACCTCTCATTTCTTTACCCCTGGCTTTCCGGGTGCTGCCTTTTGCTGTGCCTCTCCTTCAGGTATTGCTGAAAAGGTCACCACATGGAAGGCTATCTTCAATTCTGCCTCCTCCTTCTGCTTCTGAAAGGTTAATTTCATATCAGGCACATTCACTATCCTCTTCATAAAAGTAATCCTGTTCAGAAAACTACCAAAATTGTTAAAAGTTCCTGTTGCCTCTATGGTAACAGGTATCTCATATACAATATTACTTGGATGCGTTTTCTTTTCAGCAGGTTTCCACAGTGTTATCTCAAGACCAGCGTTATGTCCAAATTGTGAAACATCTCTTAAGAGACTTGAGACCTCCTTTTCCTCCGGTAATTGCTCAAGAAGCTCGGCAAGTCTTTTTTTCAGGAGTTCATTTTCTTTTATAAGGATATCGAGCCTCTCTGCCTTTGCCCTTTTATCCGCTATCTCTGTCCTCTGTTTGTTTATCTCAGCCTCAAGTTTATTAATTATCTTAAGTTTTGGATTTATAAGAAGAAAGAAGGAGAGAACAATTATAACAACAGGTAGTCCAAACATGATTGCAAGCCTTGCTGGCTTTGGCAGTGCATTAAGGTCTATCCTTTTTGCCATGATTATCCCTTCACCTTTAAGGATATCTTAAACTGATATACAGAAACCTTTTCAATGGTACTGAGCTTGGTCTCATGAAGATAAACATCTGTAAATAGCTCAGACCTTTTAAAATTATCCACATAAGTAACCACATCATCATTTGTAAAGCCATAACCCTCAACAGAGATATTATTCCCTGAAAAGGTAAGATTTGTAAGCCATACACCTGGAGGTAGTGCCTTGGATACTTCATTTAATATCTTTACAGGAAAGGATTGATCTTTTCTTAATTTTTCTATTATCTCCTTTCTTTCTTTAAAGGATTTATTAAGTTTTTCAAAATTCTCTATATCCTTGAGTTTCTTATTAAGCTCTGTTATCTCCTTTTCGTTATTCTTTTTTTCTGTCTCAAGAGAGGAAATCCTGTTTTTAAGATAAAACATTGCATAGGCAACTCCAATCGAGACAAAGACACTCAGAAGGACAGCTATTACCACAAAAGAGGGTATGGGCTTTGGTTTTTTCTTTCTTTTCTTTGCTACAGGAAGCAGGTTTATCCTGATCATCTATCTCCTGGCCTCCTTATAGCTAATCCCACAGCAACTGCAGCAACAGGACCTATCTCGTCAATGAGAAGGGGATCAAACTTTTTGGGAATCTTTATATTCCTGAAAGGTTCAGCTGTCCTGACTTCTATACCTATCCTTTCTGAAAGGGCCTGGTTGAAATTCTTTATAAGGGATGCACCTCCACTTAGGATAATTTCATGGACCTCCTCTCCGCCTTGTGTCCTGTAATAGTCAATTGATCTTGCAACCTCTATCAAGATCTCCTCTGCACCTGACATGATAACAGGCTCAGCATCTTCCACACTAACTGTTTGTAGAGATACACCCTTTTTGAGAAGCTCAGCATCCTCATAACTTAAATGAAATTCCCTCTGGAGTGCCTCTGTAATCATATTTGTCCCCACAGAGCTATCCCTTGCAAGGACTGGCAGGCCCCCCACAACAACACACATATTCATTGTGCTTGCACCAATATTAAAAAGTGCTACAACCCTGTTTGGCTCTATCTCATAATTGAGTTCATACATATTACTCAATGCAAAGGCAGCTACATCAACGACAACAGGATTCAGTCCTGTCTCCTTAAGTACTGTAACATATTCATTAACCACATCCTTTTTGGCTGCTACTATAGCCACATCCATCTGGCCAGCCTCTGGTCTTGGACCAAGTATCTGGAAGTCAATATTCACCTCATCAATAGGGAAGGGTATATACTGCTCAGCCTCAAATCTTATGGATTCACTTAATTCCTCTTCTGTCATTTCTGGAATGGCTATCCTTTTTACCATTACTGAGGAATGACCTGCCAGGGCAATAGCAATATCCTTTGTTTTAATCTTTTTTTTGTTTATAAACTCTTTGAGGGTCTCAGACAGTCTGATGGAATCCATAATGGCGCCATCAACTATAACATCATGAGGAAGGGGATAGGTGTCAAAAAACTGAAGCTCATAACCTGTCTTGAGTTCTTTAAGCTCCACAGCCTTTATGAGGCTTGAACCTATATCAAGACCCAGTATCCGGCTACTGCCGAGACCTATATTAAATGGCATAATTTATCCTTACCAAAATTTAAGCCATTTGTCAAGTAATTTTTTATGAAAATCAATTTCTTTCCTATAAAATCTAAGATATCACTTGAAGGTCTACAATTGAAGGGCTTTTTTTATGTAAAATAACGAAATGACAGGAAAAAGACTCACTCTAATGAGCAATTCAGAAAAAGAGACCTTTGAGATTGGTAAAAGACTCGGAAATTTATTAGAAAAACAGGCTATTATATGCCTTTATGGAGACCTTGGCTCTGGTAAGACTGTATTCATAAAAGGTCTTGCCAGTGCCCTCGGAATACCACCAAGGGAAATAGGAAGCGCAAGCTTTGTTTTGGCTGCAGAGTATAAAACAGAGCCTCCTTTTTACCATATTGACCTTTACAGGATTGAAGATATTGAAAAGGAAGACTGGATATGGGATTATATAGAAAAGGGAATATGCGCAATAGAGTGGGCAGAAAGACTTGGAGAACCGCCTGCAGGAAGTATAAAGGTATACATTAAACGGATTAATGAGAATAAAAGAGAGGTGACCATTGAGGGCATCAATAAAGAAGATTGGGATAATCTCTAAATTGAGCAGGCCTGAGCCTCTGGAGATACTCGGGGAATTACTCAAGTGGCTCAGGGCCTTTGAGGTAGAAGCTGTTCTTGATAAAGAGACAGCAGATAAATTGAATACCAGAGGAATGGCAAGGTCTGAGATACCTGATCATGTTGATATCATAATAGTCCTTGGTGGAGACGGTACGCTTTTGAGTGTAGCAAGGCTCGTTAGAGAAAGAGATGTACCTATCCTTGGAGTAAACCTTGGTACACTTGGATTTCTTACAGAGATATCAAAGGATGAACTGAAAGAGGCAATTGAGAAACTCCTTAAGGGTGAATACACTATTGAAAAAAGGCTTATGCTGAAGGCAAAGGTTATAAGGGATGGCAAAGATATATCCACTCATTATGTGCTTAATGATGTGGTAATAAATAAAGGAGCACTTGCAAGGATAATAGACCTCGAGACCTTTATAGATGACAGATTTGTTACACTCTTTAAGGCAGATGGTCTTATAGTCTCAACACCAACTGGCTCCACTGCCTACAATCTCTCAGCTGGTGGACCTGTAATTTATCCTACACTTGAATGCATGGTTCTTACACCAATCTGTCCCCACACACTTACCAACAGGCCAATTGTGCTTCCAGGAAATTCAAGGATAGAGGTCAGGCTGAAATCAGAAAATCAGGATGTCTTTCTTACCCTTGATGGTCAGGTGGGCTTCAATCTCATGAAGGATGACAGGGTAATAATTACAAAGGCAGACTTTAAGACAGGACTTGTGATACCTCCAGAAAAGAATTATTTTGAGATACTAAGGACAAAACTTAGCTGGGGTACAACTTCACAGGTTGCTACAAACATATGAACCCTATCACATCGTTAATAAGCTCACTGGAGTTTCTGGAGGCTCTCGGTTTTGAATATATTCCGAGAATAGATATCCAGAGCCTCAATCCCAAAAACTCACTTCTCATGAGCCTGAGAGAGGAAATCGGGGACTGCCAGAGATGTAAACTCTCAAGGACAAGAAAGACCATTGTATTTGGTGAGGGAAATCCTGACTCTCAACTCCTTTTCATAGGAGAGGCACCTGGAGAAGAAGAGGACAAGCAGGGAAGACCCTTTGTAGGAGAGGCAGGTGAATTACTTACAAGGCTCATTGAAAAGATGGGATTTAAGAGGCAGGACCTCTTTATAGCAAATATTGTCAAATGCAGGCCACCAGACAATAGAGAGCCTGAAGAGGATGAAATAATGGCATGCCTGGGTTTCTTAAAAAAACAGATAGAGATCATAAAGCCCTCTGTTATCATGACACTTGGTGGTGTGGCCACCAGGTCACTCCTCTTCTTGGAGGACCAGAAAAAGAAAAAAGGAGGTATAACCCAGTGGAGGGGAAAGATATATTATTATCAGGATATACCTGTTGTGCCAACCTTCCATCCTGCATATCTCCTGAGGAATCCTAAGGATAAAAAACTCACATGGCAGGATGCTCAGCTTGTGCTAAAGCTTTTAAAAAGAAATAAGGCACTGTGATATAATTAAACATGAGTATTACCCTTAAGTATCGACCTCATTATACCTTCAAGGACTATGAAAAGTGGCAGGGTGACTGGGAACTTGTAGAAGGTATTCCCTATGCCCTTGCTTCACCTAACTTCAGGCATCAAAATGCAGTTATAAAAATAGTATCTCAGATAGAGCCCCAGCTCACAGAAGGATGTAAAGCCTGTCATATAGCAATTGACCTTGACTGGATAATAGCAGAAGACACTGTATTGAGGCCAGATATTGTGATATTCTGTTACGAACCCGAAGAAAGGCTTACCAGAACACCGAATGTTATATTTGAGATAGTATCTGAGTCTTCAGCCTTTATGGATGAGGGACTTAAATTTGAGGTATATCAAAGGGAGGGGGTTGAATATTATATCCTTGTTTATCCCGAAAGGAGGATAGCAAAGGTTTATGCATTAAAAAACAGCAATTATATTAAATTATCAGATGTAAGAGATCAGACATTCACTATTTCCATAAAGGAATGCTCTTTCCTGATAGATTTCTCAAAGGTCTGGTACCAATGAAGGTCCTCTGGGCACCCTGGAGAATGGAATATATCCTTTCAAAAAAACCAGAGGGCTGTATATTCTGTGAGATGCCAGCAGAAAATAACGACCCCAAGAACTTCATTCTTAAAAGGGCAGACTATTCTTATGTAATAATGAACAGATATCCTTACAATAATGGACATCTCATGATCGTGCCATACAGACATATCCATGACCTTAATGGCCTTGATGAAAAGGAGATGCTCGAGGTCATGAAACTGACAAGGCTATCCATTAACTGTCTGAAGGAGGCATTTCTTCCTGATGGATTCAATGTAGGTATAAACCTCGGGAAGGTTGCTGGTGCTGGCATAGAGGCACATCTTCACATCCAGATAGTCCCTCGATGGGCAGGGGATAACAGCTTTATGGCAGTTTTTGATGAAACAAGGGTAATACCAGAACATCTGGAATCAACTTATAAAAAACTCTTACCCTTTTTTGAAAAGATGAATATATAACAGACCAGAAGTGCAATAGTTTAAACAGTTAATAAGGTCTGCTGCTCTGTAGAAGGGAATTCCTCATAGGACCTTTAAATCTAAAGACACCTATCCTCTCATACCTTGCACCATCAGGCCTTAGCTCACTCTTCATAAGCGCTATCTCATGAACCTCTTCAGTACCGAATTCCTTTTCCTTCAAGGCAGAGAGTCTTTCAAGGAGTCTCTCAATGCCTGATGGATTTTTAATCCTTGCAAGGGTGATATGACCTGTGAATTCCCTTTCCTCCTCCTTAAATCCGAGCCCTGAAAGTAATTTTTCAACCTCTTTCTGAAGTGAGAAGAGGCCCTCAGAGTCCTCAACTCCAGCCCATATTACCCTTGGTTTCCTCTTCTCAGGGAACTGGCCAATGCCTTTAATCTTTATTGTAAAGGGTCTGAAGGATTTAACCATCTCCTGAATGATTTTTTTAATCCTCTCAATCTTCTCCTCCTTTACCTCACCAAGGAATTTCAGTGTTATATGCAGATTCTCAGGTCTCACCCATTTAAGCTCAGGGGCAAGGGGCCTTAATTGCTCCATAAGAGAGCCAAGCTCCCTCTTAATCTCCTCATTTAGCTCTATGGCAATAAAAGAGCGCATTAAAACTACCATTCAAAGCTCTGTATAACAATTATGCTCCTCTCCTTTGCCCTCCTTAAGGCACCTTTTGTGGCATAATGGGTTATAAGAAGCTTTACTGCCTCTATGCCTCCATATTCCATGCTTGCCACCTCTGCCTTATGGTCTAAGTCATCAAAAACCTCGTCAAGCTCCTTCCTCTCCTCAAGCCTCAGCTTTGACTCTCCTACAATTACCACATCCCTGCCGTTCTTTCTTCCCCTTGCAAGGATATTTATCTCCCTCCCTTTAATCTCTTCCCTTATAAACCTCTCGGTTACCTCTATCTGATATCTCTCCTTAAGCACCTTAGGAAGGTTCCTAAAAGCCTCGTTCTCAAAGGCATAGCCCATAGTCCTTGCTAAACCACCAAGCTCCTGCCTTGTATTGTTAAGACCAATGGCAAGCTTCCTCACCTCTTCCTCTGTTTTTCTCTGAGCCTCTGCAAGCTCCTCTAACCTTTGCTCTGTTCTTTTCTGCGCCTCTGCTAATTCTTCAACCCTTTGTTCTGTTCTCTTTTGAGCTTCTGCAAGCTCCTTTTGTGCTTTTGCGAGGTCAGCAACAATTGCCTTGAGCTCATTAAAATCCCTTGTCTTTACAGTTTCATCAACAAGCTCAACCACCTCCTCAAGCACTTGAGCCTGTTCTGGAGAAAAGACCCTCTTG
>CALJEL010000105.1 GCA_938074335.1 uncultured bacterium | reverse complement strand
AAAATCTGACGATTTTCTGGGGACCCCGCTCGACACCTTAATGTAAGATTTTTAATAACATTGCCAAACATTTCTTGCTTCACCTTTTGGTGAAAAACTGTTTAATACATGATAAATAAAAATTTGTCGCATTATAAAGGCTTTGAGGCATACCCCGCCATTAGAGCACGGGGTGAAGACAAGCTTCACCCCGTGAACCCCGATAAAATGCATTTCTATCGGCAAATTGAGGCAAGATTTCACTATCGCACTGTCGCACTGTTTTGTGATATTCTATAATATGCTTACAGGTTTTAATACAAATATTAAATACAGGGGAGAGGTTTTTCATGTTCAGACAGAGGATAGCGGCCTTAGAAATCCGGTCATAACCACACTTCTTTACAGAGGCGGAGTAATACTTGCTTCTAAGAAGACCACCTACAAAGAGCTCATTCCTGAAGATACAAGGTCCATATCTACCATCTTCAGAGAGAAGATAAAACAGCTCATGACAGAGCAGCACAGGTCAATGATCTCAGACCTTTTATCAGGAAGGTTTGATGATATAATAACAGGCCAGAAGCCAGCCTTCCATGAAAGTCATAGCATATCAGCAGTAGATAGTTTTGGGCTAGGTCAGCCTGCAAAGACTCAGGATTCAGGGAATGGAAATATGAGTCTTACGAAAGAATCAGGCAAATCCCTAACCGATCTTTCTCTCTCAGAAGAGTCTAAAAAAGAAGAAAGTGGTATAAGCCCAGGGCCTGAAAAAAAGACCTCATCGACTAAGAGTCAAACCATGCGTTCCCTTGATGACATCCTTCTTGAACATATAATGAAGAGGAAAAGGAATCCGTAGCAGCAAAAATATAGAGCAGTGAGGTAGCCGCAGGCTTCCAGCCTGCGATAAATGGTGGAAATACAAAAAACGCAAGCTAAAGCTTGCGGCTACCAGCTCCTTAAAGAGTTGCTTAAGTGACTGAAGGATAGCGGAGGGGTTTAGTGCGTTAGTGTAATTTTTAGTAGGGGTTGTTCATGAAATACCCCACATGAAGAGGCTGGAAGTCTGTTCTACCATCTTGCGGCTACCAGCTCTTCACCTCTTCACCTCAAATATACTATAATGGTAAATGCTTGTTCAGAAGAGGGATATTGATTATCTAAGGAATCAGGCCAGGCTTTTAAGGATTGAGATCCTTAAGATGCTCACCGAGGCTGGCTCAGGCCATACAGGTGGCAGTCTTTCTGCAGCTGATATTGTTACTGCCCTTTATTTTTATAAACTCAGACACAAACCAGAGGATCCTTTCTGGATAGAAAGAGACAGGTTTGTGCTTTCAAAAGGACATGCAGCTCCGCTGCTTTATGCAGTGCTTGCTATGAGTGGATATTTTGATAAAGCCCTTTTAAAGACTCTCAGAAAACTTGGAAGCCCTCTACAGGGTCATCCTTCTTCAAAGAGCCTTCCTGGGGTTGAGGTCTCAACAGGTTCCCTTGGACAGGGTTTAAGTATGGCAAACGGAATGGCCATGGGTTTGAGGCTGAGTAAACTGTCCTCAAGGGTTTATTGTCTTCTTGGAGATGGTGAACTTCAGGAGGGTCAGGTATGGGAGGCTGCCATGACAGCAGCTCATTATAAGGTTGATAACCTCTGTGCAATTATTGATCTTAACGGCCTTCAGATCGATGGACCTATCTCCCAGGTAAAGGATATCGAACCTGTCCAGAAGAAATGGCAGGCCTTTGGCTGGAATACTATCGAAATAAACGGCCATGATATGGCTCAAATAGTTGATAGCCTTGACAGGGCGGAGGCATTTAAGGGTGTGCCAACCGTGATTCTTGCCAGGACAATTAAGGGCAAGGGTGTGTCAATATTTGAAAATAAGGTCAAGTACCATGGTGTAGCTCCAACAAAAGAGGAGCTTGATATTGCCTTAAAGGAGCTCAGTGATGGGACAGGTTTCTGAGCTCAAAACAGAGGTCAAATCTTTTGCAGGACTGGAGGCTGCAACCCGTGATGCCTATGGAGAGATTCTTTATAAATTGGGCCTTGAAAATCCTGATATAGTTGTCCTTGATGCAGATCTCAGCTCTTCCACAAAGACCCAGAAATTTGCAAAGGCCTTTCCAGAGAGATTTTTCAATATGGGTGTCTCTGAGCAGGACATGATGGCCACAGCAGCAGGTCTGTCACTTGCAGGGAAGATACCTTTTGCCTCCACCTTTGCCATATTCGCCACAGGAAGGGCCTGGGAGCAGATAAGACAGAGCATCGCCTATAGCGGTCTTAATGTAAAGATTGTTGCCACCCATGGTGGGATTACAGTGGGAGAAGACGGTGCATCTCACCAGGCAATTGAAGATATTGCCCTTATGAGGGTGATACCAGGGATGACCGTCATTGTTCCTGCTGATGCCTACGAGACAGAGCTTGTTATAAAGGAGATTGTCAAATATAAGGGTCCTGTATATGTGAGGCTTGGAAGGTCAAAGGTTAAACCTGTCATGCCAGAGGATTATAGATTCTCCATAGGTAAGGCCTATGCCTTCAGTTTTGGTAAGGATGTGAATATTGTTGCCTGTGGCGTGCTTGTAAGAGAGGCACTCATTGCATCAAGGATATTGAAAGATAAGGGTATTGATGCTGGTGTTATAAATCTCTCCACAATAAAACCCCTTGATGAGGAGATTCTCTTAAGGGCAGCAGAGGCATCTCTGGTGGTAACAGCAGAGGAGCATTCAGTTATAGGTGGTCTTGGAGGAGCGGTATCAGAATTTTTATCCTCTATAAAACCAAAGCCTCTATTAAGGATAGGAATAAGAGATACCTTTGGAACCTCTGGTTCATCATCAGAGCTCATGAAATATTTTGGCCTCACCGGAGAACAGATAGCAGAGGAGATTATTCAAAGATTACGATAGGAGAGGTAACGGTGCTTTCGGATGATCCACTTTGAAGGTGTTTCAAAGATATATGAAAAACAGCTTGCCCTTAAGGAGATCACCCTCTCAATAGAAAAGGGAGAACTCGTTTTTGTTACAGGACCCTCAGGTGCCGGGAAGACCACCCTGTTGAAACTAATTTATGCTCATGAAAGGCCTGATAAGGGAAGACTTGTTGTTGGCGACTATGACCTCTCAGTTATCACTCAGAAAGAGATACCCCTGTTAAGAAGAATGATCGGGATAGTCTTTCAGGACTTTAGATTAATTGATACAAAGACAGTCTTTGAGAATGTGGCAATGCCCCTGAGGATTCGAGGACTCAGTGATAGGGATTTAAAGGATTTTGTCTTTGATAGCCTGAGGCTTGTTAACCTGAGGCATAAGATAGAGGCCTATCCTCCCACACTTTCAGGTGGTGAACAGCAGAGGGTTGCTATTGCAAGGGCAATAGTTGCTGAACCACAGATACTTCTTGCAGATGAGCCAACGGGTAATCTTGATCCTGAAAACACAAAGGCTATAATGGACATATTTAAGGAGATAAATGCAAGAGGCACTACAGTGGTTATCGCCACTCACAACCCTGATCTTTATACTCACAGCGGAAGGAGGGTCTTTAAGTTGCAGGAAGGATCACTTACAGGAGTGGAGGTCTTGTGAGCACAGGTTATTCCTTTAGATTTGCCTTTGAGAGTCTGAAAAAGGACTTCTGGATAAATGTCATAGCAGCACTTTCTGCAGGGGTGGGACTTTTTCTTGTGGCAATACTCAGCATTACCTTTTACAGCATTAACTCCGTTACAAAGAAACTTCCGGAAAAGTTTACCATCATACTTTATCTTAAGGATAACACACCAGCAGATGAAATAAATAAACTGCTTACGGACCTGAAGAATAATTCAATGGTAAAGTCTGCAAGACTTATTACAAAGGATTCAGCCCTCAATGAGCTTAAAAAGAGATTGAAGGATTCAAGTTTTTTAGTTGAGGGGCTTGATGAAAATCCTTTGCCTGATTCTGTGGAGATAAGGCTGAGCTCAGAGGCTGTTGAGAAGGCCCTTTTAAAAGACTTTATTAAGGAGCTGAGGTCCATATCTTATGTTGATGATGTGGATTATGGAGAGGAGCTAATGGAATCCATTGTAATGATAAAAAAGACTGTTGAGACCTCTGGTATAGCCTTCATGGCAGTTATTTTAACAGGGATTGTATTTAATTTTTATACAACGATTAAGATACTCTTTTACAGAAGAAAGGAAGAGATAGAGACCTTCAAACTACTTGGTGCATCTGGTGGTTTTATAAGGGCTCCTTTTCTCATTGAAGGTTCTGCCATAGGGATTGCCGGTGGTTTAGTAGCTTCATTTATGCTCTTTGGACTTACTCAGGTCTTTGGTCTTCTTTCTCAGAGACTGCCTTTTATTGCCTCATTGAACATTCAACCCTATATGCTTAGTTTTTTAATAATCCTACCTTTGTCTGGAGCCCTTCTTGGAGTAGCTGGTGCCTTTTTGAGTATAGGAAGAATTAGATATTAATATGAAAGACAGGATAGGGTTGATGGTTGACAGGTTCCATAGATTACTATCCTTTATATCACCTTCAGCCTTCAGCCTGTCTCTGTTTTTTATCTTATTCTTAGTATCAACTACCCTTCAGCCTGCCTCTGTTTTTGCTCAGGATCTCCAGGAGAGGCTTAAGTCCATAGAGGATGAGATAAAAAAATATGAAGAGAGACTCAAGAAAGAGCAGGAAAAAGAGTTTTCCGTGATAAATGAACTGGGAAGGATTAACTCTGAGCTTGCTGAGGTAAAGGACAGGATAAGAGAACACAAAAAGAAATTAAGGCAGACGGAGCAGAAACTCTCTGTAATACACAGAGAGATAAACACACTTGAAGACAGGCTTAAGTCCAGGGTGCAATGGTTGAAAAAAAAATTAAGATCCCTGTGGACTTATGGTTATATAAGAGAAATGGAGTTTTTATTTGGCTCAAGAAGCGGGGGTGAGTTTCTCAGAAACTGGAGGTATCTTGTACTGCTGATGAAATATGACAGGAAGGTAATGGAACAGATGAGGAGAGATATGGAAGAGCTGAGGAGAAAGGAGAATGAACTTTCTTCCCTGAGAAAGGAGATAAAAAGGGCCCTTGCAGCAATAGAAAATGAAGAGCTTGCCCTTTTAAAGCTGAGGAAGGAAAAGAATATACTCCTTTTAAGTGTGAGGCAAAAAAAGGAACAATATGAGAGGATGCTCAAGGAGTTAAATGAGGCTCAGAAGAGACTTGTAAAGATTATAGAGGAATCTCGTATAAAGGGCGGTGTTGGAGAAGATAAGGGGTTCCTTTCAAGGAGGGGGAAGCTTACCTGGCCAGTGAACGGAAAGGTAAAGATACCCTTTGGTTATCAAAGGGATCCCTTAACAGGAGTGCCGGTCTTCAGGAGTGGCATATATATATTGACCGATGAGGATTCCACAGTTTCAGCAGTATATTCTGGTAAGGTAGCCTATACAGGGGAGCTGAAGGGTTATGGAAGGGTTATTATAATAGCCCATGGTGGCAATTATCACAGTGTCTATGCAAACCTCTCAGAGATTTTTTTTAAGCAAGGAGATATAATATTAGAAAGACAGGCCATTGGCAGGGTAGGCGAGTCTCAGATAATAGAGGGTACAGGACTTTATTTTGAGATTCGCTACAAAGGAAAGCCCCTTGACCCATTGCAATGGTTAAAGAAAAAATAGGAGGAGAGACAAGATGGGAAAAAGGATATTCCAGAGCTTCGTAGTGCTTTTACTTATCCTTGCTGGCATATTTATCGGCAGGATAAGCACAGCCACAAAGAGCGGAGCAGAAGGCTATGAGGAATTGAGGGTATTCACGGAGGCCTTTTCTGTAATAAAAAGAAACTATGTGGATGAGGTAAAGACAAAGGACCTGATATATTCAGCTATCAGGGGTATGGTTGGCAGCCTTGATCCCCATTCTGGTTTCATGACACCCGAGGCCTATAAGGAGATGCAGATAGAGACAAAGGGTGAATTTGGTGGCATCGGAATCCAGATAGGGATAAAGGACAACACCCTTACAGTAATAGCACCTATAGAGGATACACCTGCCTGGAAGGCAGGGATTAAAGCAGGGGATAAGATTATAAAGATTAATGGTGAATCTACCATAAATATGAGCCTTCAGGATGCTGTTAACAAGATGCGTGGGCCAAAAGGAACAAAGGTTACCATTACAATAATGAGGGAGGGATGGAAATCACCTCAGGATTTCACCCTGGTGAGGGATATAATCCATGTAAAGAGTGTAAAATCAAAGGTAATAGAAAAGGGCATTGGATATATAAAATTATCAGCCTTTCAGGAACAAAGCGCCAATGACCTTGCCATTGCCTTAAAGGAACTTGTGGAAAAAGAGAAGATAAACTCTCTTATCCTTGACCTGAGAAACAATCCTGGTGGGTTACTACAGAGTGCAGTGGAGGTGGCTGACCAGTTCCTTGAACCAGGAAAACTTGTGGTATCGATCAAGGGAAGGACGGGTGAAAAAACAGAATACTTTACAGAGGGGCTCAGGTCAAACTATAAATTACCTGTGGTTGTACTTGTTAATCATGGCAGTGCCAGTGCCTCTGAGATAGTGGCTGGTGCACTTAAGGACCACAGAAGGGCCATAACCCTGGGTACCACCACCTTTGGTAAAGGTTCGGTGCAGAATATAGTGCCACTCAGTGATGGCTCTGGTCTGAGACTTACTACTGCAAAATACTATACCCCGAGCGGTGTATCCATACATGGAGAGGGCATTACCCCTGATATTGTTGTCAAGCTTGAGTCAAAGACCCCTGATAAGGAGAGACCTGTGTTGAGGGAAAAGGATATTCAGAGACATCTTCAGGAAAAGACTGATGAGGTGCCTCTTGAAACAGCACCAGTGGAGGTTGAGGAAAAGGATGACCTTCAGCTCCAGAGGGCAATTGAGCTCCTTAAGACCTGGGATATATTTAAGAAGCTACCCCAGACATAAGGCTGAAGGTGATAGCATCTCATGTCTTTTAAAAGGATAATATTTGACATAGAGACCATTGGAAAGGAGCTTGAAAGCCTTGAGCAACCTGTTCAGGATTATCTCCTGAGATGGGCAGATACAGAGGAAAAGGAAGAAGAGATAAAGGAGAGACTTGGCCTTTATCCAGTAACGGGTGAGATAGTAGCAATAGGTCTGTTGGATCCAGATACAGCTAAGGGGAAGGTATATTTTCAGGCACCTTTATCAGATCCCTTTCTGCCCTTTGAGGAAAATGGTATCTGGTATGAAGCAGGCACAGAGGAAGAGATACTTAATAAATTCTGGCATGAAATAAAGGATTACGATCAAATAATAACCTTTAATGGAAGGGGATTTGACTGTCCCTTTATCCTCATAAGGTCTGCACTGTATAAGATAAAGCCAACAAAGGACATCATGCCCAATCGCTATAACAATAGCCATACAGATCTTCTTGACCAGCTTACATTCTATGGTATTACAAGAAAATACAGTCTGGATATATGGTGTAGGTTCTTTGGCATAAGAAGTCCGAAGGAAGAAGGCATTACAGGTCTTCAGGTCAAGGAACTGTTTATGAAGGGACAGTACCTGGAGATAGCCAGATACTGTGCAAGGGACCTTATTGCAACCAGGAGACTTTTTGAATACTGGGATCAGTATATAAGATTCAGAAATGATTGAGAGGCCTTTATCAAGGTGTCTCCTAAAGTAATAGTTGGCATGAGTGGAGGTGTTGATTCCTCCACTGCTGCCTTTCTCCTTAAAGAAAAGGGGTATGAAGTAGAGGGTGTAAGCTTTATCCTCTATGAGGCGAGATTAAGAAGAGAACCACCTTATAGTTTGGGATCCCCAAAAAATCGTGAGAGCTTTTGGGGTGGTAGTAATGTAGCCTGCTGCAGTATTGAGGCAATAAAAGAAGCGGCTATTGTGGCAGCCCAGCTTGGAATTCCACACAGTATAGTTGATCTCAGGGAAGAATTTATTGATAAAGTAATTAATCCCTTTATTAGCTCCTACGCAAAAGGGCTTACACCAAATCCCTGTATACTCTGCAATAGATATATTAAATTCCCTGTGCTACTGAAGATAGCTGATGAAAGAGATGCCTTTTTCATATCCACAGGCCATTATGCAAGGGTAATGGATGGGAGGCTTTTTAAAGGTATAGATCAGAAAAAGGATCAGTCCTATGTGCTTTATGTGCTTGAGAGGGAGGTGCTCAAAAGACTTATACTTCCCCTGGGAGAGCTGACAAAGGACAGGGTTCGAGAGATGGCAAGGTCTTTAGGCCTTATTTCTGCCAGAAGACCTGAAAGTCAGGAGATATGCTTTATAGCAGAGAGGAGATATTCTGAGTTCATAAATGCCTTTATAGAGCCAGAGGAAGGCCCTGTTATTGATATAAGAACAGGGAAGATATTGAAGACCCACCAGGGCATATTCCGCTACACCATAGGACAGAGAAGGAGTCTTGGCATATCTTCCAAGAAGCCCTATTATGTGGTAAAGATAGATCCTGAAAAAAGGGCTGTATATGTGGGTAATAAGGAGGATGCCTTTAAAAGTGAGATTATTATCACCGATATAAATATCCTTCAGCCTGAGGCCTTCAGCAAGCCTTCCTTCAGGGCAACTGTAAAGATCCGCTCCACCATGAAAGATGAACCAGCAATGATCTATCCTGACAGCGGACTTCTAAAGATTGTCTTTGACTCTCCCCAGTGGGCACCAGCTCCAGGCCAGTCAGCGGTGTTTTATGATGGAGAGCTGGTGATTGGAGGTGGAATTATAAAAGAGGTGAATGGGTGAAGAGGTGAGACGGTCGCACTACTGTGAGGCAGCCTGCCAGTTTTCTAATGGCAAAATAGAGTTTGTTATTTCCCTTGACAGGAGCGATGTTTTTTTATATAGTCTAAGTGTAAACCTTAACAGGAAAGGAGGTGATAAATAAGAGAGGAGGGGATTTTTAATCTCCGCGAGATTAAAGCCATCAGTATATCTGCTGATAGGTCTCAGTAAAAAGGAGGAAGAAGATGAAGAGGATATTTATTTTAGTGGTTATTTCTTTATTTATTGCAAGCACTGCCTTTGCAGCAGGTCAGGCAAGAAGGAATGTTGGTTGCGGTCTCGGGACCATGCTATTTTAGGATAGCGCTGATGACAAATGGCTTCTTCAAGCGCTTCAGGCAACCACAAATGGCACTTTTGGTAATCAGACCTTTGGTGTTACAACAGGGACATCAGAGTGTGAAAGGGCAACGAAGATTGCAAGCAATGAAAAGCTCAATCAATTTATAGCAGACAACATGGATAACCTTGCAAAGGATATAGCAGCAGGTCATGGTGAAACCCTTGATACACTTGCAGAATTGATGGAAGTGCCACTTCAGGAAAGAGCAGAATTTTATTCAAGGCTTCAGACAAACTTTTCAAATATCTTTACTTCCACAGATATTCAAGCAAGCAGCAGATGTCCTTGACAACATCGTAACTATAACATCACAGAGTTAATTTTATTAAATGATAATGAAGAGGGGTGTGGGATTGCTCATGCTCCTCTTTATATTTTTTGTGCCTGCTATAATATATCCATCTGAAGACAATATATATCTTCAGGATTTAATAAATAAGGCCATTGATAAAAAAATATATAAAGAAAGGTACTGGTACATCTTACTTCATTATAAGAAGAGTATTTCTGGTCTAAAAAGCCTTGTTGATGATCCTGCTTTTTTCATTTCTCCAAGAGGTAAAAATGACCCCGAGGCTGAATTAATAGAAACAATAAACTCTCTTTTTAAAGAATACCAGAATGAGCAGGAAGACCCCAGGTGTAGATTCCCTGCAAGATATACATGGCTGAAAGAAACCCTTAATATCGATGAAAGCCTCATGCCACCTTCCGCATGCCCTGAGTTTGAAAAATTTTTAAAGGCCATTAATCCAAAATCAGCAACCCTGGTATTCCCCTCAGCCTATATGAACAGCCCTGCCTCTATGTTTGGTCATACGCTTATAAGAATAGACAGCACCTATAAGAGTAAACTTATGTCCTATGCAATTAATTATGCTGCCAATACCGGTGATGAAGGTGGAATAACATATTTAATTAAGGGTCTTTTCGGTTTTTTTAAAGGATATTTTTCTATACTTCCTTATTACGAAAAGATAGAGGAATACAATGACCTTGATATGAGGGATATGTGGGAATATGAATTGAATCTCACCGAGGAAGAAGTAAGGAGGATGGTCTTTCATATCTGGGAATTGAAGGATATCTATTCCTATTATTATTTCTTTGATGAAAACTGTTCCTACAATCTGCTTTTTCTATTAGAGGCTGCCAGACCTGAGGTTAATCTTACAGATGAATTCGGTCAATGGGTTATACCTTCTGATACAGTAAGGCTCGTAATTAATAAGGGGCTTGTCAGGGATATTCACTACAGACCATCCAGATCAACCAGGATAAAACATATGGCTTTATATCTTAATAAAGAAGATAGAGCCGTAGCCATGAAAATAGCTGGTGGTACCCTTTCTCCTCAGGATATTATGAATAAGGATATGAACAATGCCAAGAGGATGCTCATACTGGATATTGCTGCTGAGATGACCCAGTATAAATTTATGAGACAGAAGATTGATAAAGAGACCTATCAAACAAGATTTCTTGATGTCCTGACAGCCAGGAAAGATCTTGGAAGACCTGAGGCTGCCCTGTACAGCATCCAGCCACCCTCAAGACCTGATGAGGGGCATGCCTCAGGAAAGATAAGTACAGGTGTTGGAATCAGGGATAATGAATATTATCAAAGTATAATCTTCAGGCCTGCCTATCATGATCTTGTTGATTCTCTTGGTATAAGGGATGAATTTTTTAAACCTGTTTCGTGGAAGATCTATAGTGGCATCGGAAGAGAAGTCCTTCAGGATGGCAAGGAACATCTCTTATACCTTATAAATCCAGGCTTTGGCTTTGCTAAAGAAAACAAAATAGCTGGCATTTATTTTGGTTTTGCAGAATCAGAACTCAGGTTCAGTAAAAGGTTTGATGCAGATTATTCAGCCGGGATAGGATTATCAGCAGGTATTCTTAAGAATATAACGGACAGATGGAAGGTCAAGATATCAGGGAAGGCTATGTTTTATGAACTTGGTGACAGAAATAAATTCTATTCCAGTTCTATCCAGCAGAATTATACAATGACTGATGATATTGCCTTCAGGGTCAATTTAACAAGGGCTAAGTCTTATTCAGAATACTGGACAGAGGCAGAAATCCTCTTGAATCTTTATTTTTAAATATGGCCAAAAATAGAGCAGCAGACCAGCAGTGCAGCAGTCTTTCACTCCTTCACCTCTTCACCCCTTCACCTAACTACTGCACTGCAGCCTGCCCTTTTCTAAGGGCAAATCAGGCTTTTAAGCCTCTATTCCTTAAAAGCTTTTTTGGGGGGTATAATATAAATAAATCAATAATTATTCCTGCGGGGTTACAAAAGGAGTTTCTTATGGATAAGTTTCTCATAAGAGGTGGTAAAAGGCTTTCAGGCACGGTCTTTGTAAGTGGAGCAAAAAATGCCTCCCTTCCACTGATGGCTGCAACGCTCCTGTGTCCTTCCCGTCATAGCATAAATGGTGTGCCAGACCTCAGGGATATACGCACCATGTCAATGTTACTTCAGACCTTTGGAGCAGAGGTCTCTTTTAACAAAGATAAACTGGAGATAGATTCCAGTAATGTCTCTTTTCTTGAAGCACCCTATGAACTTGTCAAGACCATGAGGGCATCCATACTTGTTCTTGGACCACTTCTTGCAAGATATGGTAGGGCAAGGGTCTCTTTACCTGGTGGATGCGCCATAGGTTCAAGGCCTGTTAATCTTCACATAGAAGGCCTGAGGCTTATGGGAGCTGAGATGGTTCTTGAAGGCGGTTATATAACTGCAACAAGTTCAGGAAGGCTAAAAGGTGCGAGGATTTATTTTGATGTCCCTACTGTTACAGGTACAGAAAACCTCCTGATGGCTGCATCATTAGCTCAAGGAATTACTATTATAGAGAATGCTGCAAAGGAACCCGAGGTTGTTGACCTTGCCAATGCCCTTTCCATGATGGGTGCAAGGATAAAGGGTGCCGGGACAGAGATAATTGAAATAGAAGGTGTTTCTGACCTGAAGCCCTTGAAAGAATACAGGGTAATACCTGACAGGATAGAGGCAGCTACCTTTCTCTGTGTTGCAGGGATAACAGGAGGAGACATTACAATTAAAAATGTCATACCTGAACACATTGAATCCGTAATAGCAAAGTTAAAAGAATCCGGTATGGAGATAATAGAAGCAAATGATACCCTTTATGCAAGAGGACCTGAACGCATTAAATCAGTAAACATAAAGACCATGCCCTATCCAGGTTTTCCCACAGATGTGCAGGCCCAGTTCATGGCACTCATGACTGTGGCTGAAGGAACAAGTATTATTCGTGAGACCATATTTGAAAACAGATTCATGCATGTAGGAGAGTTAAGAAGGCTCGGGGCTGATATTATTACAGAGGGACCTGTTGCTACTGTGAAGGGCGTGAAGGAATTAAGGGGTGCTCCTGTGATGAGTTCAGATCTCAGGGCATCAGCAGGTCTTGTTATTGCTGCTCTGAGGGCTAAGGGAGAAACTGTTATTGACAGGGTATATCATCTTGACAGGGGATATGAAAGGATGGAGCTGAAACTTCAGGCCCTTGGTGCAGAGATAGAGAGGGTGAAGGGGTGAAACGGTTGCACTGTCGTACTGTCGCACAGCCTCACTCTTACGAATTACCCATTACAGGGCAGGCAGACACTGCTCAGGTGCCTGAACTTCCCGGGGTATATATCATGAAGTCGAAGTCAGGGAAGGTGCTTTATGTTGGAAAGGCAAAAAACCTCAGGCAGAGGCTCAGGTATTATTTTCATGAGGAACTCGATGTTAGAAAATCAAGGCTCATAAAAGAGGTTCAAGATATATCCTTTATTGTTACTCGGAATGAAGTGGAGGCCCTTATCCTTGAGGCAAATTTAATAAAACAGTATAAGCCAAGATACAATGTAATCCTCAGGGATGACAAGAACTATCCTTATATAAAGATTGTCATGAATGAAAGGTTTCCCCATCTTGAGGTAGCAAGAAGGATAAAGCATGATGGCTCCTTGTATTTTGGTCCCTATGTCCCTGCTGGTGTACTCTGGGAGGCTCTATCATTTATAAGAAGAAATTTTAACATAAGGCCCTGTAAATATAAACTTGACAAACCTATGAAACCCTGTATCCAGTATCAGATGGGTAGATGCCCTGCTCCCTGTGCAGACCTTATTACTGAGGAAGACTATAAAAAGGCCCTTTCAGAGGTAATACTCTTTCTTAGAGGTCAGAGGAAGGATCTTCTTCAGGGTCTTGAAGAAAAGATGAATAAATACGCAGAGGAGATGCGATATGAGGAGGCAGCCAGGGTGCGTGACAGGATCAATGCCTTAAAGAGACTCTGGGAGACCCAGAGGGCTGTCACGATGAAAGAAGAGGAAATGGATATTGTTGGAGTTTATGAAGTTCAGAGCGGATTCAGCATCGCCATACTCTTTTTGAGAAATGGATTGATTGTTGGTAAAAAGGAATTTTTTATAAAAAAACATATACCCATTCACCCCTTCACCTCTTCACCAATTAAAGAACTCCTTGAGGAATTCCTTGAGGTCTTTTATTTAAAGGAGATAATACCACCTGAGATCATTGTCCTGCCTGAAGAGCCTGACAATAAAGAGATGCTTGAAAGGTGGCTATCAGAAAAGAGAGGGGGTATGGTGAGAATAAAAAGGCCAGACGATAAAGAAGAAGAGGACCTTTTGAGGATGGCCCTGGAGAATGCAAGGGTATATTTTGATGAAAAGGCGATAAAATCAGAAAGGGTCCTGGAGCTTTTAAGGGACATTCTTGAGCTTGATCAAACTCCTGAGAGTATCGGCGCCTTTGATATATCTACGACCTCTGGAAGAGAATCAACAGGAGGATTTGTATGGTGGCAGGCCGATCAGTTTCTCAAGGATCACTACAGGCGTGTGAGGGTGAGAAAGGAAGAAGGCATAAATGATTATGAAATGCTTGAGGAGGTAATAGGAAGGGTTATAGATAATCTGAATGGAGAGATCCCTGATATCCTCATGGTGGATGGTGGTCAGGGCCAGCTTGAAGTTCTTAAAAGGGCTGTTGAGCAGAAAAGAGAAACTTTAAATAAGACTCCTTTATTGATATCCATTGCAAAGGATCCTGACAGGGTCTTTTTATTGAACGGAAAGGTAATCAATCTCGAATCCCTCAAAGGGCCTGAAGAGGAGGCAGGACTTCTTCTAAGAAGGATAAGGGATGAGGTTCATAGATTTGCTATAATGTATCATAGAAAGATAAGAGACAGGAGGCTCAAGGAATCAAGACTTGAGGAGGTACCGGGGATTGGTCCAAAAAGAAGACTTGAGCTTCTCAGGACCTTTGGAAGTCTTGATAATATTAGAAAGGCAACGCCTGAGGAGATACATAAGAAGGTCCCGAGCATAGGGGTCAGGACCGCAGAGTTAATACTTGAGAGACTAAAGTCAGACCAAAGCAAAGATGATCGAGATTGATATCATAAAGGACTATGTAAGAAAAAACCTGCAGGCAGAGGTCCTTGAATTCAGGAGGCTTGGAAGTGGTGTCCACGGAGAGGGTTTTTTATTAAAGATAGAGGATTCTTCGGGAGTGAAGAGATATGTCCTCAAGGACCTTGTGCCCCATGACCTCGGGCATGATTATCCATCTGACAGGGCAGGTGTATTCTTACTTGCCTATGATAGCTATAACCAGCTTCCAGGTCATATAAAGGCAATAGATGTCCTTCAATTAAGAAAGGACAGGAGCCTTCTTTCCATCAAGGACGGAGTTGAATACTTCCTTCTTATGGAAGAGGCAGAAGGTGTAAATTACTTCTCTGACCTTGAGGCAATGAAGGGAAAGGTCTTCCTTGATGAAGGTGATAAAGATAAGATCAGGAGGATGGCAGGATATCTTGCACAGATACATTCAGTGAGGCCTGAGATTGAGCCATCTCTAAGGAGGTCTCTATATTTAAGAAAATTAAGGGACACCATAGGTCATGGAGAATGCCTGATGGGAGTCTTTGATACCTATCCTGATGGAACACTTTCACCTGAGGAGATGCAGGAGATTGAGGAGCTTTCTATAAAATGGAGATATAAATTAAGAGACAGGAGCTCAAGACTCTGTCAGATACACGGTGATTTTCACCCCGGCAATATATGGTTTAAGGAACGAGATTTTACCGTCCTTGACAGGTCAAGGGGGCTCTGGGGTGAGGCTGCTGATGATATTACAGCGCTTACGATCAATTATATATTTTTTTCAATAAGATATCATGGAACTGTAAAAAATCCCTATACTGATGCCCTTGTATTTTTTTACAATGAATATATTAAGCTTAGCGGGGATATGGAGCTCCTTCAGGTGGTGCAGCCCTTTTATGCCTTCAGGGCAGCAGTGGTAGGGAATCCTGTTTTTTATCCTGATATAAGCCCCGAAAGGAGGAGGCAGATCTTTAACTTCATGAAAGATATTCTCAAAATTGATATATTTAAACCTGAAGAGGTTAATCTATTGATAGATGAAAAGGGAGGTGCTATATGAAGGTAATCCTCAAGGAAGATGTAAGATCTCTTGGGAAGGCAGGAGAGATAGTGAATGTCTCTGATGGATATGCAAGGAATTATCTTATCCCTAAGGGGATAGCCCTTATTGCTGATGAAAAGAATATAAGGGCCTTTGAGCTTCAGAAAAAGAAACTCCTTGAGAGTATAGAGAAGGAGAAGTCTGCAACAAAGGAGTTTGCAGAGCGTTTAAAGAACACAAGCCTTACCATTAAGGCAAAGGCTGGAGAGGATGGTAAACTTTTTGGTTCCATTACAACAATGGATATAAGCGAGGCGCTGAAAAGGGAAGGTATAGAACTTGACAGAAAAAGAATCATCCTTCAGGAGCCTCTTAAGAGAACTGGTGAATACAGGATCCCGGTGAAGCTTCCTCATGACATAACTTCAGAACTTACATTAAGGGTTATTAATGAAGATTGATGTCACCTATGATAAGGTCCTTCCTCAGAATATAGAGGCTGAACAGTCAGTTCTCGGGGCAATCCTTCTTGATAATGAGGCCATCTCAAGTGCCCTTGAGATCCTGGATCCTTCTGATTTTTACAAGGATGCTCACAGGAAGATCTTCAATGCCATGATAGAGCTATTTGACAGACACGAACCTATTGACCTTATAACCATTACAGACTATCTAAGGTCTACAGGTCTTCTTGATGAGGTGGGCGGAGAGCAGTACATGGCATTACTTGCCACAGCAGTACCCACCTCTGCAAATATCCGGCAGCATGCAAAGATTGTAAAAGAAAAGGCAATCCTGAGAGGGCTTATTCGCTCAGGGACAGAGATTGTAAAAAGGGTCTTTGATGATCCCTCTGACCCTGATGAGCTTGTTGATTTTGCCGAAAAGGTTATCTTCGATATATCAGCAAGAAAGGTAAGGGGTTCTTTTGTGTCTTTGAAAAGCCTCATGGCTGATACCTTCTCCACCATTGAAAGACTTTATGACAGAAAGGAGGCAATAACAGGGATACCTTCTGGTTTTAAAGACCTTGATGAATATACCTCTGGTTTTCAGAATGGAGACCTTATAATCATAGGTGGTAGACCCTCAATGGGAAAGACAGCCTTTGGCCTGAATATTGCAAGATATGTGGGAGTTGATCTGAAAGCACCTGTGGCTATATTCAGCCTTGAGATGTCCAATCAGCAGATCGCCTTCAGGCTCCTCTGTGCAGAGGCCATGGTGGACTCCTCCCATCTTAAAAAGGGCATGATCAGAAAGGAAGACTGGCACAAGCTTACCTCTGCAGCAGGGAGGCTTGCTGAGGCTCCTATATTTATAGATGATGCCTCTGATACAACAGTAATAGAGATGAGGGCAAAGGCAAGAAGACTAAAGATGGAAAGGGGATTAAGTCTTATAATTGTTGATTATCTTCAGCTCATGCGTGGCAGGGGGAATTTTGAAAGAAGAGAACAGGAAATCTCTGAGATATCAAGGGGTCTAAAGGCCCTTGCAAAGGAACTGGATGTCCCTGTTATTGCCCTCAGCCAGTTAAACAGGGCAGTAGAACAGAGGATTGACAAGAGGCCAACACTGGCAGACCTCAGGGAATCCGGTGCCATTGAACAGGATGCTGATGTCATACTCTTTCTGTACAGGGATGATCAATATAATAAAAATTCACCTGAAAAGGGCATTGCTGAGGTAAATATAGCAAAGCAGAGGAATGGTCCAGCAGGTGTGACTGTGAAGCTAACATTTCTTTCCCATTGCACCAGATTCTTTCCTTTCACTGACAGAACAATTATTGAGGAGGGAGAAGATTTCTGATGATACGGCCTCCAGCAGTCTCAGGTCAGTTTTATCCTGATAGCCCGTCAAGATTGAACTCCCTGGTGGAGTCCATGATGGTAAAGGCGGTTCCCGAGAATGTCCTGAGTGCTGTGGCTCCTCATGCAGGTCTTATGTATTCTGGTTATGTAGCTGGTGCCCTCTATTCTCATATAAAGATGCCTGATATCTTTATCCTCCTTGGTCCTAACCATACAGGGCTTGGGCCTGTTGCCTCAATAATGTCTGAGGGAGAATGGATCATTCCTACCGGAAGGTTCATGATAAATGCAGAGCTTGCCCGTGAAATAATAATAAGGACAGATCTTGTAAGCCCTGACACCAAGGCACACCTCTTTGAACATTCCCTTGAGGTACAGCTTCCCTTTATAGCCTACAGGGCACATCAGGAGGGAAGGGAAAATCCCGAGATAGTGCCCCTTGTGCTTGGTCCACTTACACTTGATGAATGCAGAACCCTGGGTGAGGTTATAGGTGGGGTTATTAATGATCTTAAACTGAACTCAGTTATTGTGGCATCCAGTGATATGAGCCATTATGTCTCAGATAGCGCTGCCAGGCAGAAGGATAAAAAGGCTATTGACAGGATACTGAATTTGGATCCTGAGGGACTTTATCACATTGTCAGGGAGGAACGAATCTCCATGTGTGGTTATATACCAGCAACCACAGCCCTTTTTGCCTCTAAGAGACTCGGTGCAAAGGAAGCGAGGCTTATAAGATACATGACCTCCGGAGAGGTCAGTGGAGATTATGATCAGGTTGTGGGTTATGCCGGGATATTGATAGGGTAATGTAAAAAACTTGCACCTCGTATGTGTTTGTTTTCAAAGAACTTTTCCCATCACTTCGTAGGTGTCACCTGAGATTATAAACACAGGATTCTGGGCAGAGAGGTGATGTCTGTCTCCGAGAAACTTGAGTCTTGACAGTTGAACCTGAACTACATCCAGATGATAGTTTTTTTCTAATAGCTTTAAAGCCATATGGAATGTCTCAAGAGTGGTAGCATTGATTACAATTGTCCCTGACCATTTAAGCTGATTTATAAACTCTATTATCTCTTTAAGCCTTCCGCCACTGCCACCAATGAATATCCTGTCTGGAAGAGGAAGCCCTGAAAGGACATGAGGTGCCTCACCCTTGATTATCTCTAAATTCTGAACATTAAATCTCCTTTTATTCTCCATGATATGATGGAGCTGTTTGCCATCTTTTTCAATGGCAAAGACCTTAAGAAGTGGAAAGAGCCTTGCAATCTCTATTGATACAGAGCCTGAACCAGCACCAATGTCCCAGAATACACCTCTTTGGGGAATCCTAAGTTTATGAATCACTATTGCCCTGATCTCATCCTTTGTTATCAGGCCCTCTGAATGAGAAAGCTCATTTAGAGTAAGTCCAAAGGGTATCTCTGTAGCTTTAAATTCCTCTTTAACATCCTCTAACCTTTGAATAATAACCACATTTGGCTCACGAAATATGCTGTTAGCTATCTCCTCTGGTGTGCCCGCTATAATCCTTTCATCAGCATAGCCCAGTCTCTCACATACATAGATCTTCAGCTGAGCCTCACAGTTCAGAATTGTAGAGGCTATCCTTGCGGGATTGTTCTCTCTATCGGTAAGGATTGCTATCTTATTGTATTTCTTTATAAGCCATGGAAGGTCTTCTATTTCATAGGGTAGTTGCCTTCTTTTTTCCGGGACCGGGCCACCATGAAGGCTTATCAAAAAGGCATCATCCCAGGGTTCTTTGATCCTTGAAAAGGCAAGCTGGATACTTGAGAGGTCAGGTATGATCTCTACATTATCCCTTCCAAACTCCCTTATAACCCTCCTGCCGATCCCGAAAAACATGGGATCTCCAGAGGCAAGTAACACAGGGGGCTTAAGGTTAAAGGCTGTAGTCTGAAAACAGGTCTTAAAAAATTCAATCGTCTGATTCACATTGTTTATAACCTTTATCTTATCTTTAACCACCTCATGTTCTTCATAGCCCTCAAAGACCTCCAAAAGCCTCGCTGAAACAAGGATAACGCTTGAATTTAAGATAATCTCCTGTGCCCTCTTATCAAGAGGCTTATAGCCAATGCCTATTACATAGAGTTTATTTCCCATCACACATTACCCATCACGCATTACTCATCACGCATTACGCATCTTAACCTGTTCAGCCATTAGCCTCAGGATATATGTCTCCATTATCCATCCCTTCTTTTTTCTCATCTCGCTTCTTATCCTGACAATTTCATCCACTACATCCCTAAGCTTTCCCGATATAAGGACCTCATCTTCTGTGCCAAGATAGGCACCCCAGTAGATGTAAAGATCAGTCTCTGTAAACTTCCTGTAGGTAAGATAATTATCAAGTAATACTGCAGTGTTTTTAATGTCTTCAGGCTGTTTCTCTTTTAATCTTCTTCCAGTTGTAATAGTAATGGTATCGCCGGCAAGATTAAGGGGAATCCTGTGCCTTGCTGTGAGGAGCTGAAGGCTGCTTATGCCAGGAATTACTTCAAACTCAAGATCAGCAAGTCTGTTTTCAATTATATATTGAAGTATCTCCATATGCCCATCGTAAAGAGATGGCTCACCCCAGATAAGAAGGCAGGCACTTTCATTATCGGTCATCTCCTTATTAATAACCTGAGCAAGGATCTTTGCCTTTTCCACTCTCCAGGAGATAACCCTTTTTTTATAATCATCCATATCCCTGCCACCCTTTTGCCTTTCAGGGATTTTTACCTCTACTATCCTGTAATCCTTATCTAATTTGACTCTTTCAATTATCTGTTTTCTCATCTCAGCCAGATCTCTATTTTTTTCTGATGCCTTTTCAAAGATGAAGAAGAGTCTTACCCTTTTGATTGTCTCAGCAGCCTCAATGGTAAGATATTGAGGGCCCCCGGGTCCAATCCCTATGAGATAGAGTTTTCTCATTTCTCTACCCCGATCCTTGCCCTTATACCTCTGTCCATATAATGTTTTATCTTTTTCATCTCTGTCACAAGGTCAGCCTTTTTAATAAGTTTCTCAGATGCATATCTCCCGGTGAGGACAAGTTCAACTGCCCCGGGCTTATTTTTGAACAGGTCCAGTATCTCATCTATATCTAAAAGATTGTAATGAAGGACCACATTAATCTCATCCAGTATTACAAGGTCATAAGCTCCTGATAGAGCTGCCTTCTTTACTTCGTTAAATCCCTTTTTGATAATCCTTTCTGTTTCTCTTGAGGGTTTACCTCTTATGAAACCTTTACCATACTGTTTTATTGTAATCAGATCAATAAATCTCTCCAGTGCCTTATGCTCACTGCATCTTCTGTTTTTTATAAACTGTACAAAAAGGACCTTAAGGCCCGCACCAGCTGCCCTCACAGCAAGGCCTATTGCTGCAGTGGTTTTGCCCTTACCATCTCCTGTGTAAATATGGATATAACCTTTACGCATGATTTATTCCCATCTGTCTGAGAAGTTCTCTTCGTGCCTCTCCAATGGTAAGTGGAATCTTTTTAAAGGGTATTTTATCCTCATGTTTGAGCCTCCAGATGAGCTCTGCTATCTGTGGAAGCCTGAGCTTTACACTTTCCATTTCGGCAGGTGCGGTGAATACTTCCTCTGGCTTTCCTGATCTGACAATCCTTCCTCTGCTTAGGATATACAATCTATTAATAAACAGGGGAACAAGGTCAACACTGTGCGTTGCCATCACTATTGTAACACCTTTTTCTTTATTTAACCTCATGAGGAGATCCATCATCTTGCGCTCTCCCATGGGATCCAGTCCAGCAGTGGGCTCATCAAGGAGCAGTATTTCATGCCCCATGGCAAGGAGCCCTGCGATGCATATTCTTTTTTTCTGTCCATAACTAAGATTATGTATGGATCTTTTTGCGCATATTTCCATCTCCACAGTCCTGAGAGCCTCATTAACACGGCTTACCACCTCTTCTTCCCTAAAGCCCATATTTATTGGTCCAAAGGCCACATCCTCAAAGACCGTTGATGCAAAGAGCTGGTCATCAGGGTTTTGAAAGATAAGACCGACCTTGCTGTAGATCTCCTTTGGAGAGAGTTTTCTGATATCCATTCCATCAAGATAGACCATGCCTTTATAATCCTTTATCAGGCCGTCCATTATCTTAAGGAGCGTTGTCTTTCCTGAACCATTTGAACCGAGTATTCCTATAAATTCACCCCTTCTGATCTCCATATTTATCTCTGAAAGGGCTATCGTGCCATCAGGATACTGAAAGGAACTTATCTGAACTGAAAGCCTGATATCATTTTTCTGGCTTGTCTCTTGCAGGTTGTCTTTACCTCCTGCTGGTGAAGACCATCCTCTCACTTTTAGACCCTCCATATAACCCCCAGTACTGTTAAGATTAACAAAGATACCAGGACTTCAGTAGCCTTGAAGGGCCTGTGCCTTATGGCAGGGATACCACCATCGTATCCACGCTGGATCATAGAAGATGTGATCTGTTCGCTCTTTTCAAAGGCCCTTAATATAAGAGAAGCTGTAAGGTCGCTGAAGGATGAAAGTCCACGCCTTATGCTTGAATAGCCGAGACGGTTTTTCTGGGCATTGTAGATAACCATGGCATCCTCCATCAATACAAAGATATAGCGATAGGTAAAGAGGAGTATCTCTACAAACCCCTTTGGAATCCTCATCCATGAAAGGGCTGATATGAATTCTGTAAAGGGTATTAAGAATCCCATTACCACCACTATGGATACCGCACCTAATATCCTGGAAGCGATTTGCATACCTTCCATAAGTCCGTCTCTATGAGCAACCAATGTAAATAGCGAGAACTTAGAATAGGGAATGGGGAGATAAAAGAGCAGCTCTTTTCCTGAAAAGAAGACCTTTAAAACCACTATGATTGATGCAATAAACAGAGGCTCTGAGAATCTCATAAAGACTATCCTTAGAGGCACCCTGAGCCAGAGGCACAGGCCAAGGCTCAGGATTACTGTGAGAAGTGGAAAGAAAAATCCCTTATAACTCAGCACCATTGCGAGCAATCCGAGTGCAAAAAGGAGTTTTATCCTTGCATCAACCGCTAAAAGGAAATTATCCCTCTTTAGATATTCAGAAAATATCTCCATATCCTAAAATGCCATAGCAATGGCGGGTATGCCGATTCACCCCTTCACCTACAAGCAGGGGCTAAAAATTTTTTCGGCCCTACACTATCGCATAGGGCTCATTGGTTTTCTCTCCTTCCCAGTAAAACCCTCCAGTAATAGCCAGCCATGAATCCACCTGCTGCGCCTGCCATCAGGAAGACAAAAAGCAACAGGTCTCCCTGATCTGTGTTTATAAAGGGTTCCCGTGCCTCCCTGCCGTGCTCCTTTGCAAATTTTTCTATCACGGACTTATCTACACCTGACCATCTGGAACCCTCTTCTGCAAATAGAGGAGCAATTAATGAGAATAGCAGGGTTATAGAAAGGCATAAAAGGACTAAACCTGAGATTGAAGACTTAAGATTCAAGGACTGAGACTTCATACCCTCACCTCCTCTGCCTTTAATACCCGCATTTTTACAAGCAGGTCTGGCCGTTTTTTATAAATGAGAACAACCATCCCTGAGGTCATGGCACCCTCAAGTATCCCGAGGGGAAGTTGAGTTGGTATGAAGGCAATGAGTATCTTCCAGAAGAGAGGTAAAAAAGGAGAATCTCCCCTTATGCCAGAGGCAAGCTCAACAGATGTGGTCAGGTATGTGGCCCAGTCAGCAAACAAACCAGCCATGAATCCTGACACTGCCATATTCATCTTCAGGCTCCTTAGAAGCTTGAATGTGAGAAATCCAGCAATGGAGCCCATTATCCCCATGGCAACTATATTTGCGCCCCAGGTTGTCAGGCCTCCATGGGCAAGAAACAGTGCCTGAATCAGCAGGGCTACAGCAGAGATCAATATGCTGATTGCCGGTCCCAGAAGTATCCCTGATATACCTGTGCCGCAGGGATGGCTGCATGTGCCTGCTGTTGGAACAGGTATGGGCATACAGGAGATGATAAAGACCACTGCAGCCAGAAGTCCTACAAGTGGTTTAAAGGATATGTCAGTGGAAGACCTCTTTTTCAGTTCATACAACCCCCACACCATAAAGGGCGCTGCCACAATAAACCAGAACAAGGCCCAGTTAAAAGGTAATATCCCCTCTGAGATGTGCATGGCCTGGGCATTATCTGGCAAAAGTAGCAGAGAGGGCATCAGTATCTTCAGACCATGTCCTTTAAATTTCATTTTCATACCTCCTTAAAAGCCCGTCATTATATGCAAGTTTTAACAGGGCATTCACAATTGCCACTGCAACCGTGGAACCTCCTTTTCTGCTAAGATTGGTTATGAAAGGAAAATTCTGTCTTGAAAGAAGCAGTTTTGATTCAAGGGCATTTACAAAACCCACAGGCACTCCCACAACAAGAAATGGTGAAGCAAGGGGCTTAGAATTAAGGATCTCGATTGCCCGTAAAAGTGCAGTTGGTGCATTTCCAATAGCAATAATGCCTATCTCCTGGTTATCCCTCAAGGCATACTCTATGGCAAGCTCAGCCTTTGTTCTATCAGGTCTTCTGAGTTGTGTTTTTATATGACATATAACCTTTCCACCTGAAAGGGATTGCAATAACTCCTCATTAATCCCAACCTTTACCATCTCTACATCAGTTAATATATATTTACCTTTCTTTATTGCCTCTATACCAGACCTTATAGCATCAGGATGAAAAAGGAGTGTCTCTTTGAACTCAGGATCAGCAGTGGTATGTATAACCCTTTTTATGACCTCTGCCTCTGCAGAGGCCTCCATGAGTCCAAACTCTTCTGAAATCCTTTCAAAGCTTATTTTTTCAATATGTTCTCCTGCTGAAAGCCCCTTAACCTCAGCTACTTTTTTAATCCTTTCTATTACTAACCTTGCAGTTGTTTCATTAAATCCGAGAGGCTCTGTGTAAAGAAATTCTATATCAGGATACAGGGCCCTTGCCCTTTCTATCATCTCAGGAATATCCTTGCTTACATGTAATCCTTTTGAAAGGAAGAAGGGATGAATAATGAGCCTTTTTGCACCGCCCTGGACAGAGTCTTCAATGGCTTCAAAGAGATCTGGCTTTCCAAATTGTAAATAGGCTATTCTTACACACCTCTTCTTGCACCCGGGATGAATCAATGGATGAAGAAGGGCTGCAAATTCATGAAGGTTATTTGCCTCCTCCAGAGGACTTCCATGACCTATAATTATTATAGACTCCATCCTCATCGTAAGACCTCACAATATGTCAGGGGTTCGTGGGGGTAAATCTTGATTTACTCCCACGCTGTAGGACCCTGCGATCTGGCACCTCAAATCCTCCGTAAGCACCTTAATTATTGATCCTACATCATGAATGTGCACATAAGTGGCAAGGGTTTTCTTAAATAGAAATCCCTCCTCCTTCAAATACCTAATATCTTTGGTATAAAGTCTGAAGATCCTTTCTACCTTCTTATCCCTTTCTTCAATTTTTGAATAATGAAATTCATGCCCTCTGTAGAGCTCTCCGTTGATGGCATTTTCAATAAGTCTATAGCCAAGCACGGGTTTCTCATTCATCTTTGTATGGAAGGGGAATATACCAGCCATGGGATAACAGACATTATTTATATAAATACCCTTTGAAAGATACATAAGACCCCCACACTCTGCATAAAGGGGTCTTCCCTCAAGTGCCCATCTTTTTATTGATTCAATCATTGATTGATTTTCTGAAAGTTCTTGAGCATAAAGCTCTGGATAGCCACCTCCAATATAAATAAAATCGACACCTTCTGGTATTTCTCTATCATGTAAAGGACTGAACTCTACAATCTCAGCGCCAGAATCCTTTAATCCCTCAATCATATCCCTGTAATAAAAACTGAAGGCACCATCACTGGCAATGGCAATAGCAGGGCAGTTTGAACTTTGAATTTTGAGTTTTGAATTACCATGGCAGAGGTAATCCTTCTGAGCGTGAGTTTGCCTTAATAATCTATCAATATCAATAAACTTCCTTATGCACTCTGTTAGTTCACTTATTGCCTCTCCTGAAAGAGGAGAATCCTCTGCCCTGTAAAGGCCAAGATGTCTTGATGGAATAGTGAAGTTTTTATTCCTTGGTAAATAACCAAAAACCTCTACTCTGAGGTCTTTAATGGATTCCCTCAGCCTCTTATAATGTTCTTCTCCACCTGTCCTGTTAAAGATCAGACCCGTTATATCAACTCCTCTTTCCTTTGCCTCTTCCATATATCCTCTTACAACTGGCCTGAGGCTTTCTGCCATTCCATAGGTATCTATTACAAGCAAGACAGGAAGCCCGAGACACCTTGCAAGCTCTGCATTTGATGGAGAACCATCAAAAAGACCCATGACACCCTCCACAACAACTGCATCCACTGCATCACTGTATTTATTAAATATCCCTTTCACATATTCCTCACCCATGATCCATAAATCAAGGTTTACCGAGGGCCTCCCTGTTATAAGGCCATGAAGCCCCGGGTCGATAAAATCAGGACCCGCCTTGAAGGACTGGACCTTCAGGCCCCTTTCTTTCAGCACCCTGAGGATGCCCAGCGTGAGGGTTGTCTTTCCTGAACCGCTATGAGTTGCAGCAATGAGAAACTTAGAGCTCATCTTCTATCTCCCTGAACAATCTCTCATTCTCCTCAGGCATTCTTACAGATACCCTGAACCAGCCATGACCATCAGAGGTCTTAAGACCTCTGAAATCTGAGCAGTCCCTTATGAGTATTGCCTTCTTTCTTAAGATTGATGCCAGGTTAGAGGATGCCTTAAAGAGATAAAAATTTGCTGCTGAAGGCAGGGTATAAATGCCTTTTTTTGTAAAGAGCTCCTCCATGTTTTTCTTCCATTGTGCAAACCTGTTAAGGCTTGTTGTCCTGAAATCCTTATCCTGGATTGCCGTGGTACCAGCTATCTGGGCAGGGCTGTTTACTGTCCAGGGTTCTTTATGAGTAAGGACCTTATCAATAATATCTTTATGAAAGACTCCATAGCCCAGCCTCAATCCAGCAAGGCCATAAAACTTTGTCATGGACCTGAGCACAATAAGATAGGGATTTTCCCTTACATGTTCCATAACCGATTCTTCAGGTATAAAATCAATAAAGGCCTCATCAACAACAAGATAGACCCTGGCCTTACCACAGGCCTCTGCTATCTTCAGAACCTCTTCTTTCTTAATTAATCTTCCTGTAGGATTATTTGGATTACAGAGAAAGATCATATCAAAGGGCTCAGAGGAGTAACTGGTGATGAAGGAGATAAAGTCATCAGGGTTTAAATCAAAATTGTTTTCTTCCCTTAATTCATAACTCATAACACTTGAGCCATAACACTTACAGGCCCTTTCGTATTCTGAAAAGGTAGGAACAGGGATGAGAGCCTTTTCAGGTCTCAAAGCCCTTACGATTAGATAGATGAGCTCTGTGCTCCCGTTTCCAGGTATTACGGTCTCAGGTTCAATATTATATTGCTCGGCAATAGCCTTTTTTAATTGCCGTGCATGGGGATCAGGATAATGCCGTAGCATTTTTAAGCTATCCCTGAGTGCCTCAATAACAGAGGCTGGAGGACCCAGTGGATTTATTGATGCGCTAAAATCAAGGATCTCTTCCTGTCTTATGCCTTCACTCAAAAGGCTGTATATGTCTCCTCCATGATGAAGTTGAAGGTTCATAGCCTTACCCCCACAGCTATAATCACGGCTATAAGGGCTGAGAGATAAAAAAGCCTTATTGCCTCCTCTGCAATCTCTATGGTAATTTGCCTCAGTGACAGGCCTATAAAGGGTTTTTCCACAAGCACTCCTTTATATGTAGAGGGACCTCCAAGTCTTACGCCAAGGGCTCCAGCAAGGGCTGCCTCTGGATAACCACTGTTTGGACTGGGAGAGTTTTTCCCATCCATCAGTGTGACAAGGAAGGAACGTTTTGAGAACAGATATCCTATGGTAAAGGCATCCTTAATGAGCAGGAGAAAATCATAAATCATGAAGACCGTAAGAATTATAAATCTCCTGCATGGAGAAGGTTTTTTGAAGATAAGTTTATCGAATAGTTTATAGATTGCCTTTGAGGTCTCAATAAAAAATATGGCAATTATAATCATGGCTGCTGATAGCCTTGCTGGAATATAATTAGCTATGTCATCAAGCTTTGCTGCAGCCCAGCCAAGATATCTGTAGCTTTCATTTTTATAACCAATCATGGAGTCCATGGTGTTTATTGCCTTGTAGGTCATGGCAAAAGGTAGTCCTCCAATGGTGAGGTAAAAAAGCGGAGCAATCACACCATCTGATAGATTCTCTGAAAGGCTCTCCAGCGTGGCCCTCAGGACCTGCTCCTCAGATAAATTCTCAGTGTCCCTTCCCACAATCATGCTTAAGGACCTTCTTGCCTCCTTTAGACGACCTTCCTTAAGGTGAGCTATTACCTCAATACAGGCATCTGCAAGCCCCTTTGTGGCAAGAGTTGTGGAAATAAGAAGGACAAAAAAGAGGAAGGTAAGGGCCTTTATTACAGGTGATTCAAGGACCATGAGTCTATGAAGGACTGAAACGATCAGGCAGGAGCCAAGGAATGTGAGAGAGACCATAAAGAGCACAATAATAAGACCACCAATCCTTTCAAGAAAGGCACCTTTAAAGATCTTCCTAAGGCTCTCAAGCCTCTTTATTAGAAACCCCATAAACCTTACTGGATGAGGAAGCCATCGTGGATCTCCAATCAAAAGGTCTATCAAAAAGGCAAGCCCTATCTGAACCCCTTCTATACTTAAAGACTCCTTTATAAAGGCAGGGCTCATGAGATAAGCCTCCAGATAAAAGACATATCCAGGTGTTTTTCTACATGCCTTGAGACTGACTCTATCATCTCTTCTTTGAGATCACTGTAGCTATAGGTAAGGCCCAGTGGTTTAAGCCCCTTTTTTACCCTTGCTGAATTTATAATAGCCCTTCTGAAATGGTCATTTTCAAAAAGCCCGTGTATGTAGGTACCCCAGCAATTACCATTAATGGAACCATCCATCTCATAACTGCTTATGGATTGGTGATCTGCCATGCGGGTAATTCTAAATAAGCCAATATCTCCTGTGGTCCTTCCCATGTGAATCTCATAACCCTTTAGGGATGTCCTTTCAGCACTCTCATATAGTTGAAAGGTTGATGCCATTACAGGGCTCATCTCTGCCTCTACCTGAGAGGTTATCTTTGATGTATTAAAAACCGTTTTGATATCTAAAAGTCCTATTCCTTCCACCTCATCAAAGTGACTTTCCACATGGTAGGGATCATAAATCTTTTTGCCCAGGATCTGGTAACCACCGCAGATGCCGATAATCATGACTCCTTTTTCACTGGCCCTCTTCAGGCTCTGATCAAGTCCCTGCTGTTTGAGTAAAAGGAGGTCTTTAACTGTATTTTTTGTCCCTGGCACGATCACTATATCGGCATTTTCTATATCTGATGGGTTTGCTGAATAAAGGAGCTCCACATCAGGTTCATAAAAAAGGGGATCAAGGTCTGTGAAATTGGAGATGTATCTTAATCTCAAAACCACGATTTTTATAGATGGTTCGACAGGCTCACCATGACATGGAGTGCCCTCTTTAACATGTATGCTGCGGTCAAAAAACAGGCTGTCTTCCTCAGGCAACATTATATCCTTCATATAAGGAATAACCCCTATAACTGACCTGCCAGTCCTTTTTTCTATCATCTCTAAACCAGGCTTTAATATCTCCATATCTCCTCTGAATTTATTAATAACAAATGCCTTTATATATCTGCTATCACGACCCAGTAGCTTTAATGTCCCGTATAAAGAGGCAAAGACACCGCCCCTGTCTATATCACCTACAAGCAATACAGGTGCCTTTGCATATTTAGCCATTCTCATATTTACAATGTCACTATCCCTGAGATTTATTTCAGCAGGGCTTCCAGCACCCTCCATTATTACAAGATCGTATTGCTTTGAGAGTCTGTCAAAGGACTCCTTCACATAGGGCCAGAGGCTTTCTTTCAGGCAATAGTATTCCCTTGCCTTATAATTACCAAAGACCTTTCCATGGACAATCACCTGACAGCCCCTTTCACCAGATGCCTTAAGAAGCACAGGATTCATATCCACTGCTGGCTCAATCCTTGCAGCCTCTGCCTGAAGTGCCTGTGCACGGCCTATCTCACCACCTTCTTTTGTGATATAAGAATTTAATGCCATATTCTGTGCCTTAAAGGGTGTAACCCGAACTCCACTGTTATTAAAGATCCTGCAGAGGGCTGTTACAAGAATGCTCTTGCCGGCACCTGAACCCGTTGCCTGTATCATCAATGCCTTTGCCATCGTTAATCCATTACTGTTAAGTCATCTATGGTGAAATTCAATAGTTTGACAACAGGTAATCCAGGAAACTCCAGAGGTGCTCGCTCTTTTAGAGGATAGTCATCATAAAATTCAGTTACATTCAAGCATCCATAGCCTTGCTCGATCCTGAAGATATTTTCAAGTGGTATCCCCAGGAGTTCACAGAGGATAATCCTGTTTACACCACCATGGGCAACGAGGATAATGCTGTAATCAGTTAGGTGATTAAGGTTTCCCTTATATATGCCTTTAAGTCCCTTTATGACCCTTTCTCTTACCTGAAGAGTGCTTTCACCCTGAGGCGGGCTGTATTTAAGGGGATCCCTTTTCCATGCCTCAAATTCCTGCGGATAGGAATTCATTATCTCATCAAAGGTCATGCCTTCCCAAAGCCCGAAGTTCCTTTCCCTAAATTCCTCCATTATTACTGGCCTGATCCCCAGTTTTTCTCCTATTATCTCTGCACTCTTCAAGGCTCGGCTTAAAGGTGAAGAATAGAGGTAGAGGTGGCGATCACCAACTTGCGCTATTTTATGATAAAGATAGGTTGCTACCTCCTGCATCTGTCTTATCCCTTTTTCTGACAGTGGAACATCCATACTGCCTTTATATCTCATTAGACCACTACCCACAGTGGCACCATGTCTGATTAAATAGAGTATCTTTGCCATATTATTACCATAAATAAAAAGAGTATCTCTGATATCTCATGGAGGGCACCAAGGGTGTCTCCTGTAGAGCCTCCAAATTTTTTATTGCAAAAGTAAAGCCACAGGCTTGAGGATGAATACAGGACCAGCGTTACAAACACATAAAGGCTAATGGAGGCACCATCAAATATAATTAGAGTGCCTGTATATATGCAGAGAAGAATTAAGGTAGAGATAAAAATCTCCCTGAATCTTATCCCGTTAATAAATATCCTGCCAAGGCCATCTTTTCTTGCCGGAGTTCCATGAAACATGGCAACTGTCATTGTCCATTTAGATACTGAGGGCATCAACAGGAGATAGGGAAAGAATTCAGGAAGCTTCAAACCGTTACCCTCTTGAACCAAGAGGTCTTTTACAAAAAGGTATTTAAATAAAACGCTGAACACTATGGCAATGACACCTATTGCACCAGTGGCACTGTCCTTTGCCACCGCAAGTCTCTTTTCCCTATCAGATTCATTTCCTGAGGATCTGACAGCTATTGCATCAAAGGTATCAGCAAGACCATCAAGATGAAAACCTCCGTTACTCATTATGAGGATCCATATAACAAGCCCCGAGACAATCTCGGGTGAAAGGAGCCTTAACAGTAGCACAGCAGAAAATGCTACTGCTGATCCCTGAATAAGACCCACAAGAGGGAAAAAGCCTGCTGATTGAGCAACCTCTTTTTCAGTGACAGGTTCTTTTACCCCTACTGGTAATATGGTTAAGAACTGCAGGGCTAATAATAATTGTTTCATAAGATTAATCCCTTGAACTGTTTGAACCGTTTAAAATTTAATTTCTAATCTCATCGGACACACCTGCCTCTTTAAATGTCGCCATCTCTTTGTAAATCTTCAATCCCGCCTCTATCATGAGCATTGCAAGGGCAGCACCTGTTCCCTCACCAAGTCTCAGGTCAAGGTTAAGTATTGGTTTTAGAGACATCTTATCAAGCATCGCCTTATGGCCAATCTCTACTGAATTATGGGCAGCAAACATGTAATCCACTGTTTCTGGCTTAAGACAATAAGCAATAAGGGCACCAGCTGTTGATATAAATCCATCAATCACTACAGGTATCCTCTGTGCTGCTGCACCAAGTATGAGGCCAGCTATACCTCCTATCTCAGCACCACCGAGTTTTGAAAGCACATCCACAGGATCAGCGGGGTCAGGTTTATTTATCTCTATTGCCTTTTTAATAACCTGAACCTTTCTTTTTAAGGCCTCATCAGATATACCTGTTCCCCTGCCTGTTACCTCCTCTACAGGTCTACCTGTAAGAACAGCAGCAATGGCACTTGATGGAGTTGTATTTCCTATCCCCATCTCACCTGTTCCAAAGAGCCTGTAACCCCTTTTTGCATAACCCTCTGCGAGTTTTATTCCTACCTCAATTGACCTTATCGCCTCCTCATGGGTCATGGCAGGACCTTTTGTAAAATTCCCTGTCCCCCTTATAACCTTCATCTTAAGAAGACCTTCAATATCACCAAAATCATAATCCACACCGATATCTATAACAACCACATCAGCACCTGCATGTCTTGCAAGGACATTTATTCCTGCTCCACCTCTTAAGAAGTTAAATACCATCTGAGCAGTGACCTCCTTTGGATAGGCAGAGACACCCTCCTCTGTAACACCATGATCACCTGCAAAGGTGAATATGGCCTTTTTGTTTATTGAAGGCATAGGGTCTTCAAAGATAGCCACAAGTCTCCTTGCAAACTCCTCAAGCCTTCCAAGGCTCTGAAGAGGCTTTGTGAGATTATCAAGCCTTTTCTGAGCAACCTCATACCACTCAGGGTTTACAGGTTTAATCCTAGATAAAGTCTCTTCAAGCATAAAACCTCCTCATCTAAAGCAAAAGATACATGATATCTAATAGATTATCATGATTTATCCTCAACTCCTTTAAGCCTTAAAGGTATCCCTGAAATCACAAAATAGACATCATCTGCTATCTCTGCAATCATCTGATTGAGCCTTCCCGCTTCATCCCTGAACCATCTTGCAAGCTCATTCGCAGGCACAATTCCCATCCCAACCTCATTTGAGACAATGAACAAATAGCCTTCTTCAGGCTTACCAGGATCCTTTTTAAAATCCTTGAGTGCATCTATAAAATATTCAATCTCCTTATTAACTGTTACTGGATTGTGGCTATCAACCATGAGATTCGAAAGCCAGAGTGTCAAACAGTCCAGAAGCATTACAGGGTATTGCCATTTTAATTCCTTGATCAGTTCAGAGATCCTCAGTGGCTCTTCAACTGTTTGCCATTCTGAAGACCTCTGTCCTTTATGCCTCTTTATCCGTTCCTTCATCTCATCATCAACGGGTCTTGCTGTGGCAATATAAACCTTTCTGCCTGGTAGTTCTGTTGCACTTTTAAGGGCAAAGCTACTCTTGCCACTCCTTGCACCACCTGTTATGAAGATAATCCTCTTCATCTCTTATCAGAGTCCATATCTCTTTCAAACATGCCCTTCAGAATATCATTTGCACAGAACCTTCCGCACATTGAGCAGCCAATCCCGCCGTTTGTCCTTTTTGCCTTAATATCTCTCGGCCTTTCAGGGTCTATGGCAAGTGAAAACTGCTTATTCCACCTCATATCCCTTCTTGCCTTCGCCATGAGTTTATCCCTTTCCATCCTCTTAAGTTTGATCATATCTCCCATATGTGCAGCTATGCGCGCGGCAATAACACCTTCCCTCACATCCTCTGGAAATGGGAGCCCGAGATGTTCTGCGTCATGATTATCCTCTTTAAAATAAAAAATCCTCAGAGCCAGGTAGCCCTGAGGATTGCACCCAGTTTTTCTTCATCCTCAAAAATTCCTCCTCGGGAATACAGAGTGAAAAAATTTCACTCTGAGCAGGCAGGTCTTCTGGCTCCCGGATCTACCTACTTGCCAGCCTTCCCAGACCTTGAGGTCCAGTGGCTTACTGGCTTTCGTCCCCGGTTACAGCGGCGGGACCGCTCCTGATTTTCACAGGATTCCCTCTTAAGCCCTTCTGGGCACCTGCTAAGATAAGTTAAACAAAAGAGGGTTTAAAAAGTCAAGGGGAGTGTCTTTCAACCAGAACTTTCTCCTTCATTTTAGCCAATATGGATTCACTTTTAATTTGGCGAACAAATACCATGCTGTTGCTCCGACGTGTCCACGACCATAATAAAGCCAGGAAAAACCTGTTGTTAAACCGTCTTTTGATGCAGCAGGAATTGCTCCAGTTGGAAGTGCTGCTGTCTCAATGACCTTTAGTAAATTTTGGGCTTTCGTAAATTCTCCTATAGCATTATAAGCAACTGCCATTTGTGCAGTTCCTTCATACCAAAGGCCGTCTTTATCAGTGTTAAAGTCAAAGCCATCTCCAACCTTATGATGTTTTTCAGCATAATTTAATGCTCGCAGGTAGTTTGATGCTTTATCACGGAAAGCTAAAATTGCCCACGCCTGCACATCCAGAGGCACCACAGCCTTATTAGGGCTTTCTCCATCCTCCTGTGTCCCTGTCCAAAACTTGCCATCTTTTTCATCCCACATAGCCTTAACAAAATTCTCCGCATGGAGTGCTCGTTCCTTCCATTTATTATCTTTCGTCACTTCATAGAGTCTGAAAAAAGCCACATAAAGGTCAAGATTGTGTTCAGTAGATTTATAAAGCAACTTCTCAGGGCTTGGTTCCCAACCTTCAAATCCACCTGTATAGCCTCCAGCACCACGATAGTCTTTAGTGTTTTTATCAACCCACTCGCCAAGTTTTTCTGCTGCAGACAGATAGGCGGGGCTTCCAAACCTCTGATATGCAGAAACAAGGGCAATCATTGCCCAAGCAACATTTCCTGTATGCGTGCTTACTGAAAATCTGTCCTCAAGCCATTTACCTTGAGCGCAATCCCAAAACCCGGGTATCCGTGCAGTCCTTTCACGATTGTTTGGTCTCCAGCCTGGAAAAAGAACCAGATCTCCACCCATGTATGCGTTTCGTAATCTCCCGTCGGTATAAAACCGATCGTTGTCCACAGCATATACAAGGCTATTTGCTAAAATCCTCGTCCTCTTTAAATCATCTTCATTTCCTCTTGCCAGAAATGCTAACAATGCTAAGGCATTGTCATAGGTAAAGGCCACATTACGCATTACTGCATCAAACTCATCTTGAGAAGGCTTTGTGTCATAACTTACCAAAAATCTCAAATCATCAAGACGCTCTTTTTCCCATCTGATATCATCTATGTAGAAGACAATGTCCTTATAGTTGTTTTGCGGTGCGTTGGTGACCCAGCCAAAACCACTTAACACATAGCGTAAGTCCTTGCCACTAAGGTCTATGGAGTATTTCTTCCATTCCTTACTTAAAGTTACAAAGCCTGTGGAGACCTTTTCAAGAGACTCCTTATAAGGTTTATTAGGCCAGCCCACTCCACCAACAAAAAACTCCACCTTCTCGCCTCCTTCTGACCCTCTGGCAAAGAAGGTTACCCTGGTAGCACCGCTAAGATCAAAGCCTGCATCAGGTTCATCACCCCAATTAGGTAATGGTTCTTTATCGCCTTGCCGAAACACACCGTTCATGAAATAAAAACCACCCCAGTTATT
>CALJEL010000104.1 GCA_938074335.1 uncultured bacterium | reverse complement strand
GTGCTATCCAGGCAAGTATTGAAATGCCCGGTTTAGGAAAGGAAAGGGCAAGTAATCCTCCTGAGATAAGAGGTAAAATAATCTTTTTAATCCACCTGACCATGGATATTAATTTTAAAGGATTTGATACAAAAAAATCTTGAACAGTTGACACTGCCATAACTAAAATTTTATACTTTTAAACTATGGGTGGAGCCTATACAACATATCATCCTCATAAGGTAAAGAGAAAAAGGACACATGGATTTCTAAAAAGGATGAGCACGCGGGGTGGAAGGCTTGTCCTGAAAAGGAGAAGGCAGAAGGGCCGCAAGAGGCTTACAGTTTAATGTCTTCTTTATCTTTAATGCTTAAAGAACTTCTGATTTTATTGGTCAAACTTTATAAGATAATTCTTTCACCCCTCTGGCCTGGTAGTTGTAGATTTTATCCCAGTTGCTCAGATTACTCTATTGAGGCACTGAGAAGATATGGTGTCCTGAAGGGTAGTTTTCTTACCCTCAAGAGGATTTTAAGGTGTAATCCCTTTAATCCTGGTGGATATGACCCGGTGAGGTAATCAATATGGAAATGGAAAAGAGGGCATTAATAGCGGTCATACTTTCTATCATCATACTTGTACTCTATCAGCAGTTATTTATAAAACCAGCACCTCAACCTCAGACACCCGGGGCAGGAGTTGAGAAAAAATCGGTTCGACAGGCTCACGATGAGGCTCCTATAAAGGAATTAACTTCAGCTGAATCTAAACCCCGGGGACCGCACGGAGAGGTCTTATCTCAGCCCGTCTCGGTTCGACAGGCTCACGATGACAAAGAGAAGTTCGTCTCAGTAGAGACTCCTCTTTTTAAGGCTACACTCAGTTCAAGGTGTGCGTCTTTTAGTTCTTTTGAATTAAAAAAATACAAAGACAAAGAGAATGCTCCCGTCAATATCCTGAAGCATCCAGATGGTCTTGCCCTCTGTATAGGTGATGAGAAAGGTTTTTATCCTGACCAGCTTATCTTTTCAATAAGTGGCAGAGACCTCTCTCTTTCTGAAAATAATCCAGAAGGCTCAATTATATTTGAATTTTCCTCTTCAGGTATCTTTATCAGAAGGACCTATACATTCAGATACGACCAGTATCTTATTAATGTAAGAGATGAGGTATCAGGTCTGTCCTCTTACTGGATAACCCTTGGAGGAGATTTCGGAATATTTGAGGCTGATAAGTCCTTTCATACAGGCCCTGTGCTACTTAAAGACCTTGACAGAATAGAATTTAAGGCAAAGGAACTTGAAACCCCTAAGATAATTGAAGGAAAGATAAGATGGATAGCCCTTGAGGATAAGTATTTCTTTTCAGGACTTGTTCTCATGGATGCCAGAAGGGCAAAGGTCTGGAAGACAGACAGACCCCTGATAGCCCTTGAGGCAAAAGGACCTGTTAGCGAATACAAGCTCTATGCTGGTCCAAAGGAGCATGATACCCTGAAAGCCACAGGTCTTGGCCTTGAGCATATTATTGATTTTGGTTTCTTCTCTGTTGTTGCAAGACCGATCTTCTGGATCCTTAAGGCCCTTTACAAGGTAATAGGAAATTATGGATGGGCAATAGTGGTTCTCTCAATATTAATAAGGATTCCCTTTACTCCCCTCATTGCGAAGGGGCAGAAGTCCATGAAAAAACTCCAGGACCTTCAGCCAAGGCTGGAGGAAATAAGAAGAAAATACAAGGATGATCCAAAAAGACTCCAGATGGAGACAATGGAACTGTATAAAAAATATAGGGTAAATCCCTTTGGTGGTTGCCTTCCCATACTCATTCAGCTACCTGTGTTTTTTGCCCTTTATAAGGTGCTGGCAATTGCCATTGAGCTCAGAGGCGCTCCTTTCATGCTCTGGATAAAGGACCTTTCCCAGAAAGACCCCTATTTTGTCCTACCTGTATTAATGGGTGCCACTATGATCATACAGCAGGTCTTAACACCTTCTGGAGGTGACCCTCGCCAGAAAAAGCTTATGCTTTTTATGAGTGGAGCCTTTACCCTTCTGTTTCTTAGCTTTCCATCAGGCCTTGTACTTTACTGGCTGACGACAAACATCCTTGGAATAATCCATCAGGTTTATCTTAACAAACAGAGCAGCAGCGCAACATAGCAGCAGCTTTTAGAGCGACAGAACGACAGCGCTGCGGAAGGGTTGTTCTGTGTAGGGGCACGGCATGCCGTGCCCCTACTTTGTAAGCCACAGACAAGAATGTCTGTGCTACTGTCGCACTCTCGCACTGTCGCACTGTAGCACTATTAATATTATCGCAGGCTGAAGCCTGCGGCTTACCTCGCTTCACCGTCAGGTGTGCTGTCGCACTGCCTTTTTACAAAGGCTATCTCCTCTTCCTTTGTCTTTAATCTGCCCCTCAGTTTTTCATGAAGTATCTCACGGAAGATCCTGGAATATCCTGGTCCAGGTGGTAAGCCGAGTCTGAGGAGGTCCTCCCCGGTAAGGGCAGGCTTAACATTTCTGAGCTCTGCAAGATATCTTATACATAGTCTTTTAATCTCACGGTCCTGAGTTGCAGATATCAACAGAAGAAGGGATTCCATTGAAAGATCGTGCAGTAAATTGTAGAGCTCCACAGGGTCAAGATCTTGCGTTTTAAGTTGAGGCCTCTTCTGTAGCCTGCTGAGAGCCTCTTTTGCGGAATGTATATCTTTTTGAACCTCTGATATATACCTCTTGTTCGGGCAGATCTTCTCAAGGGCTCTTTCAAGGGCCTGCCCTGACAGGTCATATACTACAGCCTCTATAGAAAGTTTATCCTTATGAAGCTCTTCCCTGATATTGGATAGGGAAAACCATGCAAGGATCTCCTCAAGATTCTTCAGTCTTTTCTTCATATCCTCGTCAAATTTTAGAGAGGGATGTATCATTCTTAGAAGATCATACTGAGAAAGTCTTTCCACTGTCTTGAATGGCGAGACCTCTTTCAAGAGCAGGCTCAACTCCTCATGAAGTCTCTGGCTGGAGAGTTTTTCAAAGAGATTGATTTTTACTGCCTGTCTTATCAGATTTTCTGTATGCTTGCTTATTTTAAAGCCGAACCTCTCAGAAAATCTAATAGCCCTTAATGCACGTGTAGGGTCTTCCACAAGACTCATACTGTGAAGTACCCTTATGGTTTTTTCTTTTAAGTCTTTCTGACCACCGAAAAAATCTATGAGGGTGCCGAATTCCCGGGAATTTAATTTTATGGCTAATGTATTTATTGTAAAATCCCTTCTGTAAAGATCTTTCTTTATTGATGAGGTTTCAACCTTCGGTAAGGCAGCAGGTGATTCATAATACTCTGTCCTTGCTGTAGCTATATCAATCAGAGATGGTTCAAGATTCAAGCCATCAATTATGAGCTTTGCTGTCCTGAATCTTTCATGGGTCTTTACCTTGGTGGAAAGACCCTCTTCTTTTATCGTCTCTGCAAGTTTTTTTGCGAATATTATTCCATCTCCCTCAATAACTATATCTATATCAAGATTTTTTTCTCCCCTTAAGAGATCACGAACAGAGCCTCCCACGAGATAGGCATTGTATCCCAGCAGATCAGCCACCTCTCCAGCCTTTTTTAAAAGTTTAAAGACCTCAGGAGGAAAGTGTTCACTTAATCTTGAAGATAAATTTTTAATCCTTGGGCTCATGGGTTCTGTGAAATCTTCTTTTTTAAGAAGTCCTTCATACATGGTTCTAAGAATATCTGTCCTTGTTATTACACCAACCAGCCTGCCGTCTTTTATTACAGGCATGAATCTCTGGTTCTGCTCAATCATGAGCCTTTCAACCTCTGTTACGGGTGTTTCTGGACTCACAACTTCAAGCTCAGAAGTAGCAAACTCCATGACCCTGTGAAGTTTAAATCCGTGAAAGATAGCCTTTTCTACCGTTTCCCTTGAGATGGCTCCGAGGAATTTGCCGTCCTTTGTAACAGGAAGGACATTTACACCGTATTTTGTAAGTTCCCTTTCAGCCTCTTTAAGGGTTGCCACAGGCTCTATGGTTATAACATGGGGTGTCATGATGTCCTTTGCAAGCTTTTCAGGTTTTACAATCTCCTTCAGAAGTATAATCAATTCAGATTCAAGCTCCTCCAAAGCCCGGTCTTTAATAGTTGCTGATGCAGCAGAGGGATGGCCCCCTCCTCCAAATCTGGATAGTAACTCTGATACATCAAGTTCAGGCACACTGCTTCTTGCTATAATGTTAACCTTTCCTGCTATATCAAGTAAGATAATCAGGGCATCTATGTTTTCCATTTCTATTATCCTGTGGGCAAGATGGGCAATCTCTCCCGGATATTCTTCCCTCTTTGCCTTACAGATCTTGATCCTGATATTTCCTATTATCATATCCCTTGATTCGCCTATCAGGTCGGTAAGTAGAGATAATTCTTCTTTATTGATAAAGGGCTTCAGGAAACTTGAGATTATATTGAGGTTTGCGCCTCTTTTAAGTAAAGAAGCAGCGGCAATAAGATCCCTTTCTGTTGTTGATGGAAAGGTAAAGGAGCCTGTTTCTTCGTATATTCCGAGGCTCAGGGTGGTTGCCTCCAGAGGGCTGATGGATATCTTTGCCTTCTGTAATAATTCTGTGAAGAGAGTTGCTGTCGCCCCTACATCTTCTATATGTATTTCTATATCTGCACTGGTATCCCAGAGGGCTTGTGGATTTTTTGGGGTCTCTGCACCTGCCAGGATATCTCCAATTCTGTGGTGATCGTAGATAATAATCTTTGCCTTTTTAATTAATTCCTTTAACTCGCCCAGCCTTTCAGAGGAGGAGGAATCAACAATTATTATTGTTTTAATTTTCTCCCTGTCTATATCCTTTATTTTTTTTGCTCCGGTAAGTGGATTAAAGGTTTCAAGAAAATCTCTTACCCTTTTTTCCATTGAGCCAGGTAATACAATTATGCCTTCGGGATAGAGTTTTTTTGCAGCCATAAGACTCGCAATAGCATCAAAATCTGCATTTATGTGGGTGGTTATAATGGTCATGGAGTAATTAATTAAATGAGAGGATTAGCATAAAGTTGCTTTTAATTACTGCATATTTGAAAGGCAGACCCTATTTCTGCCATCCCTTTTTGCATTGTAAAGGGCATTGTCAGCACAGGTTATAAGATCATCTGAATTTTTGATAAGTTCACAGGGCCAGGTAGATATTCCAAAGCTTGCTGTTAGTCTTCTGTTTATGCCTTTAAATTTTAAATTGCTTATCAATTGCCTGAGCCTTTCAGCTTCCTTTAAAGCTCCATCTCTATCTGTATGGGGCAGTAGCATTATAAACTCCTCTCCTCCATATCTTGCAATAATGTCACCTTTTCTTGTATGTCTCTTGAAGATCCTTCCGAGCTCCCTCAGCACATCATCACCTTTTCTGTGTCCGAATTCATCATTGATTGATTTAAAATAATCAATATCTATCATTATGCATGATAGAGGCAAATTATATCTCTTTGCCTTTTCAAATTCTTCTTCAAGCCTGTGGAAAAAATAACGATTGTTATAAAGTCCTGTGAGATAATCTGTGATGGATAACCTTTCAAGTCTGAGTTTTTCCTGTCTTATTTCATCAAAGAGAAAAGCATTGTAAAGGGCATTTGCTGTAGAGTTTGCCACTGTCTGAAGAAAATTTATTTCCGCTATTGTAAAGGTCCTTTCTCTTCTTGATGTCCTGAGAAAAAGGGCTCCTATGGTCTCCTCACGGTATATTATTGGCACCACGATTATGGATTTTATGCCGAGAGGTGATATAAAAGAATAGACCTCTTTCATCAGGGGGTCTTTCTGTGCATCCTTTATGATTACAGGTTTCTTTGTCTTGAGTGCTGCCTGTATCTCCGGGTATTTTTTCAGGTCAAGCTTTATATCCCTTATCTGGGGATCTTCATAGGTTGCTACTACATGTGCCTGCTGTAGAGATGGAGATATCTTAACGATTGAACATCTTGTAACAGGTATAACCTCTGAAATCTTTTTTACTGAGTGATAAAGGATCTCAAAGACATCAAGCGTGGAGGAGACCTTTGCCGAGATATCAATAATAGCCTGAAGCAAATGCCTTTCCATGGTTAAATGAATGGCTGAATGGATCTTCTGTAACAGGTCTTCCTTTCTGTAAGGTGGAAGTATATAGAAAGGTATGTTATACCTTGAAACATTCTTCAGTCCTTTTTGAACATCCCTTCCCACAATGCTTATTAGGGAGATGCCATTTTTCTTTTCTTTAGAATTGGGGTCCCCAAAAAGTCTACGGATTTTTTGGGGTGCCAGTAGGGTATGCAGAAGACTATCTTCAAGTATAATTATTCTTGGTGGTCTGCTTCTAAAGGCAAGGGTAAAAGAGTCTTTATTATCAAATAATTCAAAAGAGGAATCTTTTGAGAAAACCTCCTCTTTTTTTATCTCCTGTTTAAGAAGAGAAGATTTAAGGAAATTTCTTATCTTCTGATCTCTTACATAAGCATAAATCATTGTTTCTAATTTATTATACATGTGAATCCTTGCAGAATGGAAGAGGGCTGGGTTTATAAACAAAATACTTGACAAAATTAGTAAACTATTTTTATTCTATAACATGCTCAGGCTTTCAACAAAAGGTCAGTATGGAGTAAGGGCAATGTATGAGATTGCGAGGGGCTATCCCGGTCCAGTGACCATAAAGGAGATATCTGAAAGACAGGAGCTTTCAATCCCTTATCTTGAACAGATACTTAATAAATTGAAGCATGGTGGCCTCCTTATTTCTATTAAAGGACCAGGAGGTGGCTATTGCCTGAGCAGAAAACCAGAGGATATAAATATCATCGAGATATTAAGTGAACTTGAAGGACCCCTTGCCCTTACATCATGCCTGAATCCTGAAGAAGGATGTGTGAGGGTTGAGGGCTGTGTCACTCATCTGTTATGGAAAAAACTCGGAGAACAGATAGAGGGTTTTCTGAAAACAATAACCCTGAAAGACCTGATAGGATTTGGAAGTGAATTAGAGGAAAGGCTCCATGTCAAAGCTCAAGTTTGTAGAAAATATTAAGGCAGACCTGACAGCAGACATTGTTTATATGATGTGTCCCATGCATCTGCTGAAATTACAGGAGATGATAAAGAAGGTAGAGCCCGGTCAGGTAATTGAGATAATAACTGACTATGATGGTGCACTTGAGGACATACCTCAATGGTGCGAGAAGAATGGACATGAGTTCATAGGAGTTGAGGATGATACAGATTTTTTTAAGTTCTACATAAGGAGGATAAAATGAAATGCTATTTCGACCATGTAGCAACAAACCCACTTGACCCGAGGGTCTTTGAGGCAATGCTTCCTTATTTTAAGGAGGAATTCGGAAATCCCCAGAGTGTCTATGACCTCGGTGTAAGGGCAAAGGAGGCAATAGAGAAGGCAAGAGAGCAGGTTGCCTCATTGATAAACTGCAAACCCTCTGAGATTATATTCACCTCAAGTGGTGCGGAATCTAATAATTTTGCCCTCAGGGGAATTGCCCTTGCAAGGCAGAATGAGGGAAGACATGTGCTTGTGTCAAAGGTGGAGCACCATTCAATCCTGAATTCTGCAAGGTTTCTTGAAAAGAATGGTTTTACAGTGACCTTTCTTCCTGTTGATAAATATGGCATGGTTGATCCTGATACAGTTAAAAAGTCCATTACAAAGGAGACCACCCTCATATCCATTATTCATGCAAGCAGTGAGGTTGGCACAATACAGCCTGTAAAGGAAATAGCAAGGATAGCAAAGGAGCATAATATTGTCTTTCATACAGATGCCGTTGCTTCAACCGGTAATATCCATGTAGATGTGAGGGAGCTTGGAATTGACCTCCTCAGCATGGCAGCCCATCAATTTTATGGACCAAAAGGTGCTGCTGCCCTTTATGTAAGAGAAGGTCTCAGGATAGTGCCATTGATATACGGTGGGATTCAGGAAGGTGGAAGGCGTGCTGGCACAGAGAATGTACCTGCAATAGTAGGGATGGGTGTAGCTGCAGAGCTTGCAAGAAATGAATTGGCACAGAGAATGGCACATGTGAAAAAACTCAGGGACAGGCTCGTGAGTGAGATCACCTCAAGGGTTGAAAATATCTACTACACAGGCCATCCAGCTGAGAGGCTTCCAGGTCATGCAAGTTTTTGCGTTGAATATATTGAAGGTGAGGCAATGCTCCTTATGCTTGCTGCTAAGGGAATTTATGGTGCCAGTGGCTCTGCCTGCTCAAGTAAGGCTTTAAAGGCATCGCCCATACTTTTAAGCATGGGTATCCCTGCCCAGCTTGCTCAGGGTTCTGTGGTATTCAGCCTTGGAAAGGATAATACCGATGAGGAGATTGACTATTTTATTAATGAATTTCCTCAGATAATAAAAAGACTCAGAGAGATATCACCCTATCAAAAGGGATGGCAGGAGGCAGGTTCACCTGCCTGTAAACCGGAATAAAGGAGGTTTTAATTATGTACAGTCAGAAGGTAATGGATCACTTCATGAATCCAAGAAATGTGGGAGAGATGCCAGACGCAGATGGTATTGGAACAGAGGGAAACCCTGTTTGTGGAGATGTGATGAAGCTTTATATAAAGGTAGATGGAGATAGGATTGTGGATGCAAAATTTCAGACCTTTGGCTGTGGTGCAGCCATTGCTGTCAGCAGTATGATCACAGAGATGGTGAAGGGCAAGACCCTTGATGAGGCCTTAAAGATCTCAAAGGAGACTGTAGCCGATGCACTTGATGGGCTTCCACCTCAGAAGATGCACTGCTCTAATCTCGGTGCAGATGCCCTAAAAAAGGCAATTGAGGACTATCTTTCAAAAGTGAAGAAATGAAGAGTTGAGTATGGCTTATAAAGACCTGAGGGAATTCATAAGGGTTCTTGAAGATAGAGGACTTCTTAAGAGAATATCTGTTGAGGTTGATCCTGTCCTTGAGATAGCAGAGATTAATGACAGGATAGTAAAAAGTGGAGGGCCTGCCCTCCTGTTTGAAAGACCCAGGGGTTCAAGGTTTCCCTGTGTTGTAAATCTCTTTGGTTCTTTTGAGAGGATGAGGCTTGCCCTGGAGGTGGATGATCTTGATCAGATAGGCCAGAGGATGCTTGAGTTCCTTGAGCCAGAGATCCCGACAAATATAATTGAGAAGCTCAAGATGCTTCCAAAGCTTAAAAGAATCTCTGATTTTCTTCCCAGATATGTAAAGTCAGGACCCTGCAAGGAGGTGATTATAAAGGACAATCCTTCCCTTGATATATTTCCTATTCTGAAGACATGGCCCCTTGATGGTGGAAGGTTCATTACATTGCCTATGGTCTTTACAAAGGACCCTGAAACTGGCATAAGGAACTGCGGTATGTACAGGATGCAGGTCTATGATGAAAGGACCACAGGAATGCACTGGCACATGCACAAGGATGGTGCAAGGCATTACAGAAAGGCTGAGGCAATGGGACAGAGACTTGAGGTGGCTGTTGCCATTGGCTCTGACCCTGCCACAATCTATTCCGCAACCGCACCCCTTCCTGAAGGGATTGATGAGATGCTCCTTGCAGGATTCTTGAGGCAGGAGCCAGTGGAGCTTGTTAAATGCGAGACAGTAGACCTTGAGGTTCCAGCAAATGCAGAGATTGTTCTTGAGGGGTATTGTGAGCCCTTCATTAGAAGGATAGAAGGACCCTTTGGTGATCATACAGGGTATTATTCACTGCAGGATGAATTCCCCGTGTTTCATATAACATGCATAACCCACAGAAAGGATGCCATATATCCTGCCACTATTGTTGGAAAGCCCCCGATGGAGGACTGCTTTATAGCAAAGGCAACTGAGAGGATATTCCTTCCTCTTATTAAAAAACAGCTTCCAGAGATAGTAGATATGAACCTTCCCATTGAAGGTGTATTTCATAACATTGCCATAGTCTCAATTAATAAACAATATCCAGGTCATGCAAGAAAGGTGATGTATGCCCTCTGGGGAATGGGACAGATGAGCTTTACAAAGATAATTATAGTCATGGATAAGGATGTGAATATCCAGGACCTTTCAGAGGTCCTCTGGAGGATAGGAAATAATGTGGATCCAAAGAGGGATGTGGTGATACTTGAGGGGCCCCTTGATGTCCTTGAGCATGCCTCTCCACTGCCAGCCTATGGTGGTAAGATGGGCATAGATGCTACAAAGAAATGGCCTTCTGAAGGATTCACAAGGCCATGGCCACCTGAGATAAAGATGTCTCCTGAGATAGTGGAGCTTGTAACACAAAGGTGGAAGGAGTATGGGTTCTAAAGATCCAAAAAGATTATATAATCCCCTCCTTTTCTGGGATGCAGCAGAGATAAATATAAAAAGGCATAAAAGATATATCATTGAGAGGGTCCTGAACTTTGGAGATGAAAGGGATATAAAGGAACTAAGAAGGCTTTACAGTGATGATGAGATTATATCAACTATAAAAACCTCAAGGAATATTAAAAAGAAGACAGCAAATTTCTGGGCTATTTATTTTAATATTCCTCAAGAGGAGATAAGGTGTTTGAAGAAGTCATTACCACAGAAACTGTAGAGGTAATAGAAACTATAAGAGGTTTTCTTGAACCTTTTTATCTTGGCATTGGCACAGGCCTTGCTCTGCAGCTTGGGCACAGAATATCATATGACCTTGATTTTTGGGTCATCTCGGATTATGGTGCAAAGGATAAAGTAGTGCGACAGTGCGACAGAGCGACAGGCAATAACAGAGCAGTAGAGCAACAGTTGGTAGCCGCAAGATGGTAGAAACAGGCTTCCAGCCTGTTCAATGCGTTTTTTTTGTATTTCCACCATTTTCGCAGGCTGGAAGCCTACGGCTACCTACTGCACTACTGCTCTACTGGTCTGCTGCTCTATCTGTCGCACTATCGCACTATCGCACTGTTGTAGCTCTTACTTCAGCTTCTGTTACATCTATATGGGCTCCCCATGTCCTGAGGACCTTTCCAGCAAGATAACTCCCAATAAGGCCGCATTTAGAAATATCAAGACCCTTAATCAGTCCATAAAGCACTCCTGCTGAAAAGGCATCACCTGCTCCTGTTGTGTCTATAACCTCTGTAGAAAGAGTTTTCTGATAGTAAAGCTCACCACTAAAACTTAAAAGGGCACCCTCACTGCCAAGGGTTACAGTGACAAACTCAGGACCGAGATTGTGGAGTTTTTTTATTGCCTCTTTAAGGTCTTCTGAAGGAAATAACAGACCAAGCTCATCCCTATTAAGAAATAAGATATAGGCTTTTTTCAACAGAGGCTCCAGGCTTTTCAGGCCATATTTTACATATATCATACCAGGTGAAAAGCTGACCTTTATATTATCTGGAAGCCTGAGTATCCATTCTGACTGTCTGTGAAAGGCCTCCTCTCCCACAAGGCTTGTTACATGGACCCATTGAAAATCACGGGAATCAGGATAATCAATATCTTTGAGCAAAAGGTTTACACCTGGCAGTACATAGATAGAACGTCTTCCAAGTTTATCAACAAAGATAAAGGCCCTTCCTGTTGGACCTTTAAGTCTATGAATATGTACATGAACTCCTTTTACCCTCAGTGATCCTTCAATCAGGTCTCCATCCTGATCATTACCTGTGACACCAAAAAAAGAAGAAGAGATACCAAGCTGTGAAAGTATTGCTATTGTATTTGCTGCGCTACCGCCAGGTGATCTGTAAAATTCCTCTATAAAGGTCTCGCCATCAATAATGAATTCCTTTACCTGAAACAGGTAATCCATATTAAGTGCACCAAGACCCATTATCATGGTAGATCCATCCGTCACCTGTGAGGTGCAAGTTTTTTTATCCGAGCTGGGCTGCCCTTCCACGAATCTTCCTCCTCATCAGCTTGTGGATTGATATAAGGCTATCCATGTCTTCTGCCTCACAGATGAGGGAATAATAAGCACCTGAAAGGGTTTTGAGGTCTCTTAGACCCTCATATCCATAATTATAAAAGCCTTCTATTGGAGGGATAATAGACATAAGGTTTTCTGATGCCACCGCCACTGTCCCATAGTGAAGGGAATATTCATTTCCATTAAACACTATGGCAAGGCCCCCATTTTTATTAATATAATCAAGCATCCTGAAGTCAGTGATGCTGTCACCAATGCAAGCTGTCTCTGAGGGCTGAGCATTAAATCTTTCCATGAAACTTATCAATGCCTCCACCTTTCTTCTTCCACCCACAACCTTTATCTTCTTGATCTCTTTATAAATATTTAAGGAAGGCAATTCTTTAAGATAAAAATTATCAAGTGTTTTTTTGAGCCCTTCGTCGTCATTGGTAGATAAATGGAGTATGCTTTTTTTCTCTGAAAGAATAAATTCTTTCTCCTCTTTTGATAGACTCATTCTATCTGTTCTAAAGGGTGTGCATGCTATAAATTCTTTTGGAATACCCAGCCTTAAGCCTATATGGTGAGCATGGGGTTCATAACTTGTAGATATGATGACCACCTGAACCCCCTTTTCCCTGAGGTAATCAATGGTCTCTTTTGCACCAGGTGTAAGCCCTGCCCTTTGAGAGACCTTCAGGATATCTTCAACCGTGATTCCCTCTGCAAGCAGAAAGGGAATAATAAGATAAAGGGTGTCACCTGGCTCATAATCTGGTCTTTCCTCCAGTGTGAGCAGGTCATCGTATTTTGAAAGTCTTTCAAAAAGCTCGTAACCCTTCTCTGTAAGTCCCATTACCTCATAGGCGTTATCCTGGGGTGACAGGGGCCCTTCAAGGTCAAAGGCTATGAGTTTTAAGGTACTTATTGACCTCTTCACTTAAGTCTATTCCTCCTTTCATAATAGAAGATCCTATCACATCTGCACTTTCAGAAAGCATCTTCAGTGTCATGACAATAAGGGGTATCTCCCTCAAAAATTCTTCCTGTCTTATCTTTTTAAAAAGAGGATATTCTTCTTTATATCTATTCTGGAGCTCTTCAAAGGAGATGGTTGAGAGGTCTTCTTGAAGTCTCCTCCAGAGGGGTTCAAACTCAGGTGTCTTTATGCTGAATTTGCAGAAGCTAACAGCAGGGCCTTCATCAAGCTCTGGAGTTACAAGATGTATCTGGGCACCTGCGTACCGAGCATTTGTTCTTATTAATTCCCACAGGACCTCCTGCCAGGAGCCCTTCGGGCCTCCAGGAATAGCCGGATGGAGATTAAGCATCCTGTGAGCATCTATTAATGTCCTGCCCGCAATCAGCATATATCCAGCAAGAAAAGAGAATTCTACTTTATAGTTTTTAATTAACCTCCAGACCTCCTTATGATATTCTTCCCTCCACAGTTCCTTATTACGGACTCTTAGTTCTGGCAGGAAGTTTTTAGAGGACAGTGTTATGGTATTTAATCCCTGAGATTCTGCATAATCAAGAAATCTATCTGTAAAAGAGGATTCACCCCTTTGTCTGTTACAGAATATAAAGGCTATATCTATTCTTAGGCCCCTGGACCTTTCTTCCAGAACCGCCTCAAGAAGCCTCCTTGCCTCCTCATCCCTTCCTGTGGAAAACCATCCAATAAGCATGTAAAATAATACCAGATTCATAGAGCTGCGGGCTATATACGAAGTGAATTAGTGACTTAGTGTGTTAGTGAATTAGTGAAGAAGTAAAAGCCTTTGCCAATTAATGTGCTCTTCTTTTAGCCTACTGTTATCTACTAGTGCGAGCATTTAGTCTCAGGATAAGTTATTTGTTACCATGCATAACCAATGCTTACCGGTATGCCAAATGCTACACCACTAAAAGGCATTTTTTCACCTAAAATCTCTATACTCCCAAAGTAATACCCCACTTCTCCACCTATGCCAATTGCAAAATTCTTTTTGTCTCCTAAAAGCCATCTATACCCTACTTCAACTTTAGGACCAAAAAAGAGGGCTGAAGCACTTTCCGTTGTTCCTCCAGTTGGGGAGTAGTCCGCTGATAAACTTAACGCCTCTGCTCCAACACCCCAGTAACCACCTGCTGGTGCTGTGGGACCAAAGAAACCTCTATAACTTCCTCCTGCCTCAATAGCGCTCCAACTCCAAGATCCTGTCTCATAACCCCAATATAGACCTCTCAAAGCCCATGCAGAACTCTTATTAATATATTCTGCTGGTATTCCACATTGGCCATCCCAAAAACAAGACCTACAGGATTAGCTGATACAACCTTTGTCGGTTCCTGAGCAGATGCCACAGTTACTACAGTCAAAATACCCACCACTACCAAAACCACTATGCAGGATAAAAGTTGCACCTCGTAGGTGCAGTTTTTTGGATTTAATCATAGCATTAAAAAAAGAAGGTCTTTATTAAAAAAGCTACAATTCCCATAAGATTTAATATAACAATGAGATATAGCTTGTCTATTCTCTTATTGACATCATCAAAGCGTTTATTGACGCTTTCATTCATGGAATCAAAGCGTTTATTGACCTCATCAAAACGTTTATTGACACTTTCACTCAAGGAATTAAATCGTCTATTGACACTTTCATTCATGGAATCAAAGCGTTTATTGACCTCATCAAAGCGTTTATTGACACTTTCATTCATGGAATCAAAGCGTTTATTGATGAGGCCAAGCTCTGCCTTGATTTCTCTAATCTCACCATGTATGAGATCAAGCTCACGAAATACAAAGGTGAAGGGATCTGCCCTGTATAAATACTCCTCTTTTCTTTCTTCTGTTTTCTTTTCCTCTGTCTGTGGCATAAGTCATATTACTATGATATTAGTCTTAGTGTCAAGCAAGTCTTGCAATCACCCCCTTAGGCACTTGACAAGGCAATGGCTTTTAATGTATAAAAACCCATGCCTGGCTCTTATATGCCCAGTGAATATCTTCCAGTGCTGGTATTTATGCTGCTGGCCTCAGCAATAGGTATCGGCATCTTAATATTCGCCTCTTTATTCAGACCCAAAAGACCCTATCCTGAAAAACTCATGCCCTATGAATCTGGAATCACACCTGTTGGTGAGCCAAGATACAGATTCTCGGTGAGGTTCTATATTATTGCCATGCTCTTTGTGGTCTTCGATGTAGAGGCAATCTTTCTTTATCCCTGGGCAATTGTCTTTGACAAACTCGGGCTCTTTGCCTTTATTGAGATGGTAATATTTATAGTGATACTCCTTATAGGCTATATCTATGCATGGAAAAAGGAGGCCTTTCGATGGGATTGATTGTTGATACCTCTGTAAATTTGGGTGTGAGTCTTGTAGAGGTTGAAGAGGGTATTAAGATAATACCAGGAGCCAATACCATTATCACTACCCTTGATAAGATCATAAACTGGGGAAGGGCCTCTTCACTATGGCCAGTTACTTTCGGGCTTGCCTGCTGTGCCATTGAGATGATGACAACTGGCTCAAGCCACTACGACCTTGATAGGTTTGGCGTTATCTTCAGGGGTTCTCCAAGGCAGGCTGATTTCATGATAGTTGCTGGCACTGTAACAAAAAAGATGGCACCGGTTGTTAGAAGGGTCTATGACCAGATGCCTGAGCCAAGATATGTTATTGCCATGGGAAGCTGTGCCTGCTCCGGAGGGATATATAATACCTATTCTGTTGTTCAGGGTTGTGATAGTTTTCTTCCTGTGGATGTCTATGTGCCAGGATGTCCTCCACGACCGGAGGCCCTTATGTATGGGATACTCAAACTTCAGGAAAAGATTAAAAAGGAGCATATGAGATGGAGCCCCTTCAGATAGCTGAAAGACTAAGGGAAAGATTTCCCGAGGATGTAAGGGAAATAAAAGAATTCAGGGATCAGGTCTCGGTTATTGTTAAGAGGGACCATATCCTTGATCTGCTCAGCTTTCTTAAAGAAGAGCCTGATATACAGATGGATTTTTTAAAAGACCTTACAGCAGTGGACTGGCTCGGGAAAAAGGTGCCAAGATTTGAGGTGGTCTATCACCTTTATTCCATAAAATTCAGGCATCTCCTGAGGCTTAAGGCAGAGGTCCCGGAAGAAGACCCTGTAATAGATTCAGTTATGCCTATCTATATTGGTGCAAACTGGCATGAAAGGGAATGCTTTGATATGTTTGGCATTCAGTTCCGTGGTCATCCTGACCTAAGAAGGATACTCCTTCCAGAAGACTGGGAAGGTTATCCGCTTAGAAAGGATTATCCTCTTGAGGGTTATAAAGGAGAGAAGGACTGGTCTGGTTTCAGAGAGGTCCTTCAGATTGCAAAAAGAAATAAAAAATTTGACTGGTATGGAGCTCAGGAGAGATGAGTAATATAACGATGCGTGAGCTAAAGGAAGACATTCGCACAGGGCTTAAGACAAAAGAGCTTGTGCTCAGTATGGGACCACAGCATCCCTCAACACATGGAGTCCTGAGGCTAGTGCTTGAGCTTGATGGTGAGACAGTTGTTAAGTGTACACCCTATGTAGGGTATCTCCATAGAGGAACAGAAAAGTTATGCGAGCACAGGACATATCTGAATGCTTTACCGCTGAGTGACAGGCTGGATTATATAGTTTCCATGGCAAATAATGTGGGGTATGTCCTTGCTGTTGAGAGGCTTTTCGGGATAGAGGCTCCTCCAAGGGCAAAGTATATAAGGACAATAGTTTCTGAGATGGCAAGGCTTTCAGGACATCTTCTCTGGATAGCAACCCATGCCCTTGATATAGGAGCAATGACAGTATTTCTTTATTCCTTCAGAGAAAGGGAATGGCTCCTTGATCTATTTGAGCATCTATGCGGAGCAAGACTCACCACAAGCTATCCAAGGATCGGTGGTGTGAGGAATGATGTAACAGAGGAGTTTCTTGATAGTCTTTATGAATTTACAGAGGAGTTTCCCAGGAGGATAGAGGAATATGAGACCTTAATTGACCAGAACAGGATATGGCTCCAGCGGACAAAGGGTATCGGAGTTATTTCTGCTGAGGAGGCAATAAACTGGGGGCTTACAGGGCCTGTGCTGAGGGGGTCGGGAGTTCCTTATGATGTGAGAAAATTTGCGCCCTATGATGCCTATCCATGGGTAGATTTTGAGGTGCCTGTAGGAAAGAATGGAGATGTCTATGATCGTTATAAGGTGAGGATGCAGGAGATGAGACAATCCAATAGGATAATCAAACAGTGCATAGAGAGAATGCCAAAGGGACCAGTAATGGCACCGGACGCACCTAAATTTACCCTTCCTCCCAAAGAGAAGGTCATGTCAGAGATGGAATCTCTGATACATCAATTCGTCCTCATAACGAAGGGACCTATAGCAGCACCTGAAGGAGAGATATATTCAGCCATAGAGGCTCCAAAGGGAGAGCTTGGCTTTTACATAGTAAGTGACGGGACTGGCAGGCCTTACAGGCTGAGGCTCAGGTCTCCATCCTTTGTGCATGCCTCGGTGCTGCCAAGGCTTTGTGAAGGCCATCTTGTTGCTGATGTGATAGCCAATATAGGAACTATAGATATAGTGCTTGGTGAGTGTGATAGATAAATTTCCTGCCCGATCGATTCATTTAATTAGTGAAGGGATTTAAGAGATATTAAGACAGTAGTTGTCTGATTTGCATTTAGGTATCTCACACTTCACCGGCTCATTTATTTATGAAAACAAAACTAACTTCGGGGTTTGAGACTTCTTATCCCTCAAAGGCATCCCTTGTCATGCCATTACTTCATCTACTGCAAAAAAGAGATGGTTATATTTCCCAGAGCGGAGTTGTTGAGATATCAAATACTACTGGGCTCAGTCCTGTCTTTATAAAGGGTGTCTATACCTTTTATAGCTTTTATAATTCCATGCCACCTGGCAGGTATCTCCTTCAGATATGCAGGAATGTAGCATGCATGGCCATGGGAGGAGACAGGCTTATTGAGCATCTTATTAAAAACCACGGATTTAAAGAAATCGGTCACGGGATATTCTCCTATGAGCCTGAACCTTCTGCCATGAGCCTCATGATAACTGAATGCATCGGTGCCTGTGGCACAGGACCCGCTATGCTTGTAAATGATATCCTCATAGGCCGGCTTAACAGGGAAAAGATAGATAAGCTCCTGAAAGACCTTCAGCAGGGCTTTCTTCCTCAACCCGAGCATAACTCTATTAATCTTTTCCCCATGAGGCCTGAAAGTTATCTCTTAAAGAACCTTGATCGCAACCTTTCTTCCTATAAGGCAAGTGGAGGTTATGAGGCCTTTAAAAAGGTACTTGGCATGAAGCCAGAAGAGGTCATAGATATTATTAAAAGATCTGGCTTGAGGGGAAGGGGTGGAGCTGGTTTTCCTACAGGAATCAAATGGGCCTTTGCAAGACAGGACCCGAAGACTCCTAAATTTCTTATTATCAATGCTGATGAGGGAGAGCCAGGGACCTTTAAAGACAGGGTACTTCTTAGCAGAACCCCTCATCAGATAATAGAGGGAATGCTTATAGCTGGCTATGCCATTGGCGCATCCAGGGGATATATCTACCTTAGATATGAGTATCCTGAGGTTGTTCCTGTCCTTGAGAGGGCAATAGAGGAAGCAAGGCAGGACAGCCTTCTTGGTAAGAATATCCTTGGAAGTGATTTTAATTTTGATATTGCTATTCACAGGGGTGCTGGTGCCTATATCTGTGGTGAGGAGACTGCCCTTATTGAATCCATTGAAGGAAGTAGAGGCCAGCCAAGGATAAGACCACCCTTTCCTGTTAACAGCGGATATAATGGAAAGCCAACAGTTGTAAATAATGTGGAGACCATTGCAAATATACCTCTTATCCTTGTTCTTGGAGCAGAAGTTTATTCAAAGATAGGTTCAAAGGAGGCACCAGGACCAAAGCTATTCTCCATAAGTGGTGTAAAAAAACCAGGAGTTTATGAACTGCCAATGGGGATAACTTTAAAGGAGATTCTTGAGATAGCTGGTGGTCCATCCTCTGGTCAGATAAAGGCAATCATCCCTGGTGGGCTTTCAACACCGGTGCTTACAAAGGATATGCTTGACTGTCCAATGGATTTTACAGGGCCTCTTAGATATAAAAGTATGCTTGGAACAGGTGGATTGATGGTCTTTGGAGAGGATATCTGCATGGTAAGGCTCGCCATGAGGGCAATGAGTTTTTACAGACATGAATCCTGTGGTAAATGCACACCCTGTAGAGAGGGGACAGGATGGCTTGAGAATATCTTAAAAAGAATTGAAGAAGGAAGGGCAAAGGAAGAGAATATCTCTTTACTTAAAGAGGTCTCTGATAACATATCAGGAAAGACCTTCTGTGCCCTTGGTGATGCTGCAGCCTGTGTTATTGGAGGAATACTTCGACATTTTGAGGAAGAATTCAAAGAGCACATAAGACAAGCAGGATGTCCCTTAAAGGGGTCAGAATAAAGACGAGGTCTTGCAAGGATGATAAGGGTAACAATAAATGAAAAGCCTGTCTTTTTATCTGAGCCAGTAACTATCCTTGAGGCAGCAAAAAGGGCTGGCATAAGGATCCCCACACTCTGTGCCCTTGAGGGATTAACTCCATGGGGTGGTTGCAGGCTCTGTCTTGTGGAGATAGAAAAGGTCCCGAGGCTTCAAACTGCCTGTACCACGATGGTAGCTGATGGAATTATTATTCGCACAGAGACAGAAGAAGTAATAAAGGCGAGGCGTGCTATCCTTGAATTTCTTCTTATAAATCATCCACTTGAATGCCCTGTATGTGATAAGGCTGGAGAGTGCGAGCTTCAGGATGCTGTTTTAAAATATGGACCATCTCAGGGAAGGTTTAAAGAAGGAAAGAGAAGGTCTCCAGAAATAATAAAAGACCCTTTAATTGTAAGAAACATGAAGAGGTGCATACTGTGCACCAGATGTGTGAGGACCTGTAGAGAGCTTCAGGGTGCTGATGCACTTTCTGTGATTAATAGAGGAGACAGAAGTGTTATAGAGCCATTCTCCGGTGAAAGGTTTGATTGTGAATACTGTGGTAATTGTCTGAGTGCCTGCCCTGTTGGCTCATTGATATCAAGGCTTCACCTTCATGAGTACAGACCATGGATGGTTGAGACAGTAGAGGGGATATGTGGATTCTGTGGAGTTGGTTGCAGGATACTCATCCAGAAGAGGGAAAACAGGATAATAAGATTCTGGTCAGGTCTTGCAATGGAAGGTTATATGAAGGAGCCAAATAATGGTCTTACCTGTGCAGCGGGAAGGTTTGGTTATGATTTTGTTGATCACGAAGATAGACTTAGAAGTGCCTTTATACGGATTGGAGATACAAGGTATAACCTTCACCATGAAGAGGCTATCTCAAGGGCTGCGAGCTGCCTCCTTGAGATAAGGAAAAAATATGGTTCCTCTGCAATTGCAGGGATTGCCGGTGGAAGGCTTACAAATGAAGATGCCTATTTATTTGGAAAATTAATCAGAGGTCTTGGTTCAAATAATCTTGATTCAGTAGCAGGGCTTGGTTATCTCCAGATGGAACAATTTTTTGAAGAACTCCTTGGACCTGGTGCTACAGCAAACAGACTTCAGGGAATTGTTAATTCAGAGGCAATAATAGTTGCTGGTGGAGACCCCCATGGTATAGCTCCTGTATTTGGAATCCATATAAGACAGGCCTATCTAAAAGGAGCAGAGGTCCTCACAATAGGCCACTGCCCTGGACTTAAAAGGCACAGCACTTGGCAACTATCAGAGCAGTCTCTTATAGAGCTGACAGGTGAGATACGGAAAAGAAGGCAGGGGAAGGTGAACTTTAATAAGGCTGGTAAAAGGCTTCAGTCTTTCCTGTCTCAATTTTTGAGCCAGGCCTTTCAGGTTTCACCTGAGATAACAAGTATTGTGGAAAGTCTTTCCAAAAAAGAACTCATATCCATTGTCCTTGGGAATGGAATTCTTCAGGACAAAGAAGGGCCTCTAAGCCTTTTACTTTATGGTATGATTGCCCTGCTGCTGGATGCAAGGGTATATATCCTTCCAGAATCTCCAAATGAGCAGGGTCTCATAGATATGGGCATACTTCCTGATATGCTTCCCGGAGGCAGAGATATATCCATTGATGCCTGGAGAAGCCCTGTGGAGGAGATATGGGGTTTTCCTTTATCAAATGATAAGGGCCATAGCCTTTATGATATTATTGAGCTTGTTGAAGGAGGTTCTATAAAGGCCCTCTATATAGCTGGCCTTGACCCTGTAACAGAGCTTCCAGGTGGAGGAAGGATCAGGAAGGCACTGGATGAATTAGAACTCTTGATAGTGCAGGATTCATTCTTTACAGAGACCATGTCCCTTGCCCATATAGGCATACCTGTGAGGGCATGGCCAGAAAGAGAAGGAAGCTTCACGAACCTTGAAAGGAGGATGCAGTTTTTTACAAGCTCCATAGAGCCAGTGTCTGCGATCCCTGAGGACTGGCAGGTATTTAAGGAGATTGGTCAACTGTCAGGCATATCCATGCCCTATAATTCAGTGGATGATATATGGAAAGAGATCTGTGCTGTCTCAGGCCTTCATAAAAACCTGAGCCCTACAGAACTAAAAAGGGGCCTCCTCTGGCCTTACAGAGGAGAACCTCTGAGACAAACCAGACCGGTTATAGAGGAATGGCTTGAGAGATCAAAGAATCGGTCTCAGGGTCTGCAAAAAGAGGAGTTGAAAATAGTAATTGAAAAATCCCCCCTGCTTTCTGCTACAATTAGCAGGTATTCTAAAGCCATAGGCTTAATATCAGGAGGACCTTTTGTGAGAATCTCCTCAAAAACCAGAGAGATCCTGAAGGCAGATACTGAAGAGGAGCTTAGGATAGCAGGTCCTTTTGGAGAAATGGGCTTTCCAGTAAAGATAGATGATAATCTTCCAGATGGTATACTCATTGTTCCATTCTTTAAAGAGGGGAAAGGCATTCTTTCCATAACAGATTTCACAATAAATCCAATAGGCGTACCTCTTGTAGAGTTAAAATTACTCCAGAAGGAGGGATAGGTTATGTTAGCCTTTATAAATGAACCTGCAGTTTTAAGTATTATCCTTGCTGTGGTAAAGTCAATAATCCTTGTTTCTGTTGCCATGTTTCATGTGGCCTATGCCACATATTTTGAAAGAAAGGCCATAGGTCACATGCAGGTCAGGATGGGGCCCATGAGGGTAGGGCCTCATGGAATTCTTCAGCCCGTTGCAGACATGATAAAGCTCTTTTTTAAGGAGGACATTATCCCTGAGAAGGCTGACAGAACCGTCTTTTACTTTGCACCCGTGATATCCTTTGTGGCTGCTATAAGCTCTCTTTCAGTAATCCCCTTTTATAAAGACTGGTATGTGGCAAATATCAATATTGGTCTTCTTTTTATACTTGCCATGTCTTCTCTTGGTGCCTATGGCATAGTGATGGCTGGATGGGCATCAAATTCAAAATATGCATTTCTTGGAGGTCTGAGGTCTTCAGCACAGGTATTGAGTTATGAGATAGCAATGGGATTGAGTCTTGTGGGAGTTATGATAATGGCAGGTTCATTGAATCTGAGGGAGATAGTGGAGGCGCAGAATAAGTTGCCTTATGGTATGTTTGCAATACCCCAGATACTGGGACTTTTTGTATTCCTTGTAGCTGCCTTTGCAGAGACAAACAGGGCACCTTTTGACCTTCCTGAGGCTGAGAGTGAGCTTGTGGCAGGATATTTTGCAGAATACTCGGGATTCAGGTTTGCACTCTTTTATGCAGGTGAATACATTGCCATGATAGTAATGGCTTCTCTTCTTACAGCCTGTTATTTTGGTGGCTGGACATTGCCTCCTTTTATTTTAAAGGCCCTTCCATGGCTCGGACTTGTGCCCGGGGTTGTCTGGTTTGTTCTCAAGGTATATTTCTTTATCTTTTTCTATTACTGGATAAGGGCGACCCTTCCAAGATACAGGTATGACCAGCTCATGGCTATTGGCTGGAAGGTCTTAATTCCTTTAAGCCTTTTAAATATATTCATTACAGGCACTCTCAGGATATTGAAGGTCTTTTAGGAGGGTTTATGAGATTAAAGGAACTTATACAGAAGGTCCTGTTTATTGAAATACTCAAGGGTATGGCCCTTACACTGAGCAGGCTCTTTACAAGGCCTGTAACAAGACAGTATCCTGAGGAGAAAAAACAGGCATTACCTGGTTTCAGGGGGCTTCATGCCCTTGCCAGAAGACCTGATGGCACAGCTCGCTGTGTTGGTTGTGGCCTCTGTGCTGCCATATGCCCTTCAGAATGTATTCATGTCTACACAACCGAGGGACCGGATCACCAGAAGATAGTGGAGAGATACGAAATAGAGGTCCTGAGATGTGTTTACTGTGCCCTCTGTGTGGAGGCATGCCCTTTTCAGGCAATTGCCCTTACAGAACATTATGAATACGCAAATTATTCAAGGGATGACTTTTATATGACAAAGGAGAAACTCCTTGAAAACTGGGATAAGTATATGGCTGGTAAGAAGGGAGAGGAATATTTTAAAAGATTCTGGCATCCCCTTGAAAATGATTTCAGAGAGTATGAGGGTCAGCCAATTTTTGATCCAGAAAGATATAAAAGGAGAAAGGGCAAGATACGGGATATAAGGGGTGAATGGCTTATTTATAACGGAAACGGAAGGAGGCAGTGATGCAGTATATATTTTTTGCCTATCTATCAGTGGCAATAATTGGCTTATCCATTTTTATCATCACAAGAAAGAACCCTGTCCATAGTGTCCTTGGAATGCTCTTTATGTTTATCCATGTAGGAGCCCTTTATCTATTCCTCAATGCAGAATTTCTTGCTGCTGTGCAGGTAATTGTCTATGCCGGTGCAATACTCGTACTTTTCCTCTTTGCCATAATGATACTGAATATAAAAGAGGAGCTTCAGACAGAGTTATTTATTGGCTCATGGGTAATGGCAATACCTGTTGTTATGGGTCTCCTTATAATGCTGTTTCTCGGGCTGAGGGCTGTAAAGGCAGGATATACAGGCCTGCATAATATTGATTACATAAAGACCATGACCCATACAAAGGCCTTTGGAAAGGAATTATTCGCAAATTATCTCCTGCCCTTTGAGGTAATCTCTGTTATCCTGCTTGTTGCCATAGTAGGAGCTATAGTACTTGCAAAGAGGAGGTTAAGATGATTGAACTCAGGTGGTATATATGGCTGAGCCTCATTGTTTTTACCATTGGTATGCTTGGATTTCTTACGAGGAGGAATCTCATTATAATATTTATGTCTGTTGAGCTCATGCTTAATGCAGTTAATATAAACCTTGTTGCCATGAGTCATTATATGCAGGATATGCGAGGTCAGATGCTCACACTCTTTGTGATCGCCGTTGCTGCTGCAGAGGCTGCAATAGGTCTTGCCATATTAATAGCCCTCTTCAGGACAAAGGCAGCTGGCCATGTGGATGAGGTCACTGAACTCAGGGGTTAGGAGGTAAGATGAGATATTATGCACTGATACCATTTTTGCCCCTCTTAGGATTTTTAATAAACATTATCTTTGGAAGGGGATTATTAAAACACAGGGCACACTGGATCTCTGTTCCTGTGGTGGGCCTATCAATGGTCCTTGGCCTCATGACCGTCAGAGAGGTTATCTCAGGCAATGTGATCAATGAAGACCTCTATAGCTGGGTGATCTCAGGAGATTTTAAGGTTTCTGTAGGTTTTCTCATTGATCAGCTCACTGCAGTCATGCTCGTTGTGGTTACTGTGGTGAGTTTTCTTGTCCATGTCTACTCCATAGGATATATGCATGGTGATCCGGGATTCTACAGATTCTTTGCCTATCTCAATCTCTTTACATTCTCCATGCTCATGCTTATTATGTCAAATAATTTTCTTCAGCTTTATTTTGGCTGGGAGGCCGTTGGTCTCTGCTCTTATCTCCTTATTGGCTACTGGTATCAGAAGAAGTCTGCCTCAGATGCGGGGAAGAAGGCCTTTATCGTAAATAGATTTGGAGACTTTGGATTTGGCCTCGGTGTGATCCTTATATTCCTTACCTTCGGGACATTGCATTATGCACCTGTATTTGGGAGTGTATCTTCAATTGCAGGTAAGACTGTAGTGCTTTTTGGTTATGAGATTGATCTTATTACCCTCATAGCCCTCCTTCTCTTCTGCGGTGCAATTGGAAAATCTGCCCAGATCCCGCTTCATGTATGGCTTCCTGATGCAATGGAAGGCCCAACACCTGTCAGTGCCCTTATCCATGCAGCTACAATGGTTACAGCAGGTGTATTCATGGTGGCAAGATGTAATCCCATATTCAATCTCTCAGAGATAGCACTCACAGTTGTTGCCGTGACAGGTGCAGTTACAGCACTCTTTGCAGCAACCATAGGTCTTGTCCAGAATGATATTAAAAGGATAATTGCCTATTCAACGATAAGTCAGCTTGGCTACATGTTTCTTGCCTGTGGAGTTGGTGCCTACGGAGCAGGGATATTTCATCTTTATACCCATGCCTTTTTTAAGGCCCTGCTGTTCCTTGGTGCTGGAAGTGTTATGCATGCAATGGCAGGAGAACTTGATATATGGAAGATGGGTGGCTTGAAGAATAAAATGAGGATCACATATGTGACCATGCTCCTTGCCTCATTGAGCATATCTGGTATACCTGGTTTTGCAGGATTTTTCAGCAAGGACGAGATACTCTATCAGACATATTTAAAAGGTGATCTTGGCAAGGTCCTCTGGCTCATGGGAACAGTTACAGCACTTCTTACAGCCTTTTATTCCTTCAGGATAATTTCAGTTGCCTTCCATGGAAGATTCCGTGGAAGTCATCCTGAGGAGCATCACCTTCATGAATCACCTCCTGTCATGACAATACCCCTTGTACTTCTTGCGATTGGTGCAGTGGCAGCAGGATGGGTGGGTATCCCTCCCCTGATTGGAGAGGCTATAGGACTTCATGGTGCCTGGTTTTATGAATTCCTTTCACCAGTAGTAGGCCATCCTTCAGAAGAGGGCAGTCATTCTGTTGAGCTCATGGTTATGACCCTGAGCATTATTGCAGGAATTGCAGGAATAATCCTTGCCTTCTATCTTTATAGGGGTGATGCAGAAAGGGCTAAGGCACTCCTTAAGAGACCTTTCTTAAAGAAGATACATACTGTCCTGTGGAACAAATACTATGTGGATGAGTTTTATCACCTGATTGTGGTGAGGCCTGCACTATGGACAGCCCGCACAGTAATTGAGGCTGTAACAGATATAGGAATAATAGAGGCGATTGTTAATGGAGTGCCAAAGACCATAGGAAGGTTCTCTGAAAGATTAAGGGCTATACAGACAGGCCTTGTTAATCATTATGCTATTTTTATGGTGGGTGCTATGTTCTTTATACTGGCATTTATTTTGATGGTAAAGTAGGGGCAATTATCATTTGCCCGTATATGGAGGTATAGAATGGCATACCCTGTTTTAAGCACAGTAATATTTCTTCCAGTAGTAGGAGCACTCATACTTCTTCTTATGGGAAGGAGGCAGGAGCTTGCTATAAAATGGTTCAGCCTTATCTTTACAGTTCTCACCTTCGTTGTCTCCCTTCCATTGTTTTTGAATTTTGACAAAACAAGAAGTGATATGCAATTTGTTGAGGTCTTTGAATGGATACCTGCATGGAATATAAAGTATTACCTCGGAGTGGATGGAATAAGTGTACTTTTTGTCCTTCTTAGTGCATTGCTCGGCCCGCTCTGTGTCCTTATCTCATGGCATTCTATTAAAGATAAGATAAAGGAATTTTATATAGCCCTGCTCCTGATAGAGGCGGCCATGATAGGTGTATTTTCAGCCCTGGACTTTTTCCTCTTTTATGTATTCTGGGAGGCAATGCTCATACCCATGTATCTGATTATAGGTGTCTGGGGAGGCCCGAGGAGGATATATTCAGCTATAAAGTTCTTCCTCTATACCCTTGCAGGTAGCGTGCTCATGCTTGTTGGAATAATCGTGCTTTACTTCAACGGAGGTCATACCTTTGACATACTGAGCCTTATGTCTCAGAAATTCCCTTATAAACTCCAGCTCATACTTTTCTGGGCATTCTTTGCAGCCTTTGCAGTAAAGGTCCCTATGTGGCCTGTTCATACATGGCTTCCAGATGCCCACACAGAGGCACCAACTGCAGGCAGCGTTATACTTGCAGGAATACTTATCAAGATGGGTGCATACGGATTTCTGAGATTCTCCCTGCCACTTTTTCCTGATGCAACAAAGGCAATGGCACCCGTGATGCTTACACTTTCAATAATTGCCATCATCTATGGTGGTCTCATATGCCTCGTACAGTCAGACCTTAAGAGATTGATAGCCTATAGCTCGGTAAGCCATATGGGTTTTGTTACACTTGGTATATTTGCCTTAAATCAGCAGGGTCTTGAAGGTGGTATCCTTCAGATGATAAACCACGGGATCGTTACAGGGGCCTTATTCTTACTGGTTGGAGTGATCTATGACAGGAGCCATTCAAGGGAGATATCCCATTACGGTGGAGTTGCCACTGTGCTTCCTGTATATGCAGGTTTCTTTATGGTTTTTACCCTTGCCTCAATAGGACTTCCAGGGCTAAATGGCTTTATCGGTGAATTTCTGATCATCCTTGGAGGATTCAAGGCATCCAGACTTGCAGGTGCCCTTGCAGCAACAGGCATAATCATAGGTGCAGCCTATATGCTCTGGCTTTATCAGAGGGTATTCTTTGAGGAGGTTAATCCCCATATAAAGGGTTATAAGGATATGGATTTAAGAGAGATAATAACCCTTGCACCCCTTGTTGTCCTTGTGGTCTGGATAGGTGTTTATCCAAACACCTTTCTGAGTTTCATGCATGAAAGCGTTAAGCAATTAGTTATAAAGTTACAGTAGGAGGTTATAATGGATTTTTCAAGAGATATGGCATTAATAAAACCCGAGCTCTGGTTAACAGGTCTTGCTATTATTGTTCTCCTCCTTGAGTTAATAATAAAGAAAAAAGAGGTTATTGCCTTTCTGGGAATCATAGCCATTGCTGTTACAGCCTTTATTGTATTAAATGTTGCACCGGGGCTTGCCTTCAAGGAAATGTATATATCTGACGGTTATTCCATGTTCTTCAAGTTTATCTTCTTTATAAGTAGTATCCTTACGATCCTCCTTTCAATGAGATACCTGAGGAATGAGAATGTGCATTATGGTGAATATTACAGTCTTCTTCTTTTTTCAGTACTTGGTATGAGCTTTATGGCCTCTTCAAATGATCTAATCCTCCTTTACCTTGGTACAGAACTCATGGCACTGAGCATCTATGTGCTTACTGGATTTAAGAGATACGATGCAAGGTCAAATGAGGCAGCCCTTAAATATTTCTTACTTGGGGCATTTTCTTCAGCCCTTCTGCTATATGGCATATCCTATATATATCTCCTTACTGGAACGACAAATCTAAGAGAGATAGCTGAAAGGCTTATTTCCGAAAGCTCAGAGCCAGTCCTGATGATTGCCCTGCTTTTTCTTGCCTCTGCCTTTGCCTTTAAGATTGCAGCCGTACCCTTCCATATGTGGTCACCTGATGTCTATGAAGGAGCACCGACACCAATCACAGCCTTTATGTCCGTTGGTCCAAAGGCAGCAGGCTTTGCAGTTATAGGAAGGGTCTTTATCATAGCCCTTGGCTCCATAGCAGTTGACTGGAAGACTGTATTGATGGTACTTTCGGTCCTCACAATGATAGTTGGTAATGTCCTTGCTATCAGCCAGACAAATATAAAGAGGATGCTTGCCTATTCATCCATTGCCCATTCAGGATATGCCCTTCTTGGCATAATAGCAGGGACACCTGAAGGCATCCGTAGCACCATGCTCTATCTCTTCATCTATGCCTTTATGAATATAGGTGCCTTTGCCATAGTGACGATCCTGGGTAGAGAGGGTGAACTGATTTCTGATTATGAAGGCCTTGGTAAGATAGAGCCCCTCTGGGCAGCTATTATGCTTATATTTATGTTTTCCCTTACAGGGATCCCACCAACAGCAGGATTTGTTGGAAAGTTCTATCTCTTCATGTCTGTTATAAATGCTGGCTATACAGGCCTTGCGATACTTGCTGTTATAATGAGTGCGGTTTCAGCCTATTTTTATCTCAGGGTGGTCATGCTCATGTACATGAAAGAACCCTCAAGGACAATCTCGGTAAGCCCGAATCTTCCAGAGGCCCTTGCAGTAACCATTACGACAGGGCTTGTACTTTTAATGGGGGTGTCACCTTATTACTTTATAGAATTTGCAAAGGTATCAATGAGCCTTTAATTAGATGGCATTTTAATGGCGACAAAGGCAGGTATAATCTGACCCCTTTGTGGTATAGAAAATTTAACCCTGAATAATGCATCAATGTCAACTATAGGAAACAGAAGCACCTCAGGTGAAATATGAGGTCTATCTTCCTTGATTATCTCCCATGGAGTCTTGCCACCTTTTGAAAAATTAGGCCTCACCATGTTAAAAAAATCCTGATATAGCTGAGCCTTTCCAAAAAAATCTTCCTTTGAACTAAAGTTCTCTATGGTGAGGCAGCCTGCCAACAGGGTATCGGCAAAATAGGGTAAAACTTGCACCTCGTAGGTGCAGGTTTTTTGTGATAAAGAGCCAAAAAAGGAGCAATGTGTTATAATTAAATAAAGTATGAAAAGGCTTATACCCTTAGCGATAATTATTCTACTTTTCACTACCGTCTCTTCCTTTGCCCGTGAGGTTCCCTTTACACAGGATGACAGGGACAGGCTCATAAGGCTTGAAACAAAAGTTGATGAGGGGCAGAAGGCACTACAGAGACAGATTGATGACCTGAAGACCTTCATGCTCTGGGGTTTTGGGATTCTCTTTGGTGGTATGGGGATTCTTATAGGTTTTGTCATCTGGGATAGACGCACAGCCCTTGCACCAGCATAAGAAGGCAGAAAGAGCTTGAGGAGCGAGAAGAACGGATTGAAAAGGCACTCAAAGAGCTTGCAAGAAAAGACCCAAAGGTAGAAGAGGCCCTAAAACACGCAGGCCTTCTTTAAGAGAGTCCCACAAAAACCAGCACCGCTGGCGGGATGTGCACTTTTATACTAATTTGTTATGTGGATCTATTATTCTCTGATAGCACTTTTACTCTGGGGATTGTGGGGATTTTTTGCAAAGATAGCCTCAAATTATATAGGTTATCAGGCAGTGTATTTATGGGGGAGCCTCGGTGCCTTAATGATAACTATTTTTACGATCCTTCAGGGATTCAGGTTTGAATTTCATACTGAAGGTATAATATATGCGCTGCTTGCAGGTCTTACTGGTGGTGGAGGTGTTATATTCTTTTACTATGCTATGAAGGATGGCAAGGCCTCGGTGGTTGTAACTATCACAGCCCTTTATCCATTAATAACTATATTGATGAGCTCTTTGATACTCAAAGAAGAGATTAGCCTGAGACAGGCAGCAGGGATTATATTTGCCCTGATTGCAATGGCCTTGATGGCAGGTTAAAATATCTTATGACTATCCGTCAGACACTTGAGGAGATTGAAAAAAAGATCCTTCATCCAAAGGCCTGTATGAGCTCACAATCCCGAGGAAGGCTCAAGGAAGAGGCTGAGGATGATATAAGGACATGCTTTCAGAGGGACAGAGACCGCATTATACACAGCAAGGCATTCAGGAGGCTCAAACACAAGACCCAGGTCTTTCTCGCTCCAAAGGGTGATCACTATAGGACACGCCTCACCCATGTGCTTGAGGTCTCCCAGATCGCAAGAACCATTGCAAGGTCCTTAAGGCTCAATGAAGACCTCACAGAGGCAATAGCCCTTGGTCATGACCTGGGCCATACACCCTTTGGACATGCTGGAGAGGCAGCCCTTAGAGAGATACATCCAGGAGGATTTGACCACTATGTGCAGAGTCTGAGGGTTGTTGACTTCCTTGAAAAGGACGGTAAGGGCCTTAACCTTACCTATGAAGTCAGGGATGGTATTGTCAAGCACTCAAAAGGCAAGGGTAATATAGTTCCTGAAAATCCAAAGGACAGGGCAATAACACTGGAAGGTCAGGTTGTGAGGCTTGCTGATATAATTGCCTATGTGAATCACGACCTTGATGATGCTCTGCGGGCAGGAGTAATAAAGAGGGCTGATATACCCCAGATAGTTATAAAGGTTCTGGGTGATACCCATTCACAGAGGATAGATACTGCTGTAAAGGATGTGATAAAGACATCTCAGAAGATAGATCTTGCAGAGATCAGGATGAGCTCAGGTATCTCTGAGGCCATTTATAAATTAAGGGATTTTCTTTTTGAAAGGGTTTATGAAAGTGAGGCAATAAGGAGTGAATTCAGGAAGACAAAAAAAATCATAGAGGAGCTTTATTTTTATTATCTTGATCATACAGATGAAATCCTTAAGGCTGTTCCACCTGAAAAAAAGATTGACAAACACAGGATGGTCTGTGATTTCATAGCTGGTATGACCGATAGATTTGCCCTTTCCACCTATGAAAGACTCTTCTTCCCCCAGGGCTGGACTGTATATTAAGGGTTGAGAAAGAATATAGCCATAATAGCTTCAGTAGAGTTTGAGCTTTCCCTGATAGGGGCTCATCTTGGAGCCGAATTATTGGGCTATCACAGACCTGTTAAAAAAGACCATATAATACTTTATCTATCGGGTCCAGGAATGGTGAATGCTGCCATAGCAGCAACAAGGGTTATTGAAAGATTTTCTCCCTTGCTTCTTATCTCCACTGGTATTTGTGGTGCCTATAGGGGCTCAGGTCTTAATCTGGGAGCCATTGCAATAGCAGATACAGAGATATATGGTGATACAGGTGTCAGAAAGGGTATGGAATTTGAGGATATGAGACAGCTGGGCCTTCCTGTCTTAAAGGAATCCTCTTTAAATAGCAGAGTAAAGCTTGTAAACTCTGATATATTCAATGAGATACCCATAAGAGGTATCTATAATAAGAGGATTTTAAAACACTCTGAAGAGCTCGGACTCAGGGCAAGAACTGGAAGATTTGTTACAGTAGCAGGAATTACAGGTAGCCCTGAGGAGGCTCATATAATGGAGATGAGATGGGATGCTATCTGTGAAAACATGGAGGGTGCTGGAGTTGCCCATGTAGCCCTGTTGAATAATATTGAGTTTATGGAGATAAGGGGTGTCAGTAACATGGCAGGTGAGAGGGATAAAGGCAGATGGAATATGAGACTGGCAGCAGAAAACTGTCAGAAGGTCCTGTGCAGATTTATTGATGAAGCGGATAAGGATGTTTAAGATTCAATTACCACTATTTTTGCCGATACCCTGCTGGCAGGCTGCCACACGGTCTTCTTAGAGCAGTAGAGCAACAGTGCAGCAGGCAATAACAGAGCAACAGAGCAGCAGCGCAGCAGTTAAATAATAATATAAAAAATTCCTTAATAAAAACTACTGCTCTACTGGTCTACTGCTCTATTAAGGTGTCGCAGGTGGGTGTTGGTTTGCCTTTTAAGTATGGGCATTTTTTTGGAATTCCTATGGATAAACAAAGGAAATGAAATACATAAAGATATGTGGTATCCATCATGAAGCAGATGCGACAATGTGCATCAAGCAGGGAGCTAATGCTATAGGGGTTATTGTTGGCGCTCTTCACAAGACAGATGACGAGGTTAGGGTTGCTAAGGCAAAAAGGATATTTAACAGCATAGATGATCATAACATATACAAGGTCCTTGTAACCCACATAGAGGATGCTGATATAGTGTATAACCTCGCTTTACTGACAGGTTGTAATACAATTCAGGTCCATTCATATATGAATTTATACGAGATTGAAAAGTTAAGAAAGAAATTTACCGGTACCCTCATCGGCATAGCCCATAATAATGCCAGTGACTTCATAAGCAGATTTGCAAGTTTAGCAGAGTCATCCCTTGTGGATATGATACTTGTAGATACAAGAACACCTGAGAGGGTAGGTGGCACAGGCATAACTCATGACTGGAAGTTGACAGCAAAAATCAGAGAAAAATATCCTGATATAAAACTTATAGTGGCTGGAGGACTTAATCCTGACAATGTGAGTATGGCAATAAAAATAATCTGTCCTTATGGGGTTGATGTCAACAGCGGAGTTAAGTCCTCCTCAGGAAATAAAGACATTCTCAAGGTACGTAAGTTTATAGAGGCTATTGGCTCCTGTAAAAATACCTGAGTTTCTTCCTCATAGTCCTTTGTCAAAATATGTTATAATCAAGCGGTGATTTAGAAATACTACACTATCAAAAATAAAAGAGGTGAGATATGTCCAAATCACAGAATTATCAGGAAACCTTTCTTAATCAATTAAGGAAGGAAAAGGTCCCTGTCACTGTGTTTCTTACAAACGGGGTGAGGCTTAAAGGAATCATAAAGGGATTTGATAATTTTGTAATAATAATAAAAGAGACCAATACCATGATGGTTTATAAGCATGCAGTTTCTACTATCGTGCCTGACAGAGAGATTGACTTCACTACACAGGAGGAGGTGAAGTAACAGTTCAGATGCATAAAAACCCTGTTCCCACAGTGGATATTATAATTGAATATAAAGGAGGGATTGTTCTCATAAAAAGAAAGAATGAACCAAGGGGCTGGGCGATACCTGGAGGATTTGTGGATTATGGTGAGAGCCTTGAGTCTGCAGCAGTGCGGGAGGCAAAGGAAGAGACCAATCTTGATATAGAGCTTATAAGGCAGTTTCATACCTATTCTGATCCAGGCCGGGATCCAAGAAGACATACAATTTCCACAGTCTTTATTGCAAGGGGATATGGTGAGTTACGGCCTGGTGATGATGCAGAGGATGCCGGGATATTCAGTCAGGATAATTTACCTGAGCCAATAGTCTTTGATCATAGAGATATATTGAATGACTATTTTTTGAAAAGATATTGATATGGCGAAGTAACAGGAAGGAGGAAAGACTATGCTTAAGTTTATGAGAAAACATGCAAAGTTTTTCTATTTTTTCTTCTTTATAATAATAATCTCCTTTGTTTTCTTTTATGTGGGGCCAATAGATAAATCACAGAATCTCGTAGCTGTAAGGGTAAATGGTGACAGGATTTATGCTGAGGAATACTGGAGGACCTTTGAAAACCTGAGGAGATACTATTCTGAAAGAACGCAGCTTGATGAGACAGTGGAAAAAAAACTCAGGCAGGAGGCACTTGAGGCACTCATCAATGACAGGATACTCTCAAGGATAGTGGATGAGTTTGGCATAAAGGTCAGTGACAGGGAGGTTGAGGATGCTATTGTAAACAATCCCATATTTATGAGAAATGGAATTTTTAATAAAGAACTTTATCTCTGGACCCTCAGGCAGAACAGACTTACCCCGGAGATGTATGAAGAATCTCTCAGGAGATCGCTGAGGATTGCAAAACTCCGGAGACTTATAGAAGGTACTGTTGAGTTTGAAAGCCAGGCGTTAAGCATATCTTCTGAAGATAATGACCTTGCAAAGGCATTAAAAGAGGCTATACTTTTTGAGGAAAAGGACAGGCTTCTTAAGGCTTATATTGATGGCTTAAAAAGGTATATGAAGATTGAAAAGAACCCTGATTTTCTAAAAAGAGAGGGCCTTTCCTGAAGGGATACAGGTGATTACCTTTACCATGCCAGAGCCTTAAAGTTCCTTAAAAAAGGAAGGGGTTTTCTAAAACAGGAAAGGATTTTAAAAAATATTTTTTAAAAAGAAAGGAGGTGAGTAGTGTGAAGAGGATAATCGCATTGTTAACAGTAGCACTCTTTATCCTTGCTGCAGGTATTTCCTTTGCAGAGCAGGCAACACAGCCAGCACCTGCTCCGGAGAAGGCTCCTGCAAAGTATCTCTCAGTAAAAGGTGAGGTTACAGCAGTTGATCCTGCTACCAACAGCTTAACTATCAAGAGCAAGAAGCAGGAGGTTCAGCTTACGGTAACAGATAAGACAAAGGTTATGATTGGTAAGGAAAAGAAATCCCTTGCTGATGTGAAGGTAGGAGATACTGCGGTAGCAAAGTACAAAAAGGAAAAGGATAAGAATGTTGCTACATCCATTAATGTGACACCAAAGAAGGTCGAGGCAGCACCTGCTCCAGCAGCACCAGCAAAGAAGTAAAATGAGCTCAGGTTGAGGTAAGGGCTACTGTCTTTACCTCAACCTTTTATATTAGTTAAAATGTTTATATGTTTTTACTAAAACAGAAAGGGCTGATAATAGCTTTATTAATTTTATTTGGGAATATAATTCTTGTTGAAAATGGTCATGCTAAAATATATAAATATGTGGATAAAAATGGTACACCGGTTTTTACAGATAGCCTTTATACTATCCCTGAGGAGTACAGGAAGGATGCAATAGAGATAGAAGAAAGACCAGGTCCATCTGAGATTAAACCTGCAGATAAGTCAGTGGCCACAGATAAAGAAGAAAATAAGACCATGTGGCGAAATCTTTTGCATCGCAACTTATTTAAATCAATTATTGTAATAACAGGTTTTCTCTTTTTCTTTATAGTTGCCGGTAAGGTAGCTAACTTCATCGGATATGGAAGAGCTGCAACAATTATCAGGATAGTTCTAACCCTTCTTCTACTGGTATATTTATTCAATTCATATGCAAAAAAGGTAACTGATACCTTTATTGAAATAAAAGAACAAATAATGGGCATTAAAATACAAGCAGAAGAAAGGGACAAAAAAATTAACAAACTTATAGAGAAGGAAGATGACTATTAACCTGGTGGCCACTGCATGGGTCTTCCACCAAGTAAGTGAAGATGGATATGAAAAACCGTCTGGCCTGCCTCCCTGTTGCAATTGAGAACCAGCCTGAAGCCCCTTTCAGCAATACCCTTCTCTTTTGCCACTATATTGGCTACAAGAAATAGTTGACCTATTAATTCCCGGTCTTCCTTTTTTAATTCAAGAACAGTGGATATGTGTTTTTTGGGGATTACAAGGACATGCACAGGTGCCTGAGGATTTATATCCTCAAAGGCTATGGACCTTTCATCTTCAAACAGTATTTTTGAAGGAAGCTTTTTTTCAGCTATCCTGCAAAAAATACACTCCATATTATTCCTCTTAAACTCACCTCAAAAATTTTTGGGCTCCAGCTCTTGTCCCTTTATATTCCTATAAAAACATGTCCTGTGTCCTGTGTGGCAGGCACCGCTGCCATGCTGGATTACCTTTATTAAAAGGGTGTCAGCATCACAATCAACAAGTATCTCCTTTACTTCCTGCACATTTCCTGAGGTCTCACCCTTTTTCCAGTATTTCTGCCTTGACCTGGACCAGAAATGGGTATACCCTGTCTCAATGGTCATCCTTAAGGAGTTTTCATTCATGTAAGCCATCATGAGAACCTCTCCAGTATTTATATCCTGGATAATCGCAGGTATCAATCCCTTCTCATCATATTTTAGTTCCTTTATCATCCCGCCTCCCTCTTATGGTTTAAATCACTTAAGCCTAATTCACTAACCCACTTGAGTCTAATTCACTACTTCAGCACCTCCATCACAGATGGAAATCTCTCAAGCTCTGTATGGGGTAAAAAGAGGGCAGAGAGATATTCGTCCATAAAACCTCTTGATACAGAGAGCTCCATATAGGTCATCTTCTCCGTTATTTCCTCTGCCTCCTGCCGCATCCTTTTTGAAAGGAGACAAAGATAGGCACCTGCAATAGATGTATTTCCAAGAAAGACAAACCTCTCAACAGGCAGGTCAGGGAGCATTCCAAGAAGTATTGCCTTCCTTGGATCAAGATAATTTCCAAAACCACCTGCTATATAAACCTTCTCGATGGCGTTAAAATCAAGTCCTGCTTCTTTCAGAAGAAGCGAAACGCCCGCATAGATTGCAGCCTTTGCCCTCATGATATTCTCTATATCAGGCTCTGTAAGGACAACCCTTATATTCGTTTTAGTATCCTCATAAAAGACATATTCAGGACCATCTTCTCCTTCCCTTATCCTGTTTGTTCGGTTACTGACAAATTTCCCTTTCTGATCAATGATTCCTTTAATGAACATTTCTGAAATGGCATCTATCATCCCTGAACCACATATACCTATCGGCCTTGCATCTCCGATAACAGAAAACTCAGGTTCAAGGGTTGAAGGATTGAATCTGATCTGTTCTATTGCACCCTTTGTTGCCCTCATGCCAGATTTTATCCCGCTTCCTTCAAAGCACGGACCTGCTGAACAGGCTGCTGTCATTAACCATTCATTATTTCCAACTACTATCTCACCATTTGTTCCTATATCCATAAAAAGGGATATCTCAGGGCTCCTGTGCATCTTTGATGCAAGTACACCTGCTACAATATCTCCACCAACATAGCTGGCCACACAGGGAAGTGTGTACACAGGTGCCTGAGGATTTATATTAAGTCCGGCTGTACCTGCCCTCCAGATAGGGAAAAAATTTACGGTTGGTATATAGGGCTCTTCCCTTATGGACCCTGGATCAAGTCCCCAGAAGATATGACTCATGGTTGTATTGCCTGCTATGGTAGCTGACAGGATATCCTCTTTATTTATGGAGTGTCTTATTGCCATTGAATCTGTGATTGTGTTTATATCCTCAATAACTGCCCCTCTCAATTCCTCAAGCCCGTTTTTTTCAGTAGCATATATTATCCTTGTTATTACATCATCACCATATCTTATCTGTGAGTTATATGTGGAGCCCACATCAATTATTCTTCCATCATCAAGGTTAACAAGATAGACGACAACTGTTGTGGTTCCGATGTCCACAGCTATGCCATATCTTGGTGTATCTTTCTGGGCTGATATAAACAGGGCCTCCAGTGAATCAGAGGAGATACCAGTTTCTGTTAAGCTACAGCCAAGGCAGTCAGCATAGTGGATCCTTATGTCCCAGTTATTTTTCCTGAGGGCACCGGAAAGGTCTTTTAAAAATCTATTTGAGAATCTCAGGCCTTCAAGGCCTTTGTCTTTTAATGCCCTTTTCAGTCTTTCGAGGTCACTGATATTATCAATAATGGTAGGAGGAGGAAGATTAAGATCTAAATACCTTACAAGAGGTGAAATATCCCCCCCGAGAGACAGAAGAAGCTCAAAGAGGTCCCTGCCTTTTGAAATTGCAATCTTGTCTCCAACAGTAAGCTTTGAATCCTCTGGAACCTCAATAATAAGGTCACCAAGCGGGATGCTCTGGCAGGCAAGGACAAATCCCTTTTTCCTTTCCTCAGCAGTAAGCTTGCCATAACCTTTAACTTCAAAGGGACCGTCAATAATCCTTATCCTGCATTTACCGCATGTCCCTTTTCCACCGCAGGAGGCAACAAGATAAAATTCAGCCTCTTTAAGGCTATCAAGGAGGGTCTGCCCTTCTCTGATAGAGAAACTATCACCACTTGTAAGTTGAAGTTTCATAGAACTTTTTGATTTTAAAATAGGCCCTATACCTTGATAGGGCCCATTAATTTACTCAAATTTTATTGCCTGAACTGGACATACATCTGCTGCTTCCTGACAATTACAGGTATTGCATTTATCCGGTCCTATTACCCATGCCTTGTCGTCCCTGAGCTCAAAGACCTCTGGACAGAGTTCCACACAGGAACCACAGCCAATGCAAAGATCCTGATCCACTACAGGTGTCATAATTTTACCTCCTGATAAAGAAATTAAGACAGGTAAATCCTGCCCTCAGAAACCGGAATAAATCCGGATTTCTGCAGGTTTAATATTATAACATTACTTTAAAAATAAATATGAGATAAATCATGTCCATTAATAACAGTTGAAGGTGAATAGGTGAAGGGGTCGCACATTACACTAAAATAAGGCTGTCTATTTTGCCATTAGAGAACTGGCAGTCTGCCTCAAGGTCTTTACAATGCGACAAATTTTATTTATTATGTAGCAAAAAGTCTTCACCCAAAAGGTGAAGTTAGTTATGTATAGTAAGCTTATTAATAGTATTACACTAA
>CALJEL010000103.1 GCA_938074335.1 uncultured bacterium | reverse complement strand
CCCATCACTATCTGAGGGGTATGGAGGCCCTTGAGCAGGGGAAGTTGGATATAGCAATAGAGAAATTTGACAGGGCACTTTACTGTGATGATAAGTTCTCCATGGCTCAGTCTGGTATGGCAATAGCCCAGGCTGAGAAGGCAAAGGCACAGCAGGACCCAAAATTCAGGCAGATAGAGATGGAAAGGGTTGAAGAGAGGTTGAGGTCTGCAAAGAAGCTTGCTCAAAAACCCGAGGAGGAGTTTGACTATTATCTTGCAGTTATGAGGGTAAATACCACATTAAAGACAAAGAACTGGCTTGAAAGGACAGAGGATGCCTATAAGGATGCCATGAAGCTCAAGGTAGATGAGAGGAGGCTGATTTATTATCAGGGTATAGAGGCAGGCCATTACTTCATGGGAGTTGCCTATCTTGAGGCCCTTGAATTCCAGAAGGCAAGGGATAAGTTTGCCGATGTCCTCAATGCAAAACGGGAAGGCAAATGGCACGAGAGAGCTGATAAGGCATGGAAAAAGACCGACAGGATTGTTCGTGCCATGGCTGGTATTACAGTAGGAGATGTGGGTAAAAAGATTGCCATAAAGGATGCTATAACAAGAGGAGACCTGTCAGCCCTTCTTATTGATGAACTCAAGCTGGATAAACTCTTCGCAGGAAGGATACCTGTTCAGAGGGAGGTGGAAAGACTCCAGGCAGAGTTTATACCAGCAGATATAATTAATCATCAGTTCAAGGATGAGATTCTTACAGTCCTTAAATGGAAGGTAAGGGGTCTTGAGCCAAAATATGATGAGGCCACCAGGGCCTATCTCTTTAAACCCCATGATGTGGTAAAACGCGGTGAGATGGCTTTTATCCTTGAGGATGTGCTTATAAAGATCACAGGCGATGAAAAGATTGCCACAGCCTATTTCGGCCATGACCGTTCACCATTCCCTGATGTAAGACCCACATCTCCCCTTTATAATGCAGTCATGAATATGACGACACGCGGGATAATGGAGCCAGAGCTTTCAGGTGAATTCAGGATAGATGCACCCGTTGATGGTGCAGAGGCACTCCTTGCCATAAGGGTTTTAAGACAGAGGATGAATATTTATTAAAAGTAGGAGGTATCAACCATGAAAAGAGTGATCATATTTCTTTTTTCCATCTTCATAGCAGGTATTGCAATTGCCCAGCAGGAGCAGCTTGCTCCTTCACCACAGATATCAGCAACATTTCAGCTTGCAAACCAGTGGCTCCATCAGAATAACCTTTCCATAACCACCACTCCAGAGGAGGCATTTATCAATGATTATATACTTGTTGCAGCTGAGGGACTTCCCTCACCCTCAGCAAGGACACCGGGCCAGAGAAGACTTACTGCTGAAAGGGCTGCTACAGCCCTTGCCTACAGGCAGCTTGCAGAGATACTGGAGGGAGTGGCGGTGGTGGGAGATACCCTTGTGAAGGATGCAGAGCTCCAGTATGATGTGGTGAGGACAGCAGTTGCAGGATTTGTAAAAGGTGCACAGGTTGTCTTCAAAGACTGGAATCCTCAGGAGGAGGTTGCCCTTGTAATAGTAAAGGTTGGCATGTCAGGTCCAAAGGGGTTTGGAAGTATAATGTATGAGAAGATTCTGGGTGATCCTAATATCAAAAAGGATGTGCTTAAACCTGAACCATCCTTTAAGGCAAAGCCTGTGTCTCTTGAAGAAAATTATGATGGCCTGATAATTGATGCCACAGAGGTAAATTTCAGGCCAGCATTGATTAACAGGATATTCACTCCAAAGGGTGACATACTTTATGACCCTTCAAAGGTAAGCCAGAAGGTCCTCGTGGAACAGGGTTGCGGTGAATATACTAACAGCATAGAAAAGGCAAAGGCAGCACTTGAAAAGAGAGGTGTAAAGAATCCCCTTGTTGTTAAGGCAACTGGAACAGTTACGACCTCAGACCTTCAGGTATCAGAGGAAGATGCAGTGAGGATCTATTCAGCAAACCAGAAATCCAATTTCTTTGCCTCTGCAAAGGTAGCCTTTGTGTTGCGATAAAAATAAAGGGGTTTAGGTTTGAGGAATAAGGATCAACTAAAGACCTGTAAATTCAGCCTCAACTTCCTTATTTTTTCCTTTTCAGTCTTAATTTTACTTCTTGGTATAAAGAAAGGGTATTCCTTAGAGAGAAAGCTCACAAAGATCCATCAGCAAAAGATAGAAAGGATTGCCACCATAATTGCAGAGGAAACTGTTAATAGAAAGATTAAGGCCGTTACAGTGCTTAATTTTGTAGACCTGAAAGGCAGCAGTAGCACCTTTGAGCGTAAGCTTACAGATAAATTCAAAAAGGCACTCCTTAAGGTAAAAAAGGACAGATTCAGGATACTCACGAAGGATGCTGAGGTTATTATAAGAGGAACAGTGATACCCTATGCTGAGAAGGACAGGTTTGACTTAAAGATAGAACTTATTAAGCCAGGCATGGAAGGTTCAGAGGAGGTCCTCTTTGCATATACTGGAATTTTTAAGTAAGTCCTTTTTAGGTTAGCTACAAATAGAGCAGCAGAGCAGTAGCACAGACATTCTTGTCTGTGGCATCCTTAAAGAGCACAAACTCTCTATTTCAGGGCTTGTAGACCCAAACACCGTTAAAAAATTAGGTCAGATCGCAGGTGTTGATGCCATTGTCACAGGCTCTATTACTCCTTTTGGAGATACTATCAGGATCTCCTGTAAGGTAATAACCACAGATACAGCAAAGGTGATTGGAGGAGATAGAAGTAATATCGCAAAGACAAAGACAATAGATGAATTGCTTTCAAGGGAAATAGAGGCACCAACCGCTATAGCAGAAAAAACTGAGCCTGCCATTCTGGAGCAATCTAAAACTGACTCACCCGTAGAGGCACCAACAGCCATAACAAAAAAAAACTGAGCCCACACAGGAAACCTCCATAAGGTCTCCACAAAGTGTAGAGCTTTACGGTCTTCTTTTTGAATTACAGGACTGTAAGTTATCAGGTGGAAAGATAACATGTGATTTGTTGATTACGAATAAAGAGCATGAAGATAGATACCTTGTGCTGTATGGAGGATACTGGTTTTTCCCTTCAAAGATGCTTGGAGAATCAGGAATTCAATATATAGCAACTGAGGTAAATCTGGCTGGTGATAGAGGTAAGGAATGGGTAAAGGGTTTACTCGTATCTACAGTTCCCGCAAAGGCAGGCATAACCTTTGAAGGCATCTCACCTCAGGCCTCTTTAATAACATCAATTGAAATCGCCTGTCAGCTTAAAGCGCATTCTGGTGAAAAGACAAGATTTACAGTGCGTTTCCAAGACATCCCATTGAGCAGATGAAATTATGATCTTGAACTTACCATTCAAAGCTTTGTATTACGATTATACCCCTTTTATTTGCCTTTCTTAAGGCACCTTTTGTGGCATAATGTGTTATAAGAATCTTTACAGCCTCTATGCCTCCGTATTCTGCCCTTACCACCTCTGCCTTGTCATCTAAATCATCAAAAACTTCATCAAGTTCCTCCCTTTCTTCAAGCCTCAGCTTTGACTCACCTATAATTACTACATCCATACCATCTCTTCTTCCTCTGGCAAGAACATTTATCTCTCTTCCCCTGACCTCTTCCTTTATGAACCTCTCCGTTACTTCTATCTGATACTTTTCTTTAAGGACTTTTGGTAGATTTCTGAAGGCTTCGTTTTCAAAGGCATAACCCATAGTCCTTGCTAATCCACCAAGCTCCTGCCTTGTTTTGGTAAGACCAACGACAAGCTGCTTTACCGCTTCCTCTGTTCTTCTCTGTGCCTCTGCGAGCTCCTCTAACCTTTGCTCTGTTCTTTTCTGTGCCTCTGCAAGTTCCTCAACCCTTTGTTCTGTTCTTTTCTGTGCCTCTGCTAATTCCTCAACCCTTTGTTCAGTCCTCTTTTGTGCCTCTGCAAGCTCCTTTTGTGCTTTTGCGAGGTCAGCAACAATTGCCTTGAGCTCATTAAAATCCCTTGTCTTTACAGTTTCATCAACAAGCTCAACCACCTCCTCAAGCACTTGAGCCTGTTCTGGAGAAAAGACCCTCTTG
>CALJEL010000102.1 GCA_938074335.1 uncultured bacterium | reverse complement strand
TAATATTTTTTAATTGCGTACCAGGCAGATCATGGTATATACTGAATCATGAGGATTGATAATATCTCCTTTATAGAAATAGGCTCACCAGGTGCGCACATATTCAGCAGATTCCCGATCCCGAGACTCGGCTCTATCTTGCTTTCTACGATCCTCAGGGATGAAGGGTATAACATCAGGGTCTTTATAGAGGATATAGCAGAACCTGACTGGTCATTTATAGAGAACTCAGATATCGTTTGCATATCCACCATAACACCAACCGCCATCAGGGCATATGAGATCGCAGATAGATTGGGAAAGACTGGCATCAAAGTGATAATTGGAGGCCCTCATCCATCCTTCCTGCCAGAGGAGGCACTTGAACATGCTGATTATGTGGTTAGAGGGGAGGGCGATTATACCCTTTCTGAATTAATAAGTTATCTAAGGAAGATGGAGCCTTCGATAGAATCTATCCAGGGCCTTTCATATAAAGATGATTCAGGTAAAATAGTACACAATCTCCCAAGACCCCTGCTTGAAGATTTGGACTCCCTGCCTGAACCTGACTTTTCTCTTGTCCACGGCTGGAGACCTTCAAATATCTACCCCATATCCACATCAAGGGGTTGTCCCTTCAATTGTAGATTCTGTTCGGTTATTCCGATGTTTGGCAGGAAATACAGATTCAAGTCTGTTGATGCCACACTTAAGGAGATAAGATATGTCTCATCAGTCTCGAAGGCTACTGTATTTTTTGTGGATGATAATTTCGCTGCAAATAAGAACAGGACGAAGGCGATACTCAAAGGGATGGTCAATGAGGCGATGAAGATAAGCTGGTCAGCACAGGTAAGGACAGATGTTGCAAAGGATGCCGAACTTCTCCGTTTGTTGGCTGACTCTGGTTGCAGCACCTTATATATAGGTTTTGAGTCTGTAAACCCTGAAACACTCGAATTTTATAATAAAAAACAGGATATCCATGAGATAATGGATTGCATAAGGGCTGTTAAGGATCATGGGATACGTATCCATGGCATGTTTGTTCTCGGTGCTGACACAGATGATGTAGAGACCATAAAGAGGACTGCGGACTTTGCCATTAAACTTAAAATTGATACTGTGCAGTTTATGATGCTCACCCCTCTGCCAGGAACACCTGTATTCTTTGAGATGAGGGATTCTGGCAGACTCCTCCATACAGACTGGGCCAAATATGATGCACACCATGTGGTCTTTAACCCTGTTATGATGAAACCAGAGACCCTTCATATAGAAACCCTCAGGGCAATGAAAAGATTCTACTCATGGAGGTATATCCTTAATAACCTTTTAAGGTTAGATTTTTACTATGCTGCAATAGGACTCTATGGTAAGAGGGCGGTTAAAGATGCGTTGGATAAGGCAAGGGCATATCTTGAGACCCTCGAATTCACCCATCGTGAGCAATCTGTCTGCGGTTGTAATTAAGATATCTATTTATTTTTCAGTCTTGGATCAAAGTTATTAGCTCTATAACAGCCTTGTTTGTCTCGTTGTCTCTTATTTCACAAAAAAGCCATTAAACCGCAATCATAATAGCTCCTTTGTTGCCCCACATAAGAATCTAAATATAAGCATAGTATAAATTACTCTTTCTATGGCAGATCGGTTTTACAGATCTCATTACTTCTTCTTTCAATGTTGCCATCTCAACGAGTTTATTCTGAAGCCTCACAATCTGCCTGTAAAGCTCTGCAGGGTTTAGCCCTTTATATTGCCTTCTGAGTCCTTCTTTAATGGCATTGCTTACATCAGGGGATTCTAAAACCTTTAATAAGGGGTCTTTGGTGTGTCCTATCTCTTGATAACACTGCTGCCTATCCTTACCTTTGAAAACCTATTTCATCCTTTACCCTTAAAAGTCTATGGACTTTTTGGCCCCTTATTTCGCCTCCTTGAATGATGTTTTCATCCAATAGAGACTATTGTATTTCTTTTAGATTTTTGTTGAAGCAATTCGGCCGATTGTCGAAAAGAACAGAAAGTGGTATGATTAAAATGTGTGATGAATATAAAAGGTATATAGAAAAACCCCGATGTTTATTCTTAAGAGAAAGGAGGGAAAGCATGGGCATCAAGAAGATAACAAAGAAAATGGGACTGTCCTGCAAATGTCATCAATCCTGCTAAAAACTTATTTTACAGGCATGAGTGAAAGGAAGACAGAAGTCTTCATCAGCTCATGAAAACAAACAAAGGAGGAGAAAAATGAAAAGGTTAATAGTTGCGCTGGTGAGTTTATTTGTTTTCAGTATTTCAGCACAGGCACAGATGGGTGACGGCGAAGGACAACAGATGCCAATGATGCAGATGTGTATGCCCATGATGAAGCAGATGATGAGCCATGAGATGATGATGCAGGAGATGATGCAGATGATGATGGATATGATGAATATGCAGGAGAAGATGATGATGGGTGTAAAGCCTGTGGAGAAAAAGCAGATGATGAAAGACATGGCCCGCATGAGAGCAAAAATGCAGAGGATGATGTCAATGCGTATGGGTATGATGATGGGGATGGATGATTCTCGGGCAAGGCTTAAATGTGCAGAGGAGTGGCTCAAAAAGGCTATAGACCTTCACGATCTTCATATCAAAGATCCAAAGACAGCAACCGAGGCATCCCAGATGGAGATGATGGAACAGATGAAAAAGGCTTATGGCTGTATTACAGGAACAGGCCCTGAGATGAGCGGAACGCAGCCAGAAGAATCTGCAGGAGGAGAGAAAAAGAAAGATGCCCATGGTCATTAATATAAAATTATAATTGACATGTCATGGGCTCAAATCAAGATATTCAAGATAAACTGTTAGTTAATTGTCTGTAGAAAAGGGCAGGCTGCTTCAAGGTCTTTTCAAGGCAGTCAGGAGGAAGATATGAAGGTCACAGACCCTGTCTGTAAGATGACGATAGAAGATAAGGATGCGGCAGCCACTTCTGTATATAAAGGAATCACCTATTATTTCTGTTCGAAAACTTGCAAGGATAAATTTGACAAAAATCCGGATGCCTTTCTCGTAGAAAAGACCGCCATGCCTCGAAAACTGTATGAGATTTATACCTGCCCCATGCATCCTGAGATAAGGCAGGAAGGGCCAGGCTTCTGCCCCAAATGTGGAATGGGCCTTGAGCCTGTAAGTCCTCCTGCTGGCAAGACAGAGTGGACCTGCCCCATGCATCCAGAGATTATCAGGGATTCTCCAGGAAGTTGCCCTATCTGTGGAATGGCACTGGAACCAAGGACCATCTCAATAGAGGAGGAAAATCCTGAACTGATTGATATGACAAGGCGGTTCAGGGCTGGAGTGATTCTTACAATCCCGTTAATCTTTATTGCCATGAGCGATTATATCCCTGTGTTTCCACTAAAAACACTCCTTTCTCATGAACTCCTGAAATGGATAGAACTCCTCCTTGCAACCCCTGTTGTCCTGTGGGCTGGGTGGCCATTCTTTGTGCGATTCTGGCAATCCATCAGAAGCCATAACCTTAACATGTTCACATTGATAGGACTCGGTGTGGGCGTAGCCTACATTTACAGTGTTGTTGCATCGCTTTTCCCGGGCATGTTCCCTGCCTCCTTTAGAAAGGATGGAGAGGTCGGGGTATATTTTGAGGCTGCAGGAGTTATTGTGACCCTCGTGCTTCTGGGGCAGGTTCTTGAACTAAAGGCAAGAAGTAAGACAGGCGCTGCTATCAAGATGCTCCTGGGTCTTGCACCAAAGACAGCCCGAAGAATAAGAGACGATATAGAAGAGGATATCCCCCTTGAGCATGTAAGGATAGGAGACTTGCTTCGTGTTCGTCCTGGAGAGAAGATACCTGTTGATGGCATTGTTATTGAAGGGATAAGTTCAGTTGATGAATCAATGGTTACAGGGGAACCCATCCCTGTTGAAAAACAGAAGGGAGATCGGGTGATTGGTGCAACTGTAAATGGAACGGGCATGTTGATAATAAAGGCTGAAAAGGTTGGAGCAGATACCCTGCTTTCACAGATTGTTCATATGGTTGCCGAGGCGCAGAGAAGCAAGGCACCCATTCAAAAGCTTGCAGATATTGTGGCAGGCTATTTTGTTCAGATAGTTGTTGCTGTAGCAGTGATTACCTTTACTATCTGGGCATGGCTTGGTCCTGAACCCAGGATGGCTCATGCAATAATCAATGCAGTAGCTGTATTAATCATCGCCTGTCCCTGTGCCCTCGGACTTGCAACGCCAATGTCCATAATGGTTGCAATGGGAAAGGGAGCTTTGGCAGGTGTGTTATTTAAGGATGCAGAGGCGATAGAGGTAATGAGGAAGATTGATACACTCGTTGTTGACAAGACAGGGACTCTTACTATTGGCAAGCCGAGGCTTATGAAGATAGTTCCATTTCAGGGATTTAATGAAGAAAGGATATTGTATCTTTCAGCGACCCTTGAGCGCGGAAGTGAACATCCCCTTGCAGAGGCAATTGTAAGGGCTGCTGAGGAAAGAGGCATAAAACTCAATAATCTTAAAGATTTTAAGTCCTTTACAGGTAAAGGTGTGACAGGCAGGATTGATGGGCATGAGGTCGCACTGGGAAATAAAAAACTCCTTGATGACATGGGCATTGACCCTGCTGAGGTGTTGAGAAAGGCTGATGAGATGCGTGCCGATGGGCAGACAGTCATGTTTGTTACAGTAGATGGTAAGGTGATAGGACTTCTCGGCGTTGCAGACCCGATAAAAGAATTTACAGCAGAGGCGATTGATGCACTCCATAAAGAAGGCATACGTATCGTGATGCTTACAGGAGACAACCGCATTACAGCAGAGGCAGTGGCAAGGAAGCTCAATATTGATGATGTGATTGCAGAGGTCTTACCTGACCAGAAGTCCGAGGTTGTTAAAAGACTGCAGGATGAAGGACGGATTGTTGCAATGGCAGGAGATGGAATTAATGACGCACCAGCACTGGCGCAGGCTCATGTAGGCATAGCAATGGGAACAGGCACAGATATAGCGATGGAGAGCGCGGGTGTAACACTCGTAAAAGGCGACCTCAGGGGTATTGTTAGAGCAAGGAGGCTCAGCAGGGCAACGATGCGAAATATAAAACAGAACCTCTTCTGGGCCTTTATTTACAACACCCTCGGAGTCCCGATCGCAGCAGGTGTTCTTTATCCATTCTCTGGAATACTTCTGAGTCCTGTATTTGCAGCTGCAGCCATGAGCTTTAGCTCTGTGTCAGTGGTGGGGAATGCCTTAAGGCTGAGGAAGGCAAAGATATAAGCGGCCAGAATCATAAGGATGAGACAGGGTACCAGAATATCCTGAATTCATTAAACAATAATCCTGTCCATACTCCTGTATTGTATTGCCTCTGCTATGTGACTTGGTAATATATCTTCACTTGTCTCCATATCTGCTATTGTCCTTGCCACCTTTAATATCCTTGTGTATGCCCTTGCTGAAAGATTCAACTTCTGAATGGCTGTGTCAAGAATTGAATGGGCCTCTTCTTTGAGTCTGCAGTATTTTTTAAGATGTCTTGTCTTCATCTGTCCATTGCAGTATATACCCTCGTCTTTAAATCTCCTGAGCTGCCTCTGCCTTGCCTCTGTTACCCGCTGACGGATTATCTCTGACCTTTCACCTGAATACTCTGAAGAAAGCTCCCTGTAGGGGACTGCTGGGACTTCTATCTGTATATCAATCCTGTCAAGCAGAGGACCTGATACCCTTGCCCTGTATCGCTGAATCATCTGAGGGGTGCATGAACATTGATGTCTGCTATCACCAAAGAATCCGCATGGACAGGGATTCATTGCAGTAACAAGGGTGAACATTGCAGGAAAGGTAATGGAGGCAACTGCCCTTGATACAGTGACCTCTCCATTTTCAAGGGGCTGTCTGAGAACCTCAAGGACATTTCTCTTGAATTCAGGAAGCTCATCAAGGAAAAGCACTCCATTATGGGCAAGGCTGACCTCACCAGGCTTTGGAACCTGTCCACCACCTATAAGGGCAACATCTGATATGGTGTGATGGGGTGCCCTGAAAGGTCTTATATTAATCAATGCCTGATTTTTAATGAGGCCAGCCACTGAATAGATCTTGGTTGTCTCAAGGGCCTCTTCAAAGGTCATGGGAGGCATTATGGTTGAAAGCCTCTTTGCAAGCATGGTCTTACCTGCACCAGGAGGCCCTATCATAAGTACATTGTGGCCGCCAGAGGCACTGATCTCAAGGGCCCTCTTGGCATGCTCCTGACCTTTTACATCAGAGAAGTCATCCTCATATGTGGAGGAGTTATTCATTATCTCTGATATGTCAACTGTGAATCGCTGAAGGGGCTTTTCGTTCTTCAGATGAAGTATAAGGTCTGTAAGACTCTTTACTCCAAGCACCTCAAGAGGCTCCACCACTGCTGCCTCAGCTACGTTCTCTTCAGGTATTATCAGACCTTTGAAATTAAGCTGCCTTGCCTTTATAGCCATTGGAAGTGCTCCCTTTACTGGCTTTATCCGTCCATCAAGGGAGAGTTCTCCTGCTATGAGATATTTACTGACATTGTCCTGAGGGATTATGCCTTCAGCAATAAGTATAGCTGTTGCTATTGGAAGGTCAAAGGAAGAGCCCTCCTTTTTCAGGTCTGCTGGTGCAAGGTTTACGGTAATTTGCTTTAAAGGTATATTAAAACCAATATTCTTAAGTGATGCCTTTATCCTGTCCTTTGATTCCTTCACCGCTGTATCAGGAAGTCCCACAACTGAAAAATGAGGCAATCCCCTTGAGGTTATATCAACCTCCACCTCCACTAAATGAGCATCTATTCCGAAGATACTTGCAGTCATTACCTTTGAATGCATCATGCCCTCCCGAATCTCTTAAAAAGTTCCTCCATGGTAAGCCTTACAATAGTTGGTCTTCCATGAGGACAATGATAGGGATCAGAGGTCTTCAAGAGCTCCCTGTAGAGGACCTCTATCTCCTCTTTATTTACAGGATCACCTCTTCTTAATGATTTATGACAGGCAAGGCTTGCTGCAACTGCCTTTTTCTTCTCAATTATCTCTTCCTGATGCCCCATTCCCTCTTCATAATCTCTCAAAGCAGAGGCTATCTCTTCAAGAATTGCCTGAATGGATTCATCTCTATAAAATTCAGGGAGGGTCCTCACAATTACTGAGCCTGAACCAAAGTCATCAATCTCAAGCCCCATTTCCCTTAGGATTTCCCTGTTGTTCAGTATGCTCCTGTATAACAGGGGCTGAAGTTTGACCTGTTTCGGGAAAAGGAGTCTTTTTACTCTAAAGGAGCCATTAAGGAATTTTTCATAAAGCACCCTTTCATGAGCAGCATGTTTATCCATTATAAGGAGCCCCTCAGGCACTGGCATGGCAATAAAGACCTCACCAAAAAAGATAAATGGCTGTGAGACTTCATAGGCAGAATCCTTTTCAAAGAGTCTGAGCCCTGTGGATTCAGAAGAAAGATAAGATGGTTGAAGATTTTTTGAGACACTGGTTTCCTGCACAGCCTGAGCGCTGTCTTCATCTGAAGATTCATGTTCTTCTCTGAGCCCTGTATGTTCTTGTAAATTTTTATTTATCAGCTTTTCAACTGTTCCTCTTACAAAATCATAGATTGCCGCTCCGTCACTGAATCTCACCTCTCTTTTGGCAGGATGGACATTAAAATCCACCCTGGAGGGAGGCATGCTTAAATAGACCACAAAGAGTGGATGTTTATCCTTTGATACGAGGCTACCAAGGCCATCATAGATTGCCTTTGATATAAGATGATCCCTGACAGGTCTTTGATTTATAAATATATATTGACCTGTCCTCTTTGCCCTGAGCTCTGGTGGTTTTGATATGAAGGCATGAAGCCTCAAATCATCAAAAATATTCTCATACTCAAGCATATGTTCTATGGTCTCCATGCCAAAGACCTGGGCAATCCTTTCCGCTGGCTCATAAACAGGAGGAAGGAATAATATCTCTGTATCATCAGCATATAGTTTATAGTCACGGCTGAAATCGGAAAGTGCCTCCATTGTAACTATTTCAATAATATGATTTAGCTCTGTGGAGTTTGCCCTGAGGAACTTCCTCCTTGCCGGTGTATTGAAGAATAGATCCCTTACAGTAACTATTGTCCCCTTCAATGGTGGTGCATCCCTTACAGACTTTACCTCTCCACCAATAACTTCAATAATGGTAGCAGGCTTCTTCTGGTCTGTGCCTGTTTCTATGGTGAGTCTTGATACCGCAGCAATTGAGGCAAGTGCCTCTCCCCTGAATCCGAGGGTCTGGAGTTTAAAAAGATCCTCTATGCTCGCAATCTTACTTGTTGCATATCTCTGTACAGAAAGGAGGGCATCTTCTCTGTCCATACCAGAGCCGTCATCTGTAACCTTTATGAGTTTCTTGCCTCCGTAAAGGACTTCTATCTTTATCTTCATTGCTCCGGCGTCAATGGAGTTTTCTATCAATTCCTTTACCACAGAGGCAGGCCTCTCTATAACCTCTCCAGCAGCAATAACATTTCTTAAATGCTCTGGCAAGATCTGGATAGATGGCATAGGTAATTATACAACAACCAGAAACTCCCGTGGGATGTAATCTGCATATTTTAAATAGTCAGTATGCCTCACACCGGTCACCTCGCAGGTGAAGGGGTGAAGATAGTGCAGCAGAGCAGCAGACCAGTAGAGCAGTAGTTTTTTATTAAGGAATTTTTTCTCATTATTTAACTGCTGCGCTGTTGCTCTGCTGCTCTGTTATTGCCTTTAGAGCACGGGGTGAAGACAAGCTTCACCCCGTGAACCCCAAAATATGGGCAGCCTGCCAGTTTTATTGAAAGGATTATTATAAATTTCTATCGGCACTTTTCGGTAGGATTTCGGCATGGTGGATTGAATCTGATATAATGAATCATGGAAATTTGTCAAGTATGTAATAAACCTCTTGATGAATGCATCTGTTGCCCTGAATGAGGCCATGTATGCCTCCTGGATCTGGGGGAGCCATACTGTCCTGTATGTAAGCCA
>CALJEL010000101.1 GCA_938074335.1 uncultured bacterium | reverse complement strand
GCAGATAACAGAGGCAGTAGTGAATGTAACGCATCAGGCAGAGGAGATAGCAAAGGCAACGGGGTTACAGAGGGACAGGACCCGTCAGATGGTGCTTGCCACAGAGGAGATAAAGAAGGTATCCCTTGAGACCGTGAAGCTTGCAGAGGAGATGAATAGGGTAATAAAGAGCCTTGATGAACTGACAAGATCCCTCATGACTGAGATCGGAAAGTTCAGGATATCTTAAAGACACAGGTTAAGGCTGAGGAAAGGAGTATTTCCTTAACCCCAGCCTTAACCATTAATGCAAGAGCTTACCCTCCCATTTCATGACAGGCCATGCAGTTATCAGCACCGAATGCCTTCTTACCATTATGGCAGATACCACAGGACTGCCCTTTATTTATATCATCCATGGTCATTCTGTTCATGCCTCTCTTCATAACAAATACACCGGGATGGCAGTCTCTACAGGAATTCCTCTTTGAATGAGATGCATGGTCAAAAAAGGTCTTGAGCCCTGCTCCTCTGTATGTGAATCTGCCAAGTCCGTGACAGTCCTTACAGACTGTTGTATCTGTCTTTATGGATTGATGCATCCTGAGTTCATGGCACTGATTGCAGTGATAAAGATCCCTGTGTTTTTCATGGGGAAATCTACCTGTCCTTCCAAGAAATTTATCATAGGAATGACATTTAAAACAAAAAAGCGACTTTGTTCCCTCTGTAATTTCTACTGCTACCTCTTTGTGATCTTTCAATGTTTCATGGTTCAATTTAGATAATATCTCCTCCTTTGAGCAGGAAGATACAAGAAAAAGTAATAGCAAAAGCCATCTCATCTCAATCCACCTTCCCTTCCTCTTTCAATATCTCATACTCAAGAGGATGTTCTTCTTTAAGAAGGTCAACTGATATCTTTCCTGTTATCCATATCATGCTCATAGGGAATACATGGAACTTTAAATGTTCATTGTAGAAATGGAAGATCAATATAAAGACTATTGCAAGAAGTGCCTCATCACTGTGCATGATTGCTATGGTCTCCCATATCCAGTTAAGGCTCCAGCTCGGAAAGAAATAGGATGCCTGAACAGGAAAAGCAAGACAGAGACCAGAAAGCCCAATTATTCCCATGCCCCAGAAGACTGCCCAGTAGTCAAACTTCTGCGCATAGGAGAATCTTCCGAACCGGGGCTTCTCCTTGCTGAGTCCTAAAAAGTAGAGGAAGTTTTTTATAGCATCAAAGACATCCTTTGGAAGTGGTATAACTGTAGTGGCGGCCCTAATCTTAATCCTGCCTGTCAGGATTCTGTAGGCCATATAAAGGACATGCCATATAAAATCAAGGACCATAATTACTCCAGCCACCCTGTGGATTATACCTGCCTTCTTTGCTCCACCCCATATCTTTATCCACCAGCTTGAATACTCTCCCACATCAGGATACTTTAATGCCCATCCTGTAAAGGCAACGAGTAAGAAGGTGCAGAGAAGAATCACATGTTGAAGCCTTTCAATAATATTAAAACGCTCTATCTCTTTTACTTCTTTTTCCATGGCTATTCCTCCTTTTTCCTGAAGACATAATCTCTTATCTCAGCATAAATCTCAAGGACTACATGAATTGTGATAAAGGCAAAGACAGATATAGTAAGGACCATCAATGCCTTTTCAACATAATAGGGTATGGGATTATCCTTTCCAATCGGCTTATGGGTTATGGCAACAACAAACTTATCAGTTGCTCCCTTATGGCATTTCCCACAGGTTATCTTTCTATTATTCATTGCCACGGGTGAGTCAGGGTCATCCCATTTTTTTACCTTATGATAACCATGGCAATCAACACAGGTGGGTGCATTTTCATGGCCAAGTCTGTATTTCTTGCCATGGAAACTTTCATTGTATTTTTCAACGATGTGAAGACCGTATCCGTATTTTTTAGCTATCTCTTCATTGTTATGACAGTTGCCACAGGTATTCACCACATTTGCCCTGTTTACAGAGGAATCCTTTGAGCTTTTAGAGACTATGTAATGGACAGAACCATGGCAATCAATACATGAGGAACCATCTTTTTGTCTTTTTGCAATTATATTCTTACCATGGACACTCTCTGCATAATCATTATAAATATCAGGATGACAGTCCATACAGGCAACAAGGGCAACTCCATCAACCCTTGCCTTTGGCTTCATCTTGTTGAACATATCAATAAGATTTGGTGGTATTGCCTTTGATGGTTTCTGGTGGGGATTCTCACTGAAGAGTTTATGGCAGGTATCACAGGATGCAAATCCGTGTACAGAAGAGCTGAAACGTTCTTCATCAATCCATAGATTAATCACATCACCTGTTTCTGTCTTTATCTTCTGCTTCATAGCAGAGTGACAGACAAGACAGGTATAGGTCTCTGCATGAGAAAGGCTAACAAGCATAAAGAGCATAAGAAGTATCACGGGAAGGAAGATTCGTTCCTTCATACTACCTCCTCCTTGAATCACGGGATAATTTAAAAGGCAATGCCTTTTAGAGATTTTATCACAAAAAAGGGGTCTGTTGCGGAATCCAACAGACCCCTTTTCATATAAATTGAGTCTCACATAAACTTACTTTGTCTTTACCTCAGCAGGTTCCTCTGCAGGCTTTGCTCTCAAGGCATGGGAGATTGCCTCAATAACATACCCAAGGCTTGTCCCCAGAATGGCGCCTACTACTATGCCAACTGAAAGTGCTGATGCAAGCCCGATAAGT
>CALJEL010000100.1 GCA_938074335.1 uncultured bacterium | reverse complement strand
ATCAGTTAAAGAGATACCAAAAACAAGGAGGCAGAAGAAATCTCCACCAGCAAATCATCCATGGAGGAAAGGATGGAAAAAAAAGAATGTGACATTTCAAAGTAGTAATAAAGTGTGACTTGACTTTAGGAATAACAGTATTGGAGTAAACCCTATTTTGCCGATACCTTACTGGCAGGTTGCCTCAAAGTCTTCTTAGACCAGCAGAGCAACAGTGCAGCAGAGCAGTAGCTAATAAACAGAGCAGCAGTCAAATAATAATAAGAAAAAAATTCCTTAATAAAAACTACTGCTCTACTGGTCTGCTGGTCTACTGCTCTATTAAGGTGTCGCAAGCGGGGTCCCCAGAAAATCTAACGATTTTCTGGGGTGTTAGTATTGCCTTTAGAGCACGGGGTGAAGACAAGCTTCACCCCGTGAACCCCGAAATATTGGCATCTGCCAGTTTTGTTGAAGGGTTTATCGGATTCTCACGGCATTTTTCGGTATTATTATGGGGTAGTGGGTCTCTTTCTATATGAGCTATCAACTCCTGAGTTATTAACAGCGCTGATCTTATATCAGTATCTGATGGTACTGGCATATGTTCGCAATCACACTCATGGGTTAATTCATAGGCATGACGTATGACGCCTATCAATTCTTTGTTAAAGAACCCCTTTTGAACATATTCTTTCTCAAATCTCTCTATGATATCTTTATGGGTCAACTCCCCTATCTCTTTTATCCTGAATAGGGCAAGAAGGCAGTAAATAATTGCGTGATACAGTTTTGCAATAACGAGTTTATTGCCAACTCGTTCTTTATAGAGGAGTTCTGCCTCCTCAATGCCTTCCCTTGCCTGTTTTAATCGCTCCCTCACATAATTCTCTCTTTAGTCTTTATCTTAATCATGTAGTCAACTGGTGATACAGCGATGATTCCGTCTCCAGCAAGGCCTGTATGACTATTTTCAAGGATTATCACGGAGACCTCATCAGCCTTATCGTCAGGCACAATAATATCAATCCTCTTGTGAATGGTATATGGTTTAAACAACTCTACCTGCTCACCTGTTCCCTTAACGTCGCTAATTGTTATGCCCTTTATGCCTCTCTCCTCCAATGCCTTCACAGTCCTTTCAAGACATGTTGTCCTTATAATGGCAAACAGGTGCTTCATAGTCTCCTTTTTATTTAAGCATATATGAAATCTGTGAAGAAATTATGAAGACACTGGCTGAGAAGCCTGATTGGAGACTTATATCAAGGATGACTCAAAAGACTGATGAAATGCTGTTTCCTTATCAGAGACAATACACTACAGGGGGTTGGTGTATAATAATATTATGCGAGGAGCGATTGTGCGCTACCGGCACATTCAAGTAGATAGCCGCAGGCTTCCAGCCTGCGATAAATGGTGGAAATACAAAAAACGCAAGCTAAAGCTTGCGGCTACCAGCTATGTGGAGGAGATGTGATGGATATAAAACAGTTTGTATATGAAAAGGCATTGCGGGCAAAGGAGGCATCACGAAGATTAATGAATGTCTCCACAGAGAAGAAAAATTCCTGCCTTCTTACCATGGCAGAGCTTATCAAAAAGGAGAAAGATCTCCTGATTAAAGAGAATAAAAAGGATGTAGAGACTGCTAACCTGAAGGGATTGAGCTCAGCCCTCATTGACAGGCTTACCCTGAATGAAAAAAGGATTAATGAAATCTGTGCAGGCCTTATGGAGGTTGCCCAGCTTCCTGACCCTGTCTTTGAGATAACAAAGATGTGGAGAAGGCCAAATGGTATGCTGGTGGGAAGGATGCGCACTCCTATTGGATTAATAGGTATTATCTATGAGGCAAGGCCAAATGTCACGGTGGATGCCACAAGTCTGTGTCTCAAATCAGGTAATGCAGTGATCCTGAGAGGTGGTTCAGAGGCAATTAATTCAAACAGGGCACTTGTGAATATAATGAGAAAGGCCCTTAATGATAACGGTATTCCTGAAGATGCTGTTACATTCATTGATATACCTGAGAGGGAGGCTGTAATGGAGATGCTTAAGCTCTCAGACCTTATAGACCTTATCATCCCCAGGGGAGGAGAAGGTCTGATAAGGACTGTGGCAGAGAATTCAAGGATACCCGTACTCAAGCATTATAAAGGTGTGTGCCATGTCTTTGTAGACAGGGAGGCAGATCTCAGGACCGCAGAGGAGATATGCTTTAATGCAAAGGTCCAGAGGCCTGGCACCTGTAACGCCATGGAGACCATGCTTGTAGATGAGGCAATTGCAGAGAGATTTTTGCCTGTGATGCTTAAGAGATTTGAGGATGCAGGTGTTGAACTGAAGGGGTGCGAAAAGACAAGGAAGATATATCCCTCTGTAAAGCCTGTAAAGGAAGAGGATTATTTCAATGAATACCTCGCCCTTATTCTTAATGTGAGGGTTGTAAAAGATATAGATGAGGCAATGGAGCATATAGCAAGGTATGGCTCAAAACACTCAGATGCTATTGTTACTGAGAACTATGAAAAGGCAATGAGATTCTTGAGAGAGGTTGACTCCTCAGCAGTCTTTGTTAATGCCTCTACAAGACTTAATGATGGCTATCAATTTGGACTTGGTGCAGAGATAGGTATATCAACAGATAAGCTCCATGCCCGCGGTCCAATGGGTCTTGAGGAGCTTACCTGCACAAAGTTCATTGTCCTTGGAAGCGGTCAGTTGAGGCAGTGAGTTAGGGATTAGTGAGTTAGTGAGTTAGTGAGTTAGTGAATTAGTGAGTTAGATAATCCTAATTCACTAATTCACTTGTATACTAACTCACTACTTTAGCTCACTTGCATACTAATTCACTACTTTAGCTTAGATGTCTTCACCCAGAAGGTGAAGTTAGGTATGTATAGTAAGCTTATGCGATATATTACATTAAGGTGTCGCAGGCGGGGTCCCCAGAAAATCGTCAGATTTTCTGGGGGGCTGATATTGCCTTTAGAGCATGGGGGTGAAGACAAGCTTCAGTCCGTGAACCCCAAAATATCGGCATCCCCCGCCATTCCTATCGGCAGTTTAGGGGTACTACGAAATATGGTCAGGTTTAATAACCCTTTATCTTATGCTTAATCCTAAGACAGAGGTCCTTCTCAGGCAGATTTATTTTACAGGAATACAGGCCCTGCCTGCTGTCTCAGCAAGTGGACTCTTTATAGGTTTGATTATAATACTTCTAATCACCTCTCTTGCGGGTACAGGATCAAGCGGTGCAATCACAAAGATCCTCCTCTGGTTGAGCTTAAGAGAGCTCGGCCCTTTCTTCACCAGTCTTATTATCCTCACCAGAAGTGGCACAGCGATCTCAACAGAGCTTGCCACCATGAAACTGAACGGGGAACTCTTTTATCTTGAGGCAATGGGGATAAAGGCTGAGGATTATCTTATAAAGCCCCGACTTACAGGTGTTATGATTTCATCTTTTGTGCTAACCGTTTATTTTCAGCTTTTTACCTTATTTGGAGGTCTTTATCTGGCCAGTCTTTTAAGCCACATACCATTTTCAGAATACGGAGAGGCAATTATTTCTAATTTCTCCTTTCAGGAGGTCCTGGTCTCTTTTTCAAAATCCCTTATCTTTGGGCTCGCCATTGCAGGTTTTTCTATATGGCAGGGTCTCTCTGTAAAAAGGGCTCCCACAGAGATACCGCAAAGGGCAACAAAGGCTGTGACGATGGGGCTCTTTTCCCTCTTTCTACTGGATGGTATAATAAACCTGCTTGTGACATTTTTAAAAGGTGCTTAAAGCTGGTGGCGAATGGTGATAGAGGCCTATGAACTCTCTGGTAATTTTTTAAGGGACTTGAATCTCCAGATTCAGGAAGGCACTGAGGCAATCTTTGTCTTTCAGGATAGAAATGCCGGTGAGGAGTTTTTACAGCTTGTCCTTGGGATGAAAAGGCCAAACAGCGGGATTTTGAAGATCAAGGGAAGTAATCCAGCCGAGATGAACAGAGATGAACTTATGGAGCTGAGATCGACAACAGGGGTCGTTTTTAAGGAAGGAGGTCTAATAAGTAATCTTCGGGCATGGGAGAATATGGTCCTGCCATCTCTTTATCACAGAAGGCTGTCAGGTCATGAGATTAAAGAAAAGGGGCTCAGGCTTCTTGATCAATTCGGCTTCACGAAGCCACCAATGAGCAAGATTGCTGAACTTACAGCCTTTGAAAAGGTCCTTATTGGCCTTGGAAGGGCAATACTCCTTGAGCCAGATATGCTTATACTCTATTCAGCCCTTGAAGGACTCAACCCGTCAGAAAAAGAGAGCTTGATAAGATACGCCAGGGGATTAAAAAAGGACAGAACAGCCCTTTTATATATACTTCATTCTCATGAAGACGCAGCCCTTACAGGATCCCAAAAAATCTTTGATTTTTTGGAGATGCAAAGGAGTATGTAATTGCCGGAGATTAAAGAGACTGATCCGAGATTCCTTTTTCTTAAAGGAAAGGTGCTCCTTTTCAGTGCTATTGCCCTTATAGCAGGCCTTATCATCCTGTTCCTTATAGCCAAGCAGAGAGGTCTTTTTGTAAAGATGGAGGAGATATACTTTATTACTGAAAGGGCAACAGGTCTTTCTACTGGCATGCCAGTAAAGGTCTCTGGCTTTAAGATCGGAAGGCTGAAGAGCATGAAACTTCAGGATGATGCCACTGTGAGGGTGATACTCTCTATAGAACGCTCCCAGATGAAATGGTTAAGGACAGACTCCTTTGCTATCCTCACAAAAGAAGGCCTGATCGGAGAATCCATCATAGAGATAATCCCTGGCAGAGAGAGACAGCTTAAGCCAGGGGAATCCATAAGATTTGAAAAACTGAGAGGACTTGAAGAGATGGCAGGAGAGCTAAAAGGAGAGTTATCAGATATTATAAACGGGATAAAAGAGTTATTGAATTACATAAATTCACCTCAGGGAGAAATAAAGAAAAGTCTGACACATCTTGAGAGGGTATCAGAGAATCTCATAAAGACAACAGAGTCAATGAATCAACTCCTTGAAGAGTTGCAGAAAAGGACGGTCTCCATAGGCGATAAGACAGAGGACACCATTGCCGAGACAAAGAAGAGGATAGAGGAGCTCTCAGGTCTGATAACGAGTGCAAAGGACTCTGTAAATAATATCTCAAAAGAACTCCTTGAGACTGCAAAAACCATAAGGGAAACAGCAGGTCAGGGCTCAAAGGACCTCCCTGTGCTTATTGATCAAACAAAGAGGAGTCTTCAGGACATGGAGGATATCCTCAAGAGCATTAAAGGCCTGTGGCCTGTAAGGGCTGGCATTAAGAAGAGAGAGATAAAACCCCTTGAGGGAGATACCTATGAGAGGTAAATTAGAGCAGCAGCGTAGCAGCGCAATAACAGAGCAACAGAGCAGTAGCGCAGCAGAGCAGCAGTTAAATAATAAAAAGAAATTCCTCAATAAAAACTACTGCTCTACTGCTCTGCTGGTCTGCTGCTCTATTAAAAAAACTACTGCTCTACTGCTCTACTGGTCTGCTGCTCTATTAAAAGTAACTCAGGCATTCTTGCCTGAGAAAAGTAACTCAGGCATCACAGACAAGAATGTCTGTGCTACTG
>CALJEL010000099.1 GCA_938074335.1 uncultured bacterium | reverse complement strand
TCTGTTAAACTTAGTTCAGTGATTTCTTTCACTGACATGGGTGTGTCCTCCTTTCTTTAAAAAGTTTAATTAAATTAAATCAATGGAGGATACACCCTTTTGTCTTAATTTTTCAAATTACACAGAAAATTTTACACTACCATAGCAGATAAATTAGGGCACACTAAAGCAGTCATTCTGATATAATTTATCCATGGAACGGATTCCAGAATCAGAGCTGATGGATGATCCCGAGCAGGCACTTGCCTATGCCATGGCAGATTTTTCAGAACCTGATAGCCAGTTCATGAGGCTTTTTATGGAGCAATTCGGTTCAGATGTAAAAGGATATGTCCTTGACCTTGGTTGTGGTCCAGGGAATATATCCTTTAGATTTGCCAGGGTCTTTCCCGATTGTATTGTCCATGCTATTGATGGTTCAAAGGAAATGATAAGAATTGCCAGTAATTTTCTTGCAGAAATTCCTGAAGTGAAATCAAGATTACTTTTTATTGAGGCAATTATTCCCGATATAAATCCTCCACTGGATTGTTATGATGTTATTATCAGTAACAGTCTTCTTCATCATCTTCATGAGCCGCTGATTTTATGGAATACAGTAAAGAAATTCTCAAGACCGGGTACCATTGTATTTATAAGGGACCTGAGGAGACCTTCTTCAAAAGAAGAGGCACAGAGGATTGTTCAGACCTATTCAGGAAACGAGCCGGAGATATTGAAGAGAGATTTTTATAACTCACTTCTTGCTGCCTTTACAGTAAGTGAGATAAAGGAACAGCTTAAAAACTCGGGTCTGGGCTATTTAGAGGTAAAAGATTCAGGTGACAGGCATTTAATTGTATACGGGAGGTTATAAAATGGGTGTGTTTCCTGCCATAACAGGCTCAAGGAGATATTTCTCTGACAATTATATTGAAGTAAAAAATCCTTATTCTGGTGAGGTTGTCGAAAGGGTTTCAGAGGTATCCAGAGAAGTCTTTGAAAGGGCAGTTGAAGAGGCTTCCAATTCTGAAAGGCTGATGGCAGGGCTTCCATCTTACAGAAAGGCAGAAATACTTCAGAAGGTTGCAGAGATGCTTCTACAGAGAAAAGATGAATTTGCAAAGACCATCACACTTGAGAACGGAAAACCCATTGTTGAATCCAGGGTAGAGGTTGAGAGGGCTTCCCTTACATTCAGGATTGCCTCGGAAGAGGCTGCAAGAATAAATGGAGATTTTATAAGGCTTGACAGGAATCAGTTTTCAGAAAGAAGATGGGGTATAATAAGCAGGTTTCCCCTTGGTGTAGTTCTTGGAATCACACCCTTTAATTTTCCTTTGAATCTTGTTGCCCATAAGATAGCTCCTGCCATTGCCTCTGGCAATCCTGTTATTATCAAGCCTTCATCAAAGACTCCTCTGACAGCCATCAGGCTTGGAGAACTTCTTATAGAGGCAGGGATACCGGATGGGTGCATGAGCATCCTTCCTTGCTCTTCCAAGATTGTAGAAGAATTTATAACAGACAGAAGAATAAAGGTCCTGAGTTTCACAGGAAGTGCTTCCGTTGGCTGGAGATTGAAAAAACTCGCCTTTAATAAAAGGGTACTTCTTGAGCTTGGTGGTAACGCAGGTGTTTTGATAGACAGGGATTGCAATCTTGAATATGCAATCAAAAGAACTGTCACGGGTGCATTCTCCTATGCAGGCCAGATATGTATCTCTGTTCAGCGGATTTATGTGCACAGGGATATTTATGATAGATTCCTTGAAGGGTTTTTAAAAAGCGTAGCTTTTCTTAAGATGGGAGATCCTCTTGATGAGTCTGTCCAGATAGGGCCAATGATTGATGAGGAAAATGCCCTGAGGATTGAAGAATGGGTTAACGAGGCATTGAAGAATGGCGCAAGGCTCCTCTGCGGAGGCAGGAGAAAAGGCAACTTTTATGAACCCACGGTAATTACCAATGTAAAGCCTGATATGAGGATAAGTTGTGAGGAGGCCTTTGGACCTGTTGTTACAATTACAGAGGTGAAGACCTTTGAAGAAGGTATAAAGGCGATAAATGACTCCAGATATGGTCTTCAGGCGGGAGTTTTTACCGGGAATATTCAGAATGCCTTTTATGCCTTTGAAAACCTTGAGGTGGGAGGAGTGATTATTAATGACATCCCGACCTACAGGATAGATCACATGCCCTATGGTGGGGTCAAAGAGTCAGGAAGCGGAAGGGAAGGGGTTAAATATGCAATAGAGGAAATGACAGAATTGAGATTGATGGTTTTAAACATGAATATCTAAATTTTTATATTCTGAAGGGGGGTGGAACACACCCCCTGTTTTAAAATAATACTTACTGAGTCTTTTTTGGCTGAGGGGCAGGTGCTGCTGGCTGGCCAGGTTTTTCAGCAAACTTCCTCTCATCCATGCTGTCAAATATCTTTACTTCTTTTGGAGCCTTTTCTGCCTTTGAAGGATGGCAGACTGCACAGAAGACCTCCATCTCCTTTCCACCCTTAGTATCAACCCTCAGGTATTTATAATTAGGATTTGATGGATGGGGATCATGACATCCAGAGCATTCAAGCTTTCCATCCCTTAAAAGTCCCTGAGGCACTGTGGCAACCTTTGGATTGGGTATTACGCTAAAAGGATGGCTCATTGCACCTGAGACAGGAGCTATACCAGCACCCCCTCTTTCAGGGGCTTCATGGCATCCCAGACACAGTGCAGTAATACCAGTATAAGGTGCCTTTGTGTTAGGATTGAGTGCCTTTTTGTTGGGTGGGCACGATGAGAGAAAGCTTATGTCCCCTGAACACAGGCAACAGCTAATCGAGGTTATGATCTCTATTTTGCCATTAGAAAACTGGCAGTCTGCCTCAAAGTCTTTACAATGCGACAAATTTTATTTATTTTGTAGCAAAAGTCTTCACCCAAAAGGTGACGTTAGTAATGTATAGTAAGCTTATTAATAGTATTACACTAAGGTGTCGCGGGTAAAGCCATTAGAGCACGGGGTGAAGACAAGCTTCACCCCGTGAACCCCGAAATATGGGCAGACTGCCAGTTTTATTAGAGGCTTTTTATAAATTTCTAATGGCAGATTACGGTTATGATTTATCTCATAGATGAAATCTCCTGTTTCCTTATAAACTAAATGATGAAACCATCAGTTCCTGAGAGAGGCCTTGTAGTTGCTTTAGACGGGGATATAGCAAAGGTCATGCTTCAGGGAGGAGAGGCCTGCAGGGGATGTGGTCAGGCAAAGATAGGACTCTGTAGATCAGCCGGGTTATCCATGATTGTTACAGCAAGAAATACCTTGAATGCTAATATTGGTGATACAGTTATTGTTGGTATAGATGAGGCTGTGAGATTAAAGGCCTATGCCCTGGCCTTTATGGTCCCTCTCTTTTCTTTTATTGGTGGTGCAGTGCTTGGAGTAATGGCAGGACCATATCTTTCCATAAAGGGCCTTGATATAATAAGTGCCTTTGGGGGACTTGTAATTAGCTCAATTATATCCTACAGAAGACTTAAGAGCCTTGATGCAAGCTCCAGCCTGATTGTAAAGTCTGTGCTGCAGTAAAAAGCAGCGCAGCAGACCGGATGAGCAGCAGTTAATGTGATAAATTAATTTATTATTCCTTAATAAGGACTACTGAGCTACTGCACTATTTGTCCCTCCTGAACTTTTGATAGAATGGTGCAGTATGCCAAAATGCCTTTATCGTGACACCTATAATTAAAACTGTTTGAACTGTTTAAACCGTTTGAACCGTTCTAATAAAGGCGTTGAGGCATACCGCAGATACAGTATCTGGAAATCCCTTTTATTTTTTGCTAAACTTGAAAAGGAGGAGGTAATGTGGAGAAAAGGATACAGGATTTCCTGAGTGAGATTTCTATATTCAAGGGCCTTTCTTATCAAAATCTTAGCAGACTTTCAGGTGGATTTCAGATAAAGGAATTTAAAAAGAATTCTATCATTTTCTATCAATCAGACCATAGTACAGACCTTTATATTGTCCTGAGCGGCTCTGTGAAGGCCTCACTTCTTAATGAAGATGGAGATGAACTCACCCTGTGCGAGTTTAAAAAGGGTGATTTTTTTGGAGAGATGAGCCTTATAGATGGAAAGCCCCGTTCAGCAACCATAACTGCCCTTGAAGATTCAAGGCTTGCTGTCCTCACCAGGGCGAGATTTATAGAGCTTCTTAAGGAAGAACCCTCCATTGCCCTTGAACTCCTTGGTGCCCTTGTGGAGAGATTGAGAATCGCCAATGGCGTCATAGAGTCCCTTGCATTCCTCGATGTGGAAGAAAGGCTCATGAGGTTTTTTTGCGCCATGATTAAGGAGTGTGGTGAAAAGGATAGGTCAGGCAATTACAGGATAAAGAGATGCACTCACAGGGAGCTTGCCGCAAGGATAGGTGCATCAAGGGAGGCTGTTACAAAGGCACTAAAGGTCCTTCAGTTCAGGGGTCTGATTAAGGAAGACAGGGATGGATTTATTATAACCCATAAGATTTCCCCTGAAATGCCGAATATAAAATAAGATGAAACTGACCATATTCCAGAGATTTCTCCTGTTGATTGGCATCATTATTGTGCCCCTGAGTGTCTATTCTGTATATCATTTCTTTCAAATGGTAGAAGATGAAAGGGCTCATGTTAATAAGGATAATTTAAGACTTTCAAGAAGTGTTGCCTCTGATATAGACAACCTGGTTGAGATGACCTTCTCCCTCTTAAGGGGGCTTTCTGTCCATCCAGCTATTGTAAGACTTGATTCATCTCAATGTGACAGAGTTGTTGGTGATATCCTTAAAGATTATCCTGTTTATCTCAATATCCTGGGAGCAAGGATGGATGGATGGAATTTCTGTAGCGCTGTGCCTGATCCAGAGTTCAGAAGACTTAATTATAAGGATAATGAATGGTTTCAGAGGGCAATAGAGGGCAGGCCTTATGCAGGAGATATCCATATATCAAAATATTTTAAAAGACCAGCAGTGATGCTTACCATGCCTGTCTTTGATTCAAAAAAACAGATAGCTGTGCTCGGAATCCCCTTTAATCTTGAGGTACTTGAGGGAAGGCTCAAGGCTCTTTCTCTGAAGGATGATATGGAGATAATTGTCCTTGATAGAAAGGGAGAGGTGATCATTAATACAAAGAATCCAGGTAAGACTGTTGGTATAAATCTCTTTGAAAAGGAGGGGGTCTTCACAGGAAAGGGGCATGATGGTGTGGAGAGGCTTTATAGTTTTACCACATCAAAACACGGATGGAAGGTCATCGCAGGCATTCCTTTATCTCATGCATACAGCCATGCCATGGCAATGAGCAAAAGATATTTGATGGTAATATTTCTGTTGGGATGTTTAAGTATCCTGATATCAATCTTTTTTGCCTTAAGATTCAGAAATAGTTTGAAACTCCTTCTCAAGGGGATTTCAGGTCTTGAGAGGGGGGATTATACCACCAGTATTAGCCTCAGAGGTAGTGACGAGATAGCAAGGCTTGCAGATGCCTTTAATAATATGGCAGAAAGGCTTAATACCATTCATAAGGAGCTGATTGAAAAAGAGAGGTTTTACCATTGCCTGATTGAGCATTCTTCAGATATGGTAATTATGGCTGACAGGAAGGCAGTTATACTTTATGCAAGCCCCTCGGTGAAGATGCTTGGATATACGCCTGAAGAAGTCAGTGGAAGGAGCATCTTTGATTTCATAGACCCTTATTATGCACCCGAGATCAAAAGATATATGGATGAGGCTATAAAGAATCCTGAGGATATATATTCAGCGGTTCTCAGGGTTTTTCATAAAAACGGCTCACTGAGGATGCTTGGTGCAAAGGGAAGATATTTAAAAGAAAGGGATTCCCTGATAATAAACTGCATGGATATTACAGAGGAGATAAAAAGAGAGGGGGTTATTAATGACATCCTTGGAAGTATAAGTGAAGGATTCCTTATACTTGATAGGGAATACAGGATTGTCTCTGCAAACAGGTCCTATCTTGAGAGGATGAAGACTGATATGGCACGGATAAGAGATAAATATTGCTGGGAGGTGTCACATAAAATAGCAGAACCGTGCTATAACCTTGGAGAGGTCTGCCCTGTAAGGGAGACCCTCAGGACAGGAGAGCCTGCTATAGCTGTTCATACCCATTATTCAGAGACAGGAGAGCCACTTTATGTAGAGATAAGGTCCTATCCTGTAAAGGATCTTTCTGGAAAGGTGATAAATGTCATAGAAAGTATAAATGATCTTACAGAGCAAAAAAGACTGGAACAACAGCTAAGACAGGCTCAGAAGATGGAGGCCATAGGACAGCTTGCAGGAGGGGTAGCCCATGACTTTAACAACATTCTTACAGCAGTAACAGGCTATAGCAGCCTCCTGCATATGAAACTGCCTGAAGAGAGTCCCCTCAAGGAATATGTTATAGAGATAGAAAAGGCAGCAGAAAGGGGAGCTAATCTTGCAAAGGGGCTCCTTGCCTTCAGTAGAAGGCAGCCAGGAAACCCTCAGCCTGTTGACCTGAACGATATTGTAAAGATGATTATGAAGCTCTTAAGTAAACTCCTCAGAGAGGATATAGAACTTCGCATACAGCCCTGTAAGGAAGAGCTTATCATAATGGCAGATGCAGGCCATATTGAGCAGATCCTGATGAATCTTGCGACAAATGCAGGGGATGCCATGCCTGATGGAGGAGTCCTTACCATAAAGACAGATAGGGTATATATAGATGAAAAATTCAGGGATATCCACGGTTATGGCTCACCAGGTGAGTATGCGCTATTGAGTATTTCTGATACAGGCATTGGCATGGATGAAAACATAAAGTCCCATATATTTGAGCCCTTCTTCACAACAAAGGAAGCTGGTAAGGGCACAGGCCTTGGTCTTGCCATAGTCTATGGACTTGTTAAACAGTATAATGGTTATATAAATGTCTACAGCGAACCCGGCAGGGGCTCAACATTTAAGATATACCTTCCGCTTTACAGGGCTGAAGGAAAGGCAGTGTTATTACAGAGGAAACAGATAGTTTTTACAAAAGGTCTTGGTGAGACAGTACTTCTTGTGGATAATGACCGAGGTGTGAGGGAATCAATAAAGAATGTCCTTGAATTTGCTGGCTATAAAGTCATTGAGGCATCTGATGGAGTGGAGGCCTGTGAAATCTATAAGGATAAGATGAACGAAATCACTCTTATTATCACAGACCTCATAATGCCAAGGATGAATGGAAAGGTGCTTTATGATAAGATCAGAGAACTCAACCCTTCACAAAAGATGGTATTCATAAGCGGTTATACAGCTGACAGTCTTTATAAACAGTATCTACCAGAGGGTGGGGTGATACTGTTTAAACCCATTCTCCCATCGGAGTTTCTCAGAAAGATCAGAGAAATACTTCATTAAATATTTGTGAGGTTTCATATCGATCAGGTTGTTTCTTAACAGGAGGTTTTTCTCTATTTTGCCATTAGAAAACTGGCAGTCTGCCTCAAAGTCTTTACAATGCGACAAATTTTATTTATTATGTAGCAAAAAGTCTTCACCCAAAAGGTGAAGTTAGTTATGTATAGTAAGCTTATTAATAGTATTACACT
>CALJEL010000098.1 GCA_938074335.1 uncultured bacterium | reverse complement strand
AAAACCTCTTGGGATACTATCTGTTTGAAATTGATGGTAAAGAAACTCGGCAATTTTAGGACTGACATTGTAATTATAAATGTTATATCCCTTAGTGCCTTGCCCTGCCAGTATTGGATTGTCAGCGATCTCAATAAAATTAATATTCTCTGCAATACTCTTTGACTGTTTTGTAGCTATATGTTCTACAGTCTGCCTTATCATTGCATAAAGGAGATTACTGTTATCCTCAATATTATCAAGCATAAGATTAAATTTCCTTACTGTCTCAAATAATGTTCTAACTTTAGTGTTTTCATTGGGGAAATAAAAATAGTTCAAATAATCTCCACCAACCTTTTTGGGAACATATGCAAATGATGCAAAGGCACAGTTATAAATTATTGCACATAATGAACATATCTTCATTTTTGAAGGCTTAAATCCCCACACCCAATTGGCGTTGTCCTTATTAAAGCCAATGATATTGGATACAGCATTATTAAACTCGTATTCCGCTTTTCTTTCCTGACAGGATGGGCAGAGGTCGTTATTTTTCAATTTCTTTGAGTGATTTGCAGTCCTCATTCTGTTTATATATTCTGAGATACTGTCATGGGAACAAACGCCTTTAAACCTCCATTCTATAAAATTCTGCAGTGATGCCTTTCCTTTGCTGTTCAATATCTGAAAGATCCGTTCTTTAGGCAAAGCTTTTATGAAGTTCTTTGCATTTTCAAGAATGGCAATAAAGTCTTCAATGCTTTGATACCCCGAGATTGATATACCCAATAATTTAAGAAAATCTTTATAAGGTGGTTTTTCAATCTCCTCTATCTTTTTGGCAATTTGCTCCTGTTTTATTTTTGTCTTTTTATCAGCCAAATCTTTTTGAGCTTTTTGCAATCTTTGAAGATATAACTGAACATTAAAAAACTTTAGAAAAGCATATTTCGTAAACTTCCCCTCAAAACCATCAAATATTGAGTCTTCAAACTCAATATAGTTTTCTCCAACAGCTAAAGACGAAATTTCTTCAAGCGGTTGCCCATCAGCGGTAATTGTTAGAAATCCTATAATTCCGGCGTTAAAGTACCAATCTCTGAGATAAATTTTATATTTCATATCTCTTCTATAAAAAACGGTTCAAACTGTTTTATTCAATTCCTTTAACAATTTTTCAACCTCTTCCTTCATGCTTTTTACCAGTGGCTTTTTGTATTTTGTGCCTTTAAAAGTACTGCTTTTTAAGTATTCCATAAAATTATTTATCATGATAGAGAGCCTTTTAAAGTCTTCAATCAATTGCTCACCTTCTTTTTTATCAATATAATTTTGATCTATAGCAACATATAACTGAGAACGGACTTCTCCGCAAGAGCCCTTTGCGATTGACAGGAATTGGACAAACTCCTGATTGCCTCCTCTCTCAAATCCTTCTGCAATGTTGGACATTATTGATACGGATGCCCTTCGTATCTGATCGCGAAGCCCGAAATCTCTTGAGAATCTACCGTTAGCAGTGATTTTATAAACCCTGTTAGTCAATTCTCGTGATAGCTTCCAGACTGATAGATCTTCAAAATATTTAACGCTCACTGCTTCTCCCTGTAATTAACGGTTCGAACGGTTCAAACTGTTCAAACAGTTTAAACGGTTCAAACTGTTCAAACTGTTTCCACCATCCCAAACCCCTGTCCTGTTCTCAGACCAATGCCTATCTGATAGAGAAGGTGTAAATCTCGCGGGTCACCTTTAAGTTTGAAGCATCCCTCAAAGCATGTAAGGGTCATGTAGGGCTTGCCTGTCCTTTCCCTGAATCCCTTAAGAGTGTGTTTGACGACCTGTTTTTTGAGCCTCACTGGATAAAATTCAATCTCTCTGTAAAGACCCTCTCCTCTTATGTCTTTCAATATTCTATCATGTATTGCATTGAAATGGTCATCGAAGGATGGAGCAGAGTTTAGAGGAAGTAGAGGCTTACCTTCTTTATCCTCAATCAGTACAGGTGCGTTGGTCTTGAAGGTAACCTCATCAGTGGTAATATTATGTTCATTAAGCATGAAGACCCTGTTAAGCTTAAGTGTGATATCTTCATTGAAATTGAACTCTCCCATCTCGATTAAACCGTTGTAGAGATTTACCATGAATTGATAGTCACAGGAGCTTATAAAAAGAGAGATGAGGCTATTAGGAGGAAAATAAAAAACTGTATCTTCAATCTCTACACCTTCATCAATGGTGAATCTTTCTTTTTTAACTGTCCTTTGAGGAGGAAGTATCAGACTGAAGGTAAAGGGTTTGACTTTTTTGGAATGTGCACCATCTTCAGGATAAAGGGATTCTTTATATAAAGGGGCTGATCTGCTCAGGACTTCTTTGATCAGGGCAATAAAACGGTGTCTGTAAAGGATTGGAAGCCTCGGAGCCTCAAAGGTAATCCTGAGCCTCAAGTTACCCCCACCAGGTTTAAAATTTAAGGTTTAAAGTTTAAAAAAATTTATCTCGGTATCCTCTTCTGAGCAAGCTGGATTCTCATGGTCGCCCTTTCAAGGGCTGCTGTAGCACGGGCTACATCTATCTCTTCCATCTTCTTTAATCTCTCCTCTGCACGCTCCTTTGCCTTTATTGCCCTTTCAAGGTCTATGTCCTCTGCTCGTTCTGCACTGTCTGCAGTTATTATGACCTTGTCATGGGTGACTTCTGCATAGCCACTGTTTATGAAGACATAGTTTATCTGACCCTCCTTTTTATAGGTGAGTATCCCTATCTTCAGGGTCGTGAAAAAGGGCATGTGTCCTGGAAGGACTCCAAATTCTCCTTCTGAGCCAGGTGCAGTCACCTCATCCACTTCTTCAGAAAGCACCTGGCCATAGGGTGTGACTATAACGAGTCTGAGTTTCTCCATTAAACTTCTCTCCTCCAGCCAAGTTTCTTTGCCTTTTCCTCTACCTCTTCAATTGGTCCAACCATGTAGAAGGCCTGTTCAGGATAGTCATCGTATTTTCCTTCAAGTATTGCCTTGAATCCTTTAATGGTGTCCTCTCTTTTTACATATTTGCCAGGTGTTCCTGTAAAGGTCTCTGCCACATGGAAGGGCTGGCTGAGGAATCTCTGGAGCTTTCTTGCCCTTGCAACAACGAGTTTGTCATCCTCTGAAAGCTCTTCCATACCAAGGATTGCTATGATATCCTGCAGTTCCTTGTATCTCTGAAGCACTGCCTGAACACCCCTTGCAACCTTATAGTGCTCCTCTCCAACGATCCTTGGATCAAGTGCCCTTGATGTTGAATCAAGGGGATCAACTGCCGGGTATATACCGAGCTCTGCAATCTGCCTTGAAAGAACAACTGTTCCATCAAGATGGGTGAAGGCTGTTGCAACTGCAGGGTCTGTAAGGTCATCAGCAGGGACATATATAGCCTGCATGGATGTTATAGAGCCTTTATTGGTCGTGGTGATTCTCTCCTGAAGTATTCCCATCTCAACTGCAAGTGTTGGCTGGTAACCAACTGCAGAGGGCATCCTTCCAAGGAGTGCTGAGACCTCTGAACCAGCAAGGGTGTATCTGAATATGTTATCTATGAATATAAGGACATCCTGTCCCTGGTCCCTGAAGTATTCTGCTACTGTTAGGCCTGTAAGACCTACCCTTGCCCTCACCCCAGGGGTCTCATTCATCTGTCCATAGACAAGGGCAACATTCGGGAGAACTCCTGAGTGTTTCATCTCAAGATAAAGGTCATTACCCTCACGGGTTCTTTCACCAACACCTGCAAAGACAGAGACTCCACCGTGCTTCATGGCAACATTATGAATCATCTCCATTATGATAACGGTCTTTCCAACTCCTGCGCCACCGAACATCCCCATCTTACCACCTTTGACAAAGGGCACAAGGAGGTCAAAGACCTTAACACCTGTCTCAAAGACCTCTGTCTTTGCTACCTGCTCAATATACTCAGGTGCAGGTTTATGAATAGGCCAGCGCTCCTTTGCCTGTATCGGTCCTGCCTCATCAACAGGCTCTCCAAGGACATTAATTATCCTTCCAAGGACCTCTTTTCCAACAGGCACTGTGATGGGAGCACCTGTATCTATAACCTTCATCCCACGAACAAGTCCATCAGTTGAACCCATCGCAAGGGCGCGAACCCTATTTTCTCCAATATGGGCTACTGTCTCAAGGGTGAGGTCTATTGGAGGAATGCCCTTTGCAGGGTCTCCGGGCTCCTGTATCTTTAAGGCGTTAAGTATCTCCGGTAGTTTTTCATCAAATTCACAATCCACCACAACACCTATGACCTGAGAAATCCTTCCTGTATTCATAAAAAACCTCCTTTATAAAAGATTCAAAGTTTAAGATTCAAAGTTTAAAATTATCCTGCTGATTTTCTCAAGGCCTCAACACCACCAACTATGTCCATGAGTTCCTTTGTAATGCCTTCCTGCCTGACCTTGTTTGCAATGAGGGTTACCCTCTGGACAAGGTCCTCACAGTTCTTTGTGGCATTCTCCATTGCTGACATCCTTGCTGCCTCTTCTGAGGCAGAGCTTTCAAGCAATGCCCTAAATATCTGTATCTCCACATATCTTGGAAGCAATCTCTCAAAGACCGCCTCCACTGATGGCTCGTATATAAAGGCACCGGCAAACTGAGATATGCCCTTTTCCTCTTCCCTCTGGATGACCTCTCGCTCAGTTGCCTCGGGACAGGCCTCTTCTTCAAGACTTTCAAGGGGAAGAACCTTGAAGCATACAAGCCTCTGGGATATGAGAGATTTAAACTCGTTAAAGACAATCCTTACCTCATCAAAGCTTTCATTTATATAGGCATCTATGAGGTCCTTTGCTATGTCCTTTGCACTCTCATAGGAGACCTTTCCTGAAAGTCCTATCCAGCTTGCACGGGGTTTGAGACCCCTTCTCATAAAATAATCAAAGGCCTTTTTACCAACTGTGCTGATACTCACCTCAAAGCCCTGTCTCTTGAGCTCTGAAACCTGTTTTGAGGCAAATCTCAGGATATTTGCGTTGAAGGCACCGCAGAGACCTTTGTCTGAAGTGATAACAAGTAGCTCAATGGTCTTTCTCGGTCTTACTACAAGTATGGGATGGATGTCCCTTTCCACAGCCATTGAAAGGTCTGCAATTATCTCTTTCACCCTCTTTGCATAGGGTCTGAAATTGAGCATGCGGTCCTGCACCTTTCTGAGCTTGGCTGCAGCAACCATCTTCATTGCCTTTGTGATCTTCTGGGTATTCCTGATTGCCTTTATTCTCTTACGCAGGTCTCTGAGTGTTGCCATCTTTTACTCCATTATGCCCTGAAGCTCTTCTTGAATGTAGTTATTGCATCAATTATCTTTTGTTTGAGGTCCTCTGTAAGCTCTTTCTTTTCCTTTATCTCTTTCCTGAGGTCAGGTCTTTCAGCCTTAATAAATCTTAAGAATCCTTCTTCAAAGGCCTTGACCTGTTCTACGGCAATATCATCAAGATATCCCTGGGTACCTGCGAATATCACAAGTATCTGGTCCTCAACAGGCATTGGCTGATACTGGTCCTGCTTGAGGAGCTCCACCATCCTTTTACCACGCTCTATCTGCAGGAGTGTTGCCTTGTCAAGGTCTGATGCAAACTGTGCAAAGGCTGCCAGTTCTCTATACTGGGCAAGGTCAAGCCTTAACATTCCGGCAACCTGTTTCATTGCCTTTATCTGAGCAGCACCACCAACACGACTGACTGAAAGTCCCACATTAACAGCAGGCCTTATACCAGCATAGAAGAGCTCTGGCTCAAGGTATATCTGACCATCTGTAATGGATATGACATTTGTAGGAATATATCCAGAGACATCACCTGCCTGTGTCTCTATAACAGGAAGTGCTGTAAGGGAGCCTCCACCGTATTTATCTGAAAGCTTTGCTGCCCTCTCAAGAAGCCTTGAATGAAGATAAAAGACATCACCAGGATAGGCCTCTCTTCCAGGAGGACGCCTCAGCAGGAGTGAGAGCTGTCTGTAGGCAGCTGCCTGTTTGCTGAGGTCATCATAGCAGACAAGGGCATGTCTTCCGCTGTCACGGAAGTATTCACCCATTGCACATCCAGCATAGGGTGCAAGATACTGCATTGGTGCCGGGTCTGAGGCTGTTGCAACAACCACTATGGTGTGGTCCATTGCACCATATTCCTCAAGGGTCTTAACTGTCCTTACAACTGCAGACCTTCTCTGACCAACAGCAACATATATGCAAACAACATCTCCGGCCTTCTGATTAATAATTGTATCTATAAGTATTGCTGTCTTTCCTGTCTGCCTGTCACCGATTATTAGCTCTCTCTGTCCCCTTCCTATAGGAATCATTGCATCTATTGCCTTAATACCTGTCTGAAGGGGCTCTTTAACAGGCTGCCTCCTGATGATACCCGGTGCAACTACATCAACAAGCCTTGATTCTGTAGTCTTTATCGGACCCTTTCCATCAATGGGCCTTCCAAGGGCATCAACAACCCTTCCGATAAGTGCCTCTCCCACAGGAACTGACATGATCTTTCCTGTACGCTTCACCACATCACCTTCTTTTATCAATTTGTCATCACCAAATAGAACTGCGCCAACTGCATCCTCTTCAAGGTTCAGTACCATGCCCATGACATCATTGGGGAATTCAAGGAGCTCAGACATCATGGCATTTTCAAGTCCGTAGATCCTGGCAACTCCATCACCCACATAGGTGACCACTCCTATCTCACTTACATCAATCCTTTTTTCAAAGCCTGCAATCTGTTTTTTTAGATACTCACTGATCTCTTCTGTCCTTATTTCTTTGACTTCCATATTATCACCCCTTTATAATTTCATTCTTTAAAAGATTTAATTGACCCCTTAAACTCAGGTCATAGACTGTATTGTCAAACCTTACCACTATCCCGCCAAGGAGCCCTGGATCAACTGTGAGCTCCACTGTAACCTCTCGCTGCGTTGCCTTCCTGAGGGCATTGGCGATTCTCTCCACGATTCCTCCATCCACAGGGATAGGGCTGAAGATTGTTGCCTTAAGGAGCCTCTTTCTTTCTGCATAGAATTTATTGAGAAATCTTACAAATACTGAAAGTGCTGTAAAGGCTCCTTCAGTAATCAGGTTTTCAAGGACATTCTTTGTCTTTTCATTGATACCGAGTCTTTGAGAAAGATACCCTAAGAATCCCTTTTTCTCCTGCTCATTAAAGAGAGGGTTGATAAAGAATCCCTTGAGTTGTTTGTCCTTTTCAATCATCATTGAGAGTTTCTCAAGCCTGGATATCTCCTCTGGAAGGTCTTCAAGAGAAAGTATTCCTGAAAGGGCCTTTGCATATTTCTTTGCAATCCTTTCACCTTTCATTTCTTACTCCCTTCTATCCTCTTTATGGAATCCTCAAGAAGTCTCCTCTTCTGATCCTCTGTGAGTCCCTGAAGTTTTTTCTCCGCAAGTTCAATGGCAAGGAGTGCTGCCTCCTCCTTAAGCCTTTCAATTGCCTTTTTCTTTTCAAGCTCTATACCCGAGGTTGCCTCCTCAAGGATCCTTTTACTCATCCTTTTACCTTCTTCAATAATATTATCCCTCTCAATCTCTCCTGCCTTCCGGGCTGTGCTGAGAACCCTTTCTATCTCTGCATCTTTCTGAGCAAATCTATCCTCTACTTCCTTTAATGCCTTTTCTGCAAGTTCCCTTGCCTGCCTTGCCTCATTAAGGGCCTTCTCAATTGCCTCTGACCTTTGCTTTAAAAAATTTCTGAAAGGCTTGCCGGCAAATATCACAAGTATAGCCACAAGGATAAGAAAATTAATTATCCTCCAGAACCAGTCTGAGAATGTAGCATGATGACCCGCCTCTTCTGCTCCGATTGCGATACCAGTAAAAAGAAAAAGAAATATAACCCCCGCCAGTCCTGACAATATCTTTTTTATCTTCCCCCTGTTTTCTGCCTTCTCTATCCTGACCTCTAACATCCTTCCTCCGTTTAGACCTCTACAAGTTTGTTTACAATCTCATCTGAAATCTTCTCTATCTCTTCTCTCAGGGCCTTGCGTGCCTCCTGAGTTGCAGTGGCAATTTCCTGCCTTGCCTTCATGAGTACCTCCTGAGCCTCCTTTTCAGCCTCCCTCAGGATTTCAGCCTGTTTATCCTTTCCTTCCTGGGTATATCTGTCAATTATCTCCTTTGCCTTTCTGTTCGCCTCAAGGAGTTCCTTGTTAAGCTGGTTCATGAGTTCTTCTTTTCTGGCTGTGATTTCCCTTGCCTTTTTAAGAGAGCCCTCAATGCCCTCCTTTCTTTCTTCAAAAAGCCTCATGAGTGGTTTAAAAAGGATTATATTGAGGACAACAATGAGAAAAAGAAAGTTTGCAAGGAGGACAAAGAACCATTTGTTAAACTCAAGCATCCCTCACCTCTTTTGAATTGGTCAATAAATAAAATAGTGCAAAAGGTTATCATACATATAGAGATTTGTCAAGCCTCTGGCTATTAATTTTTTGAATTAGATCATAAGGATTTCTATTCCTTGCCATTACTTTTATGCTTGATTTATACTCTCATTATGTGGAGTATCAGGATGAGGGCCTCTTCAGGCAGGGCCCATGTATCAGGAGCAGAAACTCTAACCAAAGAGGAAGATATAATTACTGTAGCGAGTTCATTTCTCCTCAGGGCATTATGTCACAAAAAAGGTGCCCCTTCAGAGATTGTACTTACCGTGGAAAAACTTAAAGAAGGCCCTTCTCCTGTTACACTCCTTCCTGTAAAGACCCTTGATTGCACCTCTCCGGGAAGGGCAAAGATAATAATAAAAGAACTTTTAAAAAAAGAAGGTGTGAGTGAGACTTCAATTAAAAAAGCCCTTTCACTTGTCTATTCATCAAAGACCATGAGGGGAGCAAGTCTTATGGATATGAAGACAGGCAGAAGACTCGAACCTGACAGATCAAGGGGGATAAGGGTTTCAAGACTGGGGATTGAGGAAACCTCAGAAGAAAGGCTTTCAGAGATGCTTGAAAAACTCGGTATAAACACCACAAGGGTAAAAGAGGCCCTTATACTTGCCTCCAAGGTGGCATCCTGCCCGGGTATTGTTGCTGAACTCTGTATCTCTGATGACCCTGACTATACCACCGGTTATGTTGCTTCAAAAAGACTTGGTTATCAGAGGATACCGAATATAAAGAAAAGGGGGTCTTTATCAGGTGGAAGGGTATTCTTTGTAAAAACTGGTAGTGATATTGGACGGATCATAAGGTATCTCGAGAAAAAGCCTGTGGTGGTTTCTGTAGAGAGATGAAAAAGGTCTTCGTGATCGCAAATCCAGCTGCAAGAGGGTCTTCAAGGAAGGCAATTGAAAGAGCACTGGGATTTCTCAGGGCAAAGGGCTATAGCCCTGAGCTCTTTTATACTGAAATGCCCGGAGATGGTTTGAGACTATCAAAAGAGATAGTTAAAAACCACAACCCTGAGGAGATCCATGCAGTCCTAGCAGCAGGTGGAGATGGTACCTTTAATGAGGTTGCAAATGGCCTTATTGGTAGCCCTGTGCCGATGGCTATCCTTCCCATGGGCACAACGAATGTCCTTGCAAAGGAGCTCAGGATACCAGAATATCCTGAGGCAGTTATAAGTCTCCTTGAAGGAGCTCCTGTATCCGTCTTCCCTGCAAAAATCAAGCTCATTTCTACAAGCGGTGAGCAAGAAAGATATTTCCTCCTTATGGCAGGTATTGGTTTTGATGCAGAGGCAGTCTATGGAGTAGATAAAAAAATTAAAAAGCTGAGTGGTAAGCTTGCCTATATTATGAGTGGGTTGAAAAACTTTATAAAATACGATCCGCTTCCCATGAAGATAATACTTGATGAAGAAGAGACAGAGGGATACAATGCTGTAATATGCAAGGCCGCCTGCTATGGCGGTTATTTCAGGATGGCGCCTGATGCAGACCTCAGAGAGCCATTTCTCTATGCAGTCGTATTCATCAGAGGTAAAAGATTATCTATCCTGAAATATGTAACAGGAGTCCTGACAGCCAGACATGTGAGATTCCATGATGTTATATACAAAAGGGTATCAAGGATAATGGTCGAGCCTGAAAGACATGTGCAGATAGATGGAGATTATCTTGGAAAAGGCAGGGTTGATATAAGTTCGGGTTATGAAAGATTAAAGATATTTGTTCCTAATAATTTTTCTTAAGCTCAAGCAGTACGAGCTTTGCTATTCCCTTTAATGTCTCAAATACACCTGTGCCCTGGGTTGCTACTGCCTCAAAATAGGGGACACCATTTGGATTCAGCACCTTATTGAGCTCATCCACCGGGACTATATTGGGAAGGTCTCTTTTATTATATTGAATCACAAAGGGGAGCTTTTCAAGGTCATAACCCTGCTCGGAAAGATTGATCTTCAGGTCTTCAAGGCTCTCTATATTTGCCTCCATCCTGTCTATCTGGCTGTCAGCCACAAAGACAACCCCATCCACTCCTTTAAGTATTAATTTTCTGCTTGCTGCATAGAAGACCTGTCCAGGGACTGTATAGAGATGAAACCGGACCCTGAATCCCTTGATATCGCCGAGGGCAAGGGGAAGAAAATCAAAAAAGAGTGTCCTCTCCGTCTCTGTAGCAAGTGATATGAGTTTGCCCTTCTGCTCCGGATTTGTCTTTTTATAAATGTACTGAAGATTGGTGGTCTTCCCGCAGAGACCAGGGCCGTAATAGACAATCTTACAGTTTATCTCTCTGGAGGAATAGTTTATGAAGGACACTTAATCAATACCTCACCAGGGAAAGGAAGGTATAGGTTTTTTATTATCCCATCAAGGGTCTTAAATCTCCTCAGAAATTGATAACCTCTAAACAGGAATGATTCTTCTTCTCTTAAAGAGAGCCTATCTGAAGAGCTTATCGATATCCTCATCAGTGATCTCCGCAAAAGGTGATTCCTCTATCTTGCCTTCCTTTTTTGCACTCTCTGCCTTCTGGTGTATCTCGTCAAATATCCTTGCAAGGACCTCTGAGGACTTCTTAACCCTCAATCTCACCAGTCCAAGGCTTGACCTCTGGTCAAAGACAACAACAAGTATCACCCACTGACCGACAAGGGATATATGAACATTATCCCTTTCACCCTCATTATAGATAAGGGAAAACTCCTTCTCTCCGAGGAGCCTTGCCATACCCCCTGTGGCAGCAATGTTTCCAGCAGTAAGCGAGGCAAGGGATGTGGTGTCCACATTATGGGTCTCCCCTGCTATTGCTATTAACTGACCATTTTTATCAACAAGAAAGACGAGCTTTGCATTGGACTGCTGATACAGCCTCTGAAGCTCTTCGTCAATCTTCTTAAACTCATCTTCATACATCACAAGATTGATTGCAGTGTTAGTCATTTAAGACCAATCCCCCTATCTCTTTCAATCCTTCACTCATTACTGTCCTGACTCCCTCAACAGTCTTTCCCATTCCCTGTCAATATCCTGCTGTATTTCTTTAAGGAGCTGTTCATTTTCCTTTGAAAAGAGGTGCTTGAATCTTCCCTGTGGTTTGAAGAACTCCTCTACAGGCTTCTTCTCCTTTGGCTTATAGTTAAGGGTAACCTTATAACCATCCTCTATCTCATAAAGAGGCCAGTAACAGGTCTCAACAGCAAGCCTGCTTAAAAGTATGGCATCATCTGTCTGAGAACGCCACCCGCGATTGCAGGGTGCAATGATATTAATAAACTTAGGGCCCTTTATCTCATGGGCCTTTCTCACCTTCTTCATGAGGTCAAGCCAGTGGCTGGGTGATGCCTGGGCAACATAGGGAATGCCATGAGCAGCCATTATCCTTGTGATGTCTTTTCTTTTCTGTAATTTCCCCGGTATGACATCACCAGCAGGACATGTGGTGGTATCTGCACCTTTTGGAGTTGCACTTGAACGCTGTATTCCGGTATTCATATAAGCACCATTATCGTAGCATATATAAAGCATGTCATGCCATCTCTCCATTGCACCAGAGAGGCTCTGCAATCCTATATCATAGGTCCCGCCATCACCACCAAAGGCAATGAATTTTATCTCCTTATCTATCTTGCCCTGTTTTTTTAATGCCCTGTACATGGTCTCCACACCTGAGAGAGTTGCAGCTGCATTCTCAAAGGCATTATGTATCCAGGGCACCTTCCAGGAGGTATACTCTGATATACATGTGGAGACCTCAAGACAACCTGTGGCATTTGAAACCACAACAGGGTAGTCAGAGGCAAGAAGTACCATCTTTACAACAATAGGAGCCCCACAACCAGAACACATCCTGTGGCCAGGCGCAAGGAGCACCTCTTTCTTTGAAAGCTCTTTAAGATTTAATGGTTTCTCGGTTGCCATCTATCTTTCCTCCCTTTCCGGCACCCCAAAAAATCAAATGATTTTCTGGGGACCCCTTATTCTCTTACCGTTATATATTGCTTTATGCTCTTAACCTTCCCGGTTGTGGCTATGTCCTGAAGCTCAAGGAAGACCTTTTCTGCATCCTCTGGCATAAAGTCCCTTCCACCAAGGCCATATATCTTGTTTATCAGGACCGGTCTATCTTTATAAGGATATAGACTTGAGGCTATCTCTGTAAAGAGGGGGCCATAGGCTCCAAAGGAATCTGCCCTGTCAAGGACAGCCACTGCCTTAAGATGCCTGAGTGCCTGACTTACTTCTTCATAAGGGAATGGCCTGAAGAGCCTTGGTTTGAGAAGACCTGCCCTTATACCCCTGTTTCTCATATCATCAACCACATCCTTTGCTGTGCCTGCTGCTGAATTGAGAATTACCATTGCAATCTCTGCATCATCAAGTCTATAAGCCTCAAAAAGTCCATAACGCCTTCCGCTGAGCTTATAAAATTCCTCTGCCACCTGAAGCACAACAGGTTTTACCCTGTTCCATATAATCTCATGCTGAAGCCTCTTGTATTCCATATAAAGGTCAGGCAGTATAAGGGGCCCATAGCTTACCGGATGTTCTACATCAAGAAGGGGATTAACAGGTCTGTATTCACCAACGAATTTTTTCACCTCTTCATCTTCCAGATACTCCACCCTCTCTATGGAATGGCTTATTATAAAGCCATCCATGCAGACCATAACCGGAAGCCTTACTTCAGGAGCCTCACCAATCCTGAAGGCCTGTATTGTATTGTCATAAGCCTCCTGTGCATTCTCGGACCAGAGCTGTATCCAGCCACTGTCCCTTGCACCCATTGCATCAGAATGGTCACCATGGATATTAAGAGGTGCAGAGAGTGCCCTGTTAACAACTGGCATTATTATTGGAAGGTGCATTCCTGCTGCAATAAAGAGAATCTCCCACATAAGTGCAAGACCCTGAGAGGATGTAGCTGTCACAACCCTGCCACCACCTGCAGCGGCACCAACACAGGCACTCATGGCAGAGTGTTCACTCTCAACAAGTATAAGCTCTGTCTTCACCTTACCATCCGAGACAAAGGCAGAAAATCTCTGCATCAAATCTGTCTGTGGTGTTATTGGATAGGCAGCACAGACATCAGGCTCTACCTGTCTTAAGGCATTTGCAACTGCCTCATTTCCGGTAACAGCAACAACCTTTGCCATATTATTTGCCCTCCTCTTCCATGACTATTGCCTTCTGACCCTTTTTCCCGGGGCATTCCCTTGCACAGATGCCACATCCTTTACAGAAGTCATAATCAAATTCTTCCCTTTTTCCATCCTTCACCTTTATTGCCATATCAGGACAGTAAATCCAGCAGAAAAGGCATTGTATACAGTTTTCAGGAATCCATCTTGGCCTGAAGGTCCTCCATGAGCCTGTCTTGAACTTTGTGGAGCCTCCTGGCTCTGTGACCACACAACCTGGTGTTAGTTCCTTCCATGTCTTCATCCTTCCATTACCTCCTCATATCCACGCCTTGTTGCTTCAAGATTTCCATCTATTATTTTCTGAGAAAACTTCTTACCAAAGCTCTTCCTCACATCCTCAAGTACAGTATTCAGGTCAACGAGCTTACTTATCCTTGCCAGTGCACCCACAAGAGCAGCATTTGGCAAAGGTCTTCCTATAGTCTCGAGGGCTATCTTTGTGGCATTAATAGAAAAAACTTTTTGAGAAGGAGCTACCCCGATTTTCTTTCTAAGCTCTTCAGGTGAAAGGTTTGTATTCACAAGAAATATGGTATCGGGTTTTGAGCCATCAGTTACATTTACTGCATCAATAAGTGTTGGATCAGCTATAACCACTATGTCAGGCTTTGTAACGGGACAGTGCATCCTTAACTCCCTGTCAGCTATCCTGTTATATGCCCTGAGGGGAGCACCTGATCTTTCAGGACCGTATTCAGGGAAGGCCTGGACATGTCTACCACTGCTCAGACAGGCATCTGCAAAGACCTTTGCAGCCGTTACAGTTCCCTGACCACCCCTTCCGTGCCATCTTATCTCTGTTATCATATTGTCCTCCCGAGAATAACACACATTTCTACTGAGGAAACTCCTCAGCCCGCCTCTATTGCTTTCTGAAAAAACTCCAAGAGGTCTAATATAATAACCAATCTCTTATTTTTTTTCAATTTTTACAGGGTGGGTTCGGCAATCTGCCAATAGGAATGGCGGTGGATTGCCTTTTTCGGCAGACTGCCAGTTTTATTAAAGGCTTTTTATAAATTTCTAATGGCAAAATACGGAGGGTTCGGTAATCTATAGTGCGGCCGTGCGATAGAGCGACCGTCACCTCGTAGGTGAAGGAATTTTATACCAAAAAGGCGGTCGCACTGTCGGACTACTAAGGTGTCGCTATAAAGGCATTCATACCGCACCATTCTATCAGAGTTCAGGAGGGTTATTAGATAATGTTATTATTATCATGACATTGAAAGGTAAATTCTTACCAATCCTTTAGTAAGGAAAAAATATTATAATATCTTGTGCTGAGCCTTCTTTATTTATCATTGTTATTTTACCTTGTAAGCCTTATTAAAAAAAGGCTGCTCTATTTTGGAGTTCTGCTTGAACTGCTTTATCTCTTTTTAAGAGGAAAGGCTGCTGGAAGGCTACCCTTAACAGGTCCTCATGACACACTTATCTTACTTTCAGCCTCTATAGCCCTCATGGTAATAATCTTTGAGTATTATAGGGTCACTGAAAGATTTCCCCATATATTAACAGCCCTCATGGCCAGTATATTTACAGCATCAGCCCTTGGCTTTGAGCCCGTGAACACACCTCTGCCTCCTGTCCTCAGGACATTCTGGTTTGAGCTCCATGTAATAACCGCCTTCATTGCCTATTCGCTTTTTGGAATCGGCCTTATATCAGGTTTAGTATTTCTTAAAGGTGAAAATATCCTTATGGAGGATATTCAATATAAATCCATCCTCATGGGTTACAGTCTATTTTCCTTTTCAATGATAGCAGGTGGTATATGGGCCTATTATGCCTGGGGCTCCTACTGGCTCTGGACTCCCAAGGAATTATGGACAACCATACTGTGGTTATTTTATAGCCTTTATCTTCATCTAAGGCTAAAGGGCCAGAAATGGCAGAGACTTTATGTGAGCATGGGCATGGCTGGTTTCGGAGTCGTGCTTTTTACTTATCTTGGTGTAAGCCTTCTTATGAAGAGCTCCCATTCATTTTAATATTATCAACCTGGAGGTGAGATGAAGGTATTGTTTTCACTCAACACAGGTATCGTCCTTCTACTTGTACTGCTTTTATTGCTGATTGCTGGAGCCTTTGTAATGCCTGCTTATGAAGCCTTCGGGCTACTTTATGTAATGCCTCTTTTTTACTGGTTAAAAGAGGTGCCTTTGCAGATTTCCTGGTGGCTGATACTTTCTATTGGTGCGATAGCCATGCTCACAGTGAATACCCTGCTCTGCAGTGCTGAGTCAATTATCAAAAAATATAAAAAGACCAATTTCCTGCTCATCATTGCTCCACAGATAATGCACCTTGGATTTCTATTTATACTTCTGGGACATCTTTTAAGCTCCCATGGTGGATACAGGGAATTGTTTCAGGTAAGAGAAGGCACCTGGCTGAGATTATCTGATAACTCTATTGTAGAGATAAAGGAGATAATCATAAGGCATGATGATTCTGGATACATAACAGATATGGGTATGGATATTATTTATCATTCTTTCAGTGATTACTTGAGATACACCGTAGTACCGAATAAACCCTTTATTCATAAAGGCACAGGGCTCTATCTGAAGACAGCCAGACCCTACCCATTAAAAGAAGCCATAGTGGAGATAAGCAAGGAGCCCGGAGCCATGCCTGCACTAATTGGAGGGATACTTTTTGTTATAGGGAATACCATCCTTCTTATGCTCAGGGCAAAAAGGGCTGAAAGAACCCTATTTTGCCGATACCCTACTGGCAGGCCGCCTCAAGGGCTTGTAAGAGCAGTAGACCAGCAGAGCAGTAGACCAGCAGACCAGTAGAGCAGTAGTGCAAGTAGCACAGACATTCTTGTCTGTGGCTTACAAAAGTAGTGCTACAGTGCGACAGATAGAGCAGCAGTGCAGTAGAGCAGTAGACCAGCAGTTTTTATTAATAGAGCAGTAGACCAGCAGTTTTTATTAAGGAAGTTTTTTTCTTATTATTATTTTAACTGTTGCTCTGCTGCTCTATTTAAGGTGTCGCAGTAAAGCCCTTTCAGTAGCCTACCCTTTTTATTTCTCAGAAGGTTCGCAGATAAAAAGCCTTTTCGTCAGTGCCAGTTTTGCTGAAAGGGGTTTATCTGGAATTTCCATCGGCATTTTTTGGCCTACCTCAAGGTCCTGTCAGGGCAGCCATAAAGTAAGTATGATAAAATATTTTCATAAGGCCTGGTGACTTCTTCTTGGAGAGGTGCCGGAGTGGTTGAACGGGGCGGTCTCGAAAACCGCAATCCCGAAAGGGATCGTGGGTTCGAATCCCACCCTCTCCGCCAGAACACAGGTCAGCAGATCTTCAGTGTGCTCCATGAATCAAGATTGGCAGGCACCTGACGCAGACTATCTTCTCTCTGCCTTCATGATAACAGGGAAGATAAACCTTCTGAGGATCGTCTGTTCCACAAACAAAACATTTAAGCTCCATCTATTCCTCCAGGGAATTTATTTCATCCACAATCTTCTGTGGATCCATATTGTGCATCATTGCTCCAAAGGAAATGGATTCAAGTTTTATCCCTGGGCAGGTAAAGCAGCCATTTCCAAAATATTTTTCTATCACCTTCCTTGCACCAGGAATATCCCTTATCACATCTCCTATAACAGAGTCCTTTGTAACCTTTTTCTTTTCTCCTACCATAGTTAAAACCTCCTCAAAGTTATTTTATATAATTTATCCTTTATGACATAGCCCCTGCCATGATGTAAATCATATCGTGGCTTTATGTTATAATTTTCCACAGGCCTTGCCTGTATGAAATCAGTTAAAGGCTATTAGCCTGAGAAAAGGAGAAAGGATGAAGAGGTTAATCATCATAGGTGTTGCACTGGTCATAGCCCTTACAGGATGCCAGGGTAAAAAATCCTCAGGTCCCGTGGTGGCAAAGGTAAACGATACTGTTATTACAAAGGACGATGTTATGAGGAAACTGGAGACACTTCCTTCTTATGCCCAGCAATTTTTCCAGGGGCAGGAAGGAATGAAAAGACTTGTTGATGAACTTGTAAAAACAGAGGTCCTTTATGCAGAGGCAAAGAAAAAGGGATATGACAGGGACAGAGAGTATAAAACTCAGGTCGATGAGTTTAAAAAAGAATATCAAACTCAACTTGAAAGACTTCAGAAAGAATACAAATCAAGGGTTGAGGAATTCCAGAAGATTGCAGCAATCAGGCTCCTTCTGAAAAAGGAGCTCTCCCAGAATGTAGAGGTTACAGATAAAGAAGTCAGGGAGTTCTACGAAAGGAATAAAAATAACTTCAAGCAGGCAGGAAAGATCCTTGAATTTGATGCCGTAAAGGACAGGATAAGGGAATCCCTTATGGAAAACAAGCAGGCAGAGGCATTCAATAAATATGTAGAAGAATTAGAGAAGAAATACACCATTACCATAAATGATAAGGAACTTGAAAACCTTTCATCTTCAAAACAGGAAGGGCATAAGGCTAATTAGAGTCTGCTGAAAAAGCCTTTAAACACCTTGATTGTGATAAAAAAGGGGACTTGATTAATTACTCTTTGGAATCCTGTAGGCACAGTAACGATCGCCTTCAGAGACACACTGAAGGCGATCAACACCCCGTCCGAATAGCTCCCTGTAAAGCTCAAGCTCGTGCTTGCATGCCTCCCTGTAATGGGCTGAGACAATTGATATGGGACAATTAAACTGAATCATTTCTATTTCATTAGATCTTTCATTAAGCTCAACAATATAACCTTCCTCCCTGAGCGAACCCACAAACAGGGCTAACCTGTTCTTGAAATTTTTTACATTACCTATGATGGATGAAAAGCGTCTTAAAAGCCTCTCCCTTCTCTTTTTAAAAAGTCTGTCAATCCTCTCCCTCCCATCACTTTCTTCAATGTCCTTAAGCACCTCAAGGATAAAATTTCTATAGTTATTGGGAAAGAATTCCTCTGCCTTGGTGGTAAGACTGTAGATATACCCTGGCCTGCCAACACCCTTCCGCCTTACCTTATAAGATATAAAGCCATTCCTTTCAAGATTCAGAATATGCTGTCTGACACCGATAGGGGTTATATTCAAGGCACTGCTCATCTCCTCTATGGACATCTCTCCATTTTTCTTCAGCAGAAAGAGTAGCTTCCAGACTGTAGAATTTTCATACCTCTGAAGCATAAAAAAGCATAACATATTTAAACTATGGTGTAAATACCCACTGAAGTGTTATAATTTTAAGTCATGAAAAGGGTATTAATGAAAGGTAATGAGGCCTGCGCAGAGGCTGCTATCCAGGCAGGCTGCAGATTCTATGCTGGTTATCCTATCACACCACAGAATGAGATTCCAGAATATATGTCCTGGAGGATGCCTGAGGTGGGTGGTGTCTTTATACAGGCTGAGAGTGAGCTTGCAGCAATAAATATGGTCTATGGAGCCTCAGCAGCTGGTGCAAGGGCAATGACCTCTTCTTCAAGTCCCGGGATAAGTCTCAAACAGGAAGGCATCTCTTATCTTGCTGGTGCAGAACTCCCCGCAGTAATAGTGAATATGCAAAGAGGTGGTCCTGGCCTTGGAAACATATCTGGAAGTCAGGCTGATTATTTTCAGGCAGTAAAAGGAGGAGGTCACGGTGATTACAGACTCCTCGTATTTGCTCCCTACAGTGTTCAGGAACTCTGGGACCTCACAATGCTTGCCTTTGATAAGGCTGATGAATACAGGAATCCTGTTATGATTCTCGGAGATGGTGTAATCGGCCAGATGATGGAACCCCTTTATCAGAAACCCTATGTTGCTCCAGAAAACCTGCCTCCAAAGACATGGGCTGTAACAGGAGCTAAGGGAAGAAAACCTAATGTAATTAAATCTCTTTACATGGGTGAGGGAGAGCTTGAAAAAAGGAATTATATCCTCCAGGCAAAATACAGAAGGATGAAGGAAAAAGAGGTCAGGTTTGAAGAGTTCATGACAGAGGATGCAGAGATTATACTTGTTGCCTTTGGTATTGCTGCAAGGGTATGCATCTCTGCCATTAGAGAGCTGAGAAGATCAGGCATAAAGGCAGGACTCCTGAGACCCATCACACTCTGGCCCTTTCCTGAGGAAAGGTTAAAAGAGATTTCTGAAAAAACCAAGAAATTCCTTGTGGTGGAGTTGAATGCAGGTCAGATGATTGAGGATGTAAAACTCTCTGCAAAGGACAGTGATGTCTTCTTTTACGGAAGACCAGGAGGGGCATTGATTGCTCCTCAAGAGATAAAAAATAAGGTTCTTGAAATAATTGAAAGTAAGACTGGAGTAATATCCCCTTCATGAAGATCACCCTTGTCTCTCCACCCTTTGGAAAGGCCGGGCAGAAATCAAAAGGTCTACCAATAGCACCACCTGTTCTTGAATACCTTACAGGTCTCACTTATAAGGTCAGGCCAGATATAGAGATTGAGCTTATTGATGCAAACAAAGAGACCTTTAATCCTGATAGGATAGATTCTGACCTGATTGGCTTCACGGTTCTCACACCCCAGGCACCCTGGGTTTACAGGATGGCTGACAGCCTGAGACAGAGGGGTAAAAAGGTGGTTCTTGGAGGTATCCATGTAACGGCACTTCCTGAAGAGGCAAGGCCCCATGCAGATGCCGTTGTCCTTGGTGAGGCAGAAAACATATGGGAAGAATTATTAAAGGATGCTGAAAAAAATACCCTAAGACCCGTTTATAATGGAGGTTTTCCAGAACTCAAAGGTCTCCCGAGACCTGTGACAAATCTCTGGAAGACAAGATATGTATACGGGTATTTCCAGACATCAAGGGGATGTCCTCACAGGTGCACCTTTTGCTCTGTCCATAAATTTTTTGGTGGCAGGGTCAGGGTAAGGCCAATTGATGAGGTGATTGAAGAGGTCGCCCAGAGCAAATGGAGGCTCTTCTGGGGGATTGATGACAATATATGGGGAGTGAATATAGCTCACACCATTGAGCTATACAGGGAAATGGCAAAGACCATCAAAGGAAAATGGTGGTTTGGTTCAGGAGACCTTGTGTCAGTGGAGCACCCAAGGGCAGATGAGCTTCTTAAATATGCCCGTCAGGCAGGACTTACAGCTGTGCTTGTGGGATGGGAATCAAACAATCTGAGAAGTCTTGAAGAATACAGGGCAACCTCAAAACAGGCAAAAAAAAGAAGGGATGCCATAAAAAAGATTCGTGACCACGGTATAGAGGTAATGCTTTTTATAATGGTGGGTGGAAGGCAGGACATAAGAGAGGATTTTGAAGGAATATTAAAACTCTGTGACGAGCTCATGGTATCTGCCCATCCTGTTATGACAACACCCTTTCCCGGAACAGAGCTTTATGAGCAGTATAAGGAGTATCTTATACCGGGACTTGAGTGGGACTTTTTTGATGGCAATCATGCTGTTTATGAACATCCCTCGATGAGTCCTGAGGAGAGAGAAGAACTCCTTATTGACCTCAGGGCAAGGCTCTTTACACTGCCAAGGATATTCTCAAGGATATTCCAGATATCCTGGAAGGGTTTTCCAATGAGCCATATAACCTCATGGATGATACAGTATCCCCAGGGAAGGGCCTTCAGGCAGTATGCCAGGGAAAGAAGAAAGGGAAATCTTTTATAATAACTATCATGAGTCCTGAGCTTGGTGTGTTGATTATGCTCAATAATTATTTTCATGATGTGGCAACAGCCCTTCTTGCTGCAAGCGGAGTGACCATGTGGATCGTGGCCAAGAGGTATGAAAAGCACAGAAACACCCATACCCTTCCCTATTTCCTTGAGCTCTACAAGGGCATAACAGGTCTTGCAAAATTTTCTCTTTACTGGATACTGATTGGAGGAGTTCCAAGGACAATCTTTTATAAAGACTTTGAATGGGCGAATGCAGCTGGCAGGGAACAGGTCCCTGCCCTGATTGTAAAACACATCCTTGCCTTTACATTTGTTGGCACAGGTGCATATCTCTGGCTTAAATTGAGTAAAAAAATAAAGACCCTTCTGCCTTCAGAGAAGTTATAAAAACTTATCTCAATCCCAGTTCCTCAGGTAGTCCTATCCTTCCAAGCACAGCACTTGCAGCAGCTACGGCAGGATTACTTAGATAGACCTCGCTTTCAGGATGTCCCATCCTTCCGACAAAATTCCTGTTTGTTGTGGCAAGTGCACGCTCGCCTTTAGCAAGGATTCCCATATGGCCACCAAGGCATGGACCGCATGTAGGTGTTGAGACAACTGCCTCTGCCTCAATGAATATCTCAAGAAGACCTTCTTTCATTGCCTCTTTATATATCTGCTGGGTAGCAGGGATAACTATCATCCTTACATCAGGATGCACCTTTCTTCCCTTGATTACCATTGCCGCCTCTCTAAGGTCCTCAAGCCTTCCGTTTGTACAGGAGCCGATAACCACCTGGTTAATTGTTATGTGAGTGAGCTCCCTGGCAGGTTTTATATTTGATGGTAGATGGGGACATGCAACAAGTGGTTCTATCTTGGAAGCATCATATTCCCTTGTCTCTACATAAGAGGCATCAGGGTCAGAGGTATAAAATTTATAAGGCCTTTTTGCCCTCGGCCTGACATATTCCTCTGTTATCTCATCAGGCACTATGATACCTGTTTTGCCACCAGCCTCAATTGCCATATTGCACATGGTAAGCCTTCCATGCATTGGAAGACTCCTTATGGTCTCTCCCTCAAACTCCATTGCCCTGTAAAGAGCTCCATCCACACCTATATCACCTATCACATGGAGTATCAGGTCTTTACCGCCAACCCATTTTTTTAAACCACCATAAAAAATAAACTTCATTGATTCAGGCACCTTGAACCAGCATTCACCAGTTGCCATGGCAGCAGCCACATCAGTGGAGCCAACACCTGTTGCAAAGGCACCAAGGGCTCCATAGGTACAGGTATGGCTATCAGCACCTATTACAAGATCTCCCGGTACAACAAGACCCTGTTCTGGAAGAAGGGCATGCTCTATACCCATCCTGCCAACCTCAAAATAAAGACCGAGATTATAATGCCTTGAAAAATCCCTGAGGAGTTTACACTGCTCTGCTGCCTTTATATCCTTCTGCGGAGTAAAGTGATCAGGTATAAAGGCAATCCTCTGACGGTCAAAGACATCCCTTGCACCTATCTTCTGAAATTCTTTTATTGCAATGGGTGCGGTAATATCATTAGCAAGGATCAGATCAAGCCTTGCATAGATAAGGTCTCCAGGATAGACCCTATCCTTTCCGCAGTGTGCAGCCAGTATCTTCTCCGAAATCGTCATACCTGACATAAAAGATATTATAACTGAAATAAAAAAATTTTTGGTTCATCTCGGATTATGGTCCTCAATTTGCTGATAGAAATGCATTTTCATCGGGGTTCACGGGGTGAAGCTTGTCTTCACCCCGTGCTCTAATGGCGGGGTATGCCTCAAAGCCTTTATTAGAACGGTTCAAACGGTTTAAACAGTTCAAACAGTTTTAATTATAGGTGTCGCGATAAAGCCTTTTGGCATCCCCCGCCATTCCTATCGGCAGTTTAGGGATTATGGTACAAAAGGATAAGGATATGGTCTAAAGATGCCCAAAAATAGTACGATAGTGCGACAGTGCGACAGAGCTAAAATAGTGAGTTAGTATGCAAGTGAGTTAGTGAGTTAGTATTTTCTAATTCACTAATTCACTAATTCACTAATTCACTAATCCCTAACTCACTTCACCGTCAGGTGTGCTGTAGCACTATGGATTTAGAGGGCATAATACCCTTTCAGATGCAACAATTTCAATAGTAGGTGCACGGCTCTATTTTGCCATTAGAAAACTGGCAGTCTGTAAGCTACCTGTCGCAGGAAATCCTCAATCTGCTAAAATTAATTATGGAAGATTTATGGAATATCCTGAGGGAGACAGGGGCAGAAAAATTCAATGAAATCATCCTGCACAAGGACCTCACCGAGGAGATGGCCCTTTACATAGCAGAAAACAGAAACACACCTCCTGAAGCCCTTGGGATACTTGCCAGTTCAGTGAGATTTAAGGATAGTTACAGGTTGAAGCTTGCCCTGTGTAAAAACCCAAAGACACCTCAAAGGGTAACCCTTTCATTATTAAAATTCCTGAGGCTCTTTGACCTTGCAGACCTAACAAAAAATCAAAAAATCCATATAAATATCAGGCAAAAGGTTGAACAGATATTAAAAGAAAAGATTCCTTCCCTGCCAATTGGCAATCGCATAACCCTTGCGAAACGCTCAAGCGGAACAGTTGTCCAATACATCCTTGAAAAGGCAAAGGGCGGTAAAGAGGTCTCAGGCCTGATAAATACCTGTCTTGAAAACCCCATGCTCAGGGAAGGAGATGTCCTAAGGCTTATTAACAGTGAGACAACACCACCAAATGTAATACAGGCAATTGCAATACATCCCAGATGGACAACAAGATACTCTATAAGATATGCCCTGATAAGAAACTTCTACACACCCCTCAGTATTGTGGTAGAATTCTTAAAGGATATGAAGATTCAGGATCTTGAAGAGCTCTACAATGACGAGGCTGTTCCTTCTTCTACAAAACCCTTCATCTACAGGGAGATAACAGAGAGACAGGGACTGGAGCTTGATAATGTTCAATAAGATTACTGGTGATATAGAGATAAGACATGGCCATAATACATCCAACAAGAACAAATCTCCTGATATTAAGAGAAAAGGCAGGCTCTGTAAAAAATAGTATCTCTATCCTCAAGGCAAGGCGCCAGGCCCTTATGAGGGAATTTCTTGAGACCGCCATACCCCTCCTGAGATCAAGAGAAGAGATAAGAGGGCTCTATGGTAATGCAATGACACAACTATCCTTAAGCAAAGGTCATGAGGGTAAGGAGTTCATAGACTCGCTTTCTCTTGTAACAGAAAAGACCCTCTCTGTGGAGATCAGAGAAAAGAGTCTCTGGGGCTTAAGATATAAAGATGTATCATATACAGAATCTCCTGTTAAGAGACCTGATGAAAGACCCTGTGACTATATCTCTATTACAGACCATCTTAATGAAGCCATTCAGGGCTTTGAAACTATAGTGGAGGCAATGCTTGAGATAGCTAATTTTGAAAGCAAGATAAAAAGATTTGCCGAGGAGATCCTCAAGACCACAAGAAGGATAAGAGTTCTTGAGGAAAGGATTCTGCCTGATCTTAATAAAAAGATAAGGGAGATCGAAAACTACATCGCTGAAAGAGAGAGAGAGGCCTTTTATAGATTGAAGATATTCAAGGAGAAGATATAAAGATGACAGGTGTTATCCTTGCAGGAGGTTCAAACAGGAGATACCCTATCCTCAAAGGTCTGATAGAATTCAAAGGGAAAAGACTGATTGAGAGGGTAATGGATTCCCTGAATATTCTTGAAAGGATAATTATAGTCACCAATAGGCCAGATGCCTATTTTTATCTGGGCATTCCCATGTATGGAGACCTTATTGATTTCAGATGTCCCCTTACTGGAATATATACTGCACTTTTTAATTCAGTTGATGATATCCTTGTGAGTGCCTGTGATATGCCTTTTATAAATCCTGAGATTGTGAGATTGATAAAGGACGAGGCATCTGAAAGGTTTAAAAATTATAACGCCGTGATTCCCATCTTTAATGAAAGGCCACAGCCATTACTTGGTGCCTATTCAAAAAGTCTTATGCCTGAAATAAAAAAATGGCTTGATCAAAAAAAATGTAATATGAGAGAATTTATAAATGATATAAGGACATTTTACATAGAAGAGTCGCGGATTAAGGTAATTGATCCAGAGGGTTTATCATTTATAAATATCAATACACCAGAGGATAAAGAAAGGGCAGAAGGGGTCTCCCAAAAATCGTCAGATGTTTTTGGTCTTTAAGATCTGTAATCTGCCGGTAGAAATATATTTTAAATGGTCACCTCGTAGGTGAAGGAATTGTAGATCAAAAAGGCGGTTGCACTGTCGAACTACTTTGAGGCAGCCTGCCAGTAGGGTATCGGCAAAATAGGGGAGGATAAAAGAAATTTCAAATCTTCAATTAAAAAGGGTATAATTAATAAAGTCCAGAAAAGGAGGTAAAAAAAATGTTTGGTCTTGGAATGCAGGAGCTGATAATAATCCTTATAATTGTGATGGTTCTCTTCGGGGCATCAAGGCTTCCTGAACTTGGCAAGGGAATAGGTCAGGCCATAAGGAATTTCAAAAAGGGTATGTCAGAGCCAGAGGAGATAGATGTAACTCCAAAAAAGCCTGTAGAACCACCACAGCAAGGGGAAAAGAAGGAGTGAACAGGCATCTCAGGGTAAGTATTGATCTCAAGGCAATAAAGAATAACTTCAATACCCTGAGAAAAAGGCTTCCTTCTCATGTAAAGATTATAGGGGTTGTAAAGGCTGATGCCTATGGCCATGGTGCTATGGAGGTATCAAGGGCACTTGAGGACTCTGGCATTGATATGCTTGCAACAGCCTACACTGATGAGGCCATTGCCTTAAGGGAAGCAGGTATAAGGACCCCTATAATTGTCCTTTTTGATGAGCCAGACCCCAGGAAATTCCTTAGATACGACCTGAGGGTGGTACTGCACAACAGAAAGACCCTTGATACCCTTTCAAGGATATTGAAGCCCTCTTCACCATCCCTCAAGATCCATATAAAGATTGACACAGGTATGGGAAGATTAGGATTCAGTCCTGATGAGGTTGTAACTGTTATTAAAAGGATAAGAGAGCTGAAGTCCATCAACACCGAGGGTATTATGAGCCATTTCAGTGAGGCAGAGCTTGGCAATAAAGAATCAGCAAGAACACAGATTGAGATATTTAAAAAGGTGCTCTCAGAAATAAAGGAAGAACTTGCCCCACCCCTCTGCCATATGGCAAATAGTGCAGCCTCGGTAAGCCTTCCAGAGGCATGGTTTTCTGCAGTAAGACCTGGACTCATGCTTTATGGTTATCTTCCAGGCAGACTTCAGGATAGTGAACTGAAACCAGCCATGAAGGTGACTACAGAGATCCTCAGCATAAGGGAGGCTCCTCCAGGAACTCCTGTAAGCTATGGCGGCACCTTTATTACAAAAAGGAAAAGCCTTATTGGTATTATATCTGCTGGATATGCTGATGGAATTATGAGGAGTCTTTCAAATAATGGATATGTCCTGTATATGGGGAAAAAGACACCCGTAATCGGACGGGTATGTATGGACCTGACAATGATTGACCTTACAGATATACTTAAGGAGGTGGATAAACCTGATAAGGAAGTAACCCTGCTCGGTTATCAAGGAGATGAAGCAATAACAGCAAAGGATATTGCTTCCTGGGCAGGAACAATCCCCTATGAGGTAATTACAACCTTTGGTGGTCTTGGCAAAAAAGAGTTTTTAAAAGATGATTAAAAAATACATTGAAAGACTTGGAAGGCTTGTCTCCTTTTTTATACTGGAGGCAGGAGGTATTGTTCTTTTCACAGCAAGAACCCTCAGACAGCTCTTCACAATACCTTTTGATGCAAAACTCATAATCCTTCAGATGCTCTCCATAGGTGTAAGATCCTTCCCTGTTGTATTTATCACCTCCATATTTACCGGGATGGTCTTTGCACTTCAAACCTATACGGGATTCAAGAGATTTGGTGCAGAGTCCATGGTTGGTTCTGTTGTAGCACTTTCTATGACAAGGGAGCTCGGACCGGTGCTTACAGGACTCATTGTAACAGGAAGGGCTGGTGCTGCCATAGCAGCTGAGATCGGCACAATGAGGGTAACAGAGCAGATAGATGCCCTTGAGACCCTCGCAACGAATCCCCTTAAATACCTTGTTATACCAAGGTTTCTTGCCGGATTATTCATGTTACCAGCACTTACAGTGCTATCAGATATAATTGGAATAAATGGCGGTTTTATAGTAACTGCGGGGATTTATAAGATGAGTTCAAGCCTTTACTGGAGGAAGGTCTGGGACTATCTTGAGCTTGGTGATTTCTACAATGGCCTTATCAAGGCAGCATTCTTCGGGGCCTCCATGGCCCTCATTTGCTGTTATAAAGGCTTCTATACTCAAGGAGGGGCTGAAGGAGTGGGAAAGGCAACCACCCAGGCAGTGGTATTAGCATCAATGACCATACTTGTGAGTGATTACTTCCTTTCAGCCTGGCTGTTCTGATGATAGAGATTAAAGAACTCTATAAATCCTTCGGTCAAAAAAAGGTCCTTCAAGGAGTTGATCTCTCAATCCAGAAAGGTGAAAGCATGGTGATAATAGGAGGAAGCGGGTCTGGTAAAAGCGTGCTTATTAAACATATAATAGGTTTGCTCAGGCCTGATAAAGGCTCTGTATTCATAGAGGGACTTGATGTAACAAAATTAAATGAAAAGGATCTTTATAAAGTGAGAAAGAAGTTCGGCATGCTCTTTCAAGGAGCAGCCCTCTTTGATTCTCTCAGGGTGTGGGAGAATGTAAGTTTTTTTTTGATAAGACACAGGGGTATAAGCGAAAAAAAAGCCAAGGAGATAGCAATTGAAAAGCTGAGACTCGTTGGTCTTGTAGGCGTAGAGGACCTCATGCCAGCAGAGCTATCAGGAGGCATGCGTAAAAGGGTTGGTCTTGCAAGGGCAATAGCCCATGATCCCGAGATACTCCTTTATGATGAACCAACCACCGGTCTTGATCCCATAATGGCAGATGCAATAAATGACCTGATAGTGGACCTGAAAAAAAAGCTCAATGTCACCTCTGTAGCAATTACACATGATATGCATAGTGCCTATAAGATAGCTGACCGGATAGCCATGCTTTATGAAGGACAGATAATAGAGACAGGAACACCTGATGAGATAAAGAACACCTCAAATCCTGTAGTAAGACAGTTCATCACAGGGAGTGCAAAAGGTCCGATAAAGATAGAAGGGGTGACTGATGAATAGATCTGCTGAATTTAAGGTTGGAGTCTTTACCCTGATTGTCCTTCTTATAATCGCCTTCTTTACCTTCAGGATAGGTGGTTTTGAGTGGCTTTACAAGAAGAAGGAATATATACTTTATGTCTATTTCAGAAATATTGCAAACCTTGATGACAAATCTCAGGTAAGGATTGCCGGGGTTACAGTGGGAAAGATAAAAAAGATAGAACTATCTGATAACATGGCAAGGATAACAATGGGGATCAATGAAGGTATCAATATACCTGTGGACTCCGTCGCATATATCAGGTCAACAGGTCTTCTTGGCGATAGATACCTTGAGATAAAACCAGGGAAGGAGCGTGTATATCTCAAAGATGGTGATACCATAAGGAATGTGGAAGAGATGGCTGATATGGATGAAATGCTAAGAAAACTTTCAAGCCTCTCTGAGAATGTGGATAAATTTGTATCTTTAGTCAATGAGTTCTTAGGAAACGAGGAATCAAAAAGGGCATTAAAGGAATCAATTATGAATCTAAGAGATATAACTGCCAATCTCAGGGACGCTATATCGAGAAATGATAAAAGGCTTGAAAAACTGATGGCAAAACTTGAAGACCTTGCAGATTCATTAAAAGGGATGATTGATGAAAACAGGGAGCAATTGAAAAAGGCAATAGCAAAGGCACCCGAGGTAATGGATGAGCTCAAAAATACCACAAAGGAGCTTAAGTCAATGATAGAGGAAAATCGGTCAAATCTCAAAGAAACTACAGAGCAATTAAACAGGCTCACATCTGATATACAGGAAGGTAAAGGCACACTGGGGAAGCTCATGAAGGATGAGCGCCTCTATGAAAGCCTTAACAAGGCAGCAGAGGGTGTTAACAGGACAATCACCAGAATTGAGCGATTTCGCACATTCATCACATTCCAGGGAGATTATTTATTTAAGCCAAAGGATACAAAGGGATATTTCAATATTCAATTACAGCCCGCGCCTGAAAAATACTATATACTCGGTATTGTGAGTGACCCTATTGGAAAGGTTACCACAACAGAGACTGTCACAATTGTAAATGGGACAACCACCCGAACAACAAAAGAAGAGATAGAAAAGAAGATTGAATTCACCGCCCAGTTTGCAAGACGATTCAAGAACACTGCCCTGAGATTTGGCCTTACAGAGAGTACCTTTGGAGTGGGTGTAGACCAGTTCTTCATGGACGATAAACTAAGACTGTCCTTAGATGCCTGGGACTTTGGAGGAGACGAGGCAGGAGCAAAATCTCCCCATGTGAGGGCAGCTGCTGAATATATTATATTTAAAAACTTCTTCCTCACAGCAGGATATGACAATATCTTTAATTCCAGATGGAGGGGTCCTTTTATTGGTGGTGGTGTAAGATTTGAAGATGAAGACTTTAAATATCTCTTTGGCACCATGCCAAAGGTGCCACAATAATCTGTGATGGTAAATCCGTAATGAGTTAATTAAATCACACATTAATAATCAGGATAACGGTCATGAAGACAAAAAAAGACATAGACTTTGGTAAGCTCCTTCTAAGGGAGGGATTTATATCAGAAGAGGTCCTTTCAAGGGCACTTGAGCTGCAAACAGAAGCCCCTGATAAAAAGCTCGGAGAGATCCTCATTGAGATGGGTGTGCCTGAAGAAACTGTCCTTAAGGGGCTTTCAAGAAAACTGGGCATACCCTTTGTTGACAGGAACTCTTTTCCCGAAACCCCGCCCGTAGAACTCTCCCTTGAGTTCATGAAAAACAATCTGATAGTCCCTCTCCACCTTGAAGATGGAAGGCTTAAGATTGCCATGGCTGACCCGGAAGATGTAGAGGTCATTGATAGCCTTAAGGCATCCCTTGATTGTGTTATAGAACCCTGCATTGCAAGTAAATATGCGATTAATGAGTATCTTGAAAGGCTCTCGAGGATAAAAGAGACCACAGTAAGAGAGATAATGGTGGATGTTGAGGAGATTGCTGAAGAGGTACCTGAAGAGGTCAATCATCTAAAAGGGATGGCCCAGGAAAAGGGTGTGATAAGACTTGTTGATGTCCTTATAGAGAATGCAGTTAATCAGAGGGCAAGTGATATACATATAGAACCAGAAGAGACCCGTGTCAGGGTTCGTTACAGGATAGATGGCATACTCTATGACAGGGAATTCCTTCCAAGAAAGATGCAGCCTGCCATAACCTCAAGGATAAAGCTCTTAAGTCAGATGAATATCGCTGAAAGAAGGCTTCCTCAGGATGGAAGGATAAAGGGCACCTATGGAGGAAGGCCTATCGATATAAGGGTCTCCACTATCCCTACTGTCTATGGTGAAAGTATAGTGATGAGACTTCTTGACAAAGAGACCTCCTTCCTCACACTTGAGGAGCTCGGTATGGATCCAGAGACACTGAAAAAATATGAATCTCTGATACACAAACCCTACGGTATGATACTTATCACAGGACCCACTGGAAGCGGTAAGACCACCACCCTCTATGCCTCCCTGGACAGGATAAACTCTCCAGATAAAAAGATAATCACCATAGAGGAACCCGTGGAATACCTGATGAAGGGAATAAATCAGATACAGGTTAAGCCCAAGATAGGATTGACCTTTGCAAGTGGTCTCAGGCATATAGTGAGACAGGACCCCGATGTGATAATGGTTGGTGAAATAAGAGACCTTGAGACAGCAGGGATAGCAATACATGCAGCACTTACCGGACACCTCATATTCAGCACCCTTCACACAAATGATGCACCAGGGGCAATGACAAGGCTCATGGATATGGGAGTGGAAAACTATCTTGTCTCATCTACCCTCATAGGCGTTGTTGCCCAGAGGCTTGTAAGGAGGATATGCAATTCCTGCAGGGTAGAATACAGGGTACCAGAGGAGCTGAAAAGAGAGCTGAGAATCAATCAGGATATCCTCTGGAGGGGTGAAGGTTGTGAAAAATGCTCAAATACAGGATACAGAGGAAGGATAGGAATATTTGAGCTCCTTCTGGTAAATGATGATATTAGAAATATGATCATGGCAAAGGCAACCTCAAGGGAGCTGAGGGAAAAGGCGATCAGCCTTGGTATGAAGACCCTGAGACAGGATGGTATTGAAAAGGTTACAAAGGGAATAACCACAGCAGAAGAGGTCCTCAGGGTCACCCAGCAGGATATAGAGTGATATGGTGAAGAGGTTTAGAAACGAGCAGGGTATTGCCCTTATACTGGTGCTTTTTGTAATCATCATATTGATGATACTGGGGCTTAATCTTTCCTATTCCACAAGATTCGGACTCATGAGTGTAAAGAATCTGAAAGAAGAAACCTCTGTTCGTTATGCAATGCTCTCAGCCTTCAATGAAGCAATAGCCTATATTGCTCAGGATAAAGACCCTGTTGTTGATTACCTGGATGACAGGGGGCTCCTTCATCTTGATGACAGAGACCCATTCCCGCAGGAAAAGGAATACTTCGGGATCATGCTTGATATAATGATAATAGATGAGGAAAGCAAATTGAATATCAATATGTTAAATGATATCAATCTGAGGAGACTTCTTAAATATGCCAATGTACCTGATGATAAAATCCAGACAATAATTGACTCTTTAAGAGACTGGATAGACCCTGACGAACTGCGCAGACCATCTGGAGCAGAAAAGGAATACTATGAATCCCTTGAGATACCTTACAGACCAAAGAACATGCCTCTCAGTGTGCCTGAAGAACTTATCCTGATAAAGGATTTCAGCAGGGATTATCTTTATGGTTCAGAGGAAAGAAAGGGCATAAAGGACCTTATCACCACCTTTGGTGATGGAAGATTAAATATAAATACAGTATCAAAGGAAGTGATGGAGATACTGGGACTAAGTATAGATTCAGAGACCATAATCTCACAGAGGAATAGCCTGAGGGGATACAGGGCAATTCCACCTCATCTGACAGGCCTTTTCAGGGCAACATCATCAAATACATTCAGGATAGAGATAAAAGAAAAAGTCTCAGGAGAAAAGCTAACAGCAGTGATACAAAGGGTTCCTGCAAAAAAGGGATTTATTGTGAAGACACTATACTGGTCAGAACAAAAAACCTACAGGTCAGACAGGAGGGCACGCTCGGAGCCTGAATTTCTGGGTATTTATGGAGGCACCTGCTGATATGAAGATACTCGCCATAGAGATAAGGCAAAAAGAGATCAATTATGGCCTTTATAAAAAATTGACATCACCACTCTATCCTGTCACAGGAAATCCCTTTGGTTTCCCTCTCTTATTTAAAGAGATTAAAAAGGGAGCAACAACCCCTGAAAACCTCTCCTCTCTTATAGAGGAACTAAAAAAAGAACACAGAATAAACTATATAGTCCTTGGCCTTCCCTTTTACAGATTCAACCATCATATTATCGAACTACCACTGACAGAGGAAAAGGAAATCAAAACAGCCCTTCCCTTTGAGCTGGAAAAGAGACTTCCCCTGCCACTTGAGGAATATAAATATGATTTTTTAATCCTGAAAAAGAAAAAAGAGGGTTCATCAGTTCTCACCCTCTCCATCCGGAACCAGCATCTTCTTAATATAATCGAGCCTTTCTCTGATACAGGGATACCCATCGCAGGGATTAAATCTACCTTTATGACAGTGCTCTCTGAATTTACAGTGAAAAACAGGGGAAGGGCCATTATTGCAGAAAGGGATGGTGAATATACCTATCTTGCCTGCCTGCTGGATTCAGAGATAAAACATATAAGGCTCATATCAAAAGATGAGGAGATAGAATATCCCTTTGGCTATGAAGACCCGGCAATACCAGGGTATCTTATCAAGGCACCAGATGGGCATTCTGATGATACTGTCAATAAAGCCTTTAAAAACTATTCAAGGATAGATATAAACAGGACAGCCCTCATTGCAAAATCCCTGAGTGAGAAAAGGGGATTTAACTTTTTACATGAAGAACTATTACCCTTAAAGGATAAAAGACTCAAGGTAGCAGGGCTTTTCTTTGGTGCTTCGGTTATACTCTTTCTTCTAACTGATGTTATTGCTTACTATAAGGATTACAGAAGTTTTAATAGACTCACTCAGCTCATGGAGACAATAAAGGAAGATAAAGGAAGCAACCCGGAGGAAGAGCGGTCCAGGCTCATAAGCCGATATTCTGATTTTAAAAAGGGGGCATTTACAGTGCTTGCAGAATTAAGCAGGAAAATGCCTTCTGACACAGTCCTTACAGCCATAAACTTTGATGTTCAGAATGGAAGCATTGAGATAGAAGGAAACAGCTCAAGATCATCCTCTGTGCTTTCAGCACTGGAGCAGTCAGGTCTTTTTAAAAACATCACCTATTCCGGAGCCATAACAGTAAAAGAAGGCAGGGAAATCTTCAAATTCAAGATGGAGATAAGATGAGGCGAAAGATACTCTTTATAACTCTTGGATTAATTATAGCAATTATAGTTCATAACTATATTGAAGACAGGCGGACAGAATTAATCGAGCAGAGTGAGGTGCTTAAAAACAGGATTGAAAAGCTCAAAAAAAGATCGTTAATTGAAGAATCAGTAGCCATTAGAGACAGAAAGATTAAACTTCTTGACAGTCCTTCCACAACAGGTGCCCTGTCAAAACTGCAGTCATTCGTTATAGAGACGGCAAAGTCTTCTGGCATAGAGATTCTTTCAGTAAGACCCGCTCCTGTGATAAAGTATACCTATCATGAAGGTGTGGTCCTTTATATTGAGGCAAAGGGTGAGGCAGGAGATATGGCAGAATTTTTAAGGAGACTCTATGCATCAGAAAGGGCTATATTTATGCCAAAGATTGTGCTTACTCAATCATCAGGCCAAGAATCCGAAGAACTCAGACTCATTATGGAGATAGCGGGTCTCAGAAGCCTATGAAAAGACTGAAGACATTCATAGCAATATCAGGTCTTCTCACATTTATTCTCAGCGTTGAGAGATTTTATACATATGCCTTTATCTATGATCCCTTAAGATCAGACTATAGACCAGAAACAATCCACGAACCTCAGAAACAGAAGGACAACAGGCAAGAAAAAAAACCCTTAAAGGAGCCTTCTATCAAGGAATCTCTTGTGAGACTCTTCGGGATTCACGAAATAAAGAGGCCTGAAAAACCCCTTACCACAATAGCCCCTCCTCCGCCCCCTTCCCCACCTGAACAACCTCCCCAGATGGTTCTTAAAGGCATTATACTCGAGCCTGGTGGCACATACAGGGCATATATAGAGATTGATGGTAAAAAAATGCTCTCCCTGAGAGCAGGAGAGGGAGTTGACAATATAATTATCACTGATATCAAAGAAAGGAGAGTAAGTCTCAGATGGAAAGACCAGACACTGGAATTATCCATAGAACCAAAAAGGCACTGATATTATTCATGGCAGGTCTTCTGCTTACCTCCTGCGCCAGGAGACAGGAGATAAGACCTCCTGAGCCACCTCCTGTTCAGGAAGAGCTCATACTTCCAGAACCTCCAGCACAGAAACAGCCAGAGGTAGCAGAGATTAAAAAACCCGAACCAGCTGTAACCATTGAAAAAAAGGCAGAGGAAAAATATATTGTTCTGAACTTTAATAATGCAAGCATTGAAACAGTAATAGCCACGATAGGTGAACTACTCAACATAAACTATGTCCTTACTCCTGGCATTTCTGGAAGGGTGACCATTCAGTCCTACAAAAAATTCCCTATGAGTGACCTGATGCAGATATTCCAGACCATACTTGAGATGAACGGACTTACTGCTGTAAAGGATGGACCAGTCTACAGGATAGTTCCAATTGATACAGCAAAACAGCAACCCATACCTGTTGAACTTGGTAAAAAGCTCGTGATAGAGTCTGGCTTTGTTACCCAGATTATTCCCCTTGAAAATATAAAGGCATCAGATGCAGCAAACACCCTAAGAAGTCTCCTCCCCAGGGGAGCAGACCTCATAATCTATGAACCCTCAAACTTATTAATCCTCACAGCTCCTCCCCATGCAGTTGTAAAATTCATGAAGATACTTGAGGCACTGGACATACCGATTGGTGACCGGGAAGGTATAAAGACCTTTGTCTATTATGTTGAAAATGGAGAGGCAAAAAAACTAATAGAGGTTCTGAAGACTATTTATGGAGAGAAAAAAGGGAAAACAACAACCCCTGTCATAAGGCCTCCTCAACCCCAGCCAGCGCAACCAGGTCAAAAACCTTCAACCACTACTGAGGTATCGACTGCCGAGATAGAAGGTGAGATAGTTATGACAGCCTATGAGGACATAAATGCAATAATATTTAAATGCACACCAAGGGCATATCTTGAGATACTTGAGACATTAAAAAAACTTGATATACCACCAAAACAGGTCCTCATAGAGGTCCTTATTGCCGAGGTAACACTAGATGATAAACTTCAGTTTGGTATTGAATGGCTTGCCAAAGGATCAACAAGGATTGAAGGAAACAGGGCAGGGATTCTGGGAGGATTTGCCACAGAACCCTCAAACTTTTTTGAGCAAACCGGGACAGGAGATACAGCAACAATAGACCTCACAAAATTCAGGCCCGTGGTATCATCAGGTGTCTTTGCAAATATCCTTGATCCTGAGAGATTCAATGCCCTCATATCCATGCTTGCTGGAAAAAGCAAGCTGAATGTCCTTGCAAGTCCTCACATACTCGCCCTTGACAACAAAGAGGCAAAGATAGAGGTGGGAAGTGAGATACCGGTAGCCACTGGCCTTGTCCAGCAACCATCAACCACAGGAGGAGCAACCCTTGTATCACAGGGCCAGATTCAGTACAGGACAGCAGGTATAATCCTCACAGTCACCCCTTATATTAGTGATAAAAACCAGGTTACACTCAAGATAGCTCAGGAATACAGTGCCCCGGGCGCACCCACAAAGATTGCTGGCCAGGAATTCCCTTCATTCATAACAAGAAGGGCAAATACAACTGGCATAGTCAAGGATGGACATACCCTGGTAATAGGAGGACTCATATCAGAACAGACAACGCATAGCAGATCAGGCATCCCCCTTCTCAGTGATATCCCCCTTATAGGCTGGCTCTTTGGCTCAACGAGTGTTACAAAGACAAAGACAGAGCTCCTTGTAATGGTCACACCAAGGGTTATAAGCTCTCAGGAAGAGGCTGACAAACTTGTTAATGAATTCAAAGAAAGGGTAAGGACAATAAAAGAGAGGATTGAGAAAAAATAATGCTGAAACTCAGAGATGGCATAGTGGAGTTATACAGAAAAGTTGCCAGCTCCCTTCCAAAGGATGTGGAAGAGAGCCTCAAGCTTGCCTTTGAGAAAGAAAAAGAACCCGCTGCACGAGAAAACCTCGGGATCATCCTTAAAAATATTAAAATGGCAAGGCAAAAAGAACTACCGCTCTGTCAGGACACAGGCATACCTGTCTTTTATGTAAAGGTTCCAAGATGCCTTGGTCAGGAAAGGATAAAGGAGACCATCCTTGAGGCAACAAGGATTGCAACAGAAAAGATTCCACTTAGACCGAATTCTGTCGATGTCCTGACAGAGAAAAATACCGGAGACAATACAGGCAAGGACTTTCCAGTTATCCATCTTGAGGAAACAGAAGAAGAGCATCTTGTTATAGAGCTTCTTCTTAAGGGTGGAGGATCAGAAAATATTGGTTGTTTTTATAAACTGCCTGATGAGGACTTAAGGGCAGAAAGAAACCTCGAGGGAGTTAAAAGAACTGTAATTGACGCAGTCCTCAAGGCACAGGGGAAGGGATGTCCACCCTACATAATCGGTATAGCCATTGGCGGCTCCAGGGAACATGTTGCCTATTTATCAAAGTCACAGCTCTTAAGGAGGCTTAATGAAGATACACCCGAACCCCTTTTAAAAGAACTTGAAGCAAGTCTTTTCAGGGATATAAACAGCCTTGGCATCGGAGTAATGGGTCTTGGTGGCACAAACACATGCCTTGGTGTAAAGATAGGGGTATCCAGCAGACATCCTGCCTCCTATTTTGTTGATATAACCTTCAGCTGCTGGGCACTTAGAAGGGGAAGGCTTATATGGTGAGATTAACCACCCCTCTTAATGAATCAACTGTCCGCACACTGAGGGCAGGAGAGACTGTTCTTATAAATGGTCTTATAATCACTGCAAGGGATAGGGTCCATAAATATCTCATGGAGAATAAACCTGATATTCCTGAACTCAAAAACTCGGTGATATACCATTCAGGCCCGATAGTAAGAAATTCAAAGGTTATATCAGCAGGACCTACCACAAGTGCAAGGCTTGAACCCTATGAAGCAGAACTTATTGGCCTTTATGGAATAAAGGCAATTATAGGAAAAGGAGGAATGGGAGAAAGGACTCAGGAGGCACTGAGGCATTATGGAGCTGTCTATCTACAGGCAACAGGAGGTGCAGCAGTATACCTTGCTGAAAAAATAAAAAGAATAGTTGATGTTAGATTCCTTGAAGAATTCGGCATGGCAGAAGCGATGTGGTTTTTTGAAGTTGAAGACTTTCCTGCCATTGTTACAATGGACAGCCAGGGAGGAAATCTTCATAGAGAGATAGAGGCAAGCAGTAAGGCATTAGCACTTAACCTGAAATTCTGATAAATAATCATCGCCTTTGTTATAATAAAAATAATGCATAATCCTTAATAAAAGGAGGTTTACTCTATGAAGACAAACATGGCAGACTGGGACAGGATAGTGAGGGTAGTGCTGGGATTCATTTTCATAGTGCTTGCGATAATCAAGGGCTCTCTATGGTGGATACTCGGTGCAATAGGGATTATATTCATAGTGACATCCATTATAGGATACTGTCCCCTTTACGCTATCCTTGGCTTCAAGACAAAGCATGAGTGAGGAAGACATGCTCTTCCTCGCAGGTGGAACAGGTTTTGTAGGCACAGCTCTTTTAGAGGCCCTGCTCAGGCAGGGCCTTTCTGTTAGATGTCTTGCAAGAGATCAGCAAAAGGCTCTCAGCCTGAAAGAAAAAGGCATTGAACCTCATATTGGAGATATTACTGATAGAGATTCACTAAAAGATGCACTCAAAGGAGTGGATACTGTTGTTCACCTTGTTGGCATAATGGAAGGAAGCCCTGCTGATTTCAAAAGGATTCATGTTGATGGTACAGAAAACCTCATTAATGAGGCTCTGAGGGCAGGAGTAAAACTTTTCTTTTATCAAAGTGCACTTGGTGCATCCATTAAAGGAGACACCGCCTATGAAAAAACAAAGGCAATGGCAGAGGAAATAGTAATATCTTCAGGAATACCCTACATAATCTTCAGGCCTTCACTTATAATAGGCAGATGGGATGGATTCACAAAAAAACTTATGACTCTTATAAAAAATCTTCCTATCATACCAGTACCTGGTGATGGCAGGGCAAGATTCCAGCCTCTTTATATAGAGGACTGGGTCAGGGTATTTCTAAGGGCAGTTATAGAACAGAAGGTAAAAAACAGGATATTTGAAATAGGAGGGCCTGAACACCTTACATATAATGAGATAATACAAACACTCATGGATGCAATGGGGATAAAAAAACCTGTAATCCATATCCCACAGTGGCTGCTTAAAACAGGACTGCCTGCAGGAAAAATAATTAAAAAACTTGGTATAGACATACCTCTACCTACTCTTGACCAGCTAAAACTCCTCAAAAAAGACAACATCACTGACCCTGACACAATCAAAAAACACTTTGGCTTTGAACCTGTGAGATACAAAGATATCCTCAGAACAATCCTTTCGTAACCTAACAGGTCAGCATTAAGATTTAACAGGATTGTAAGGAGTTATATGAGAGGTTGTTAATGAAGGGCAAGAGCAAGAAACTTGCGATAATAGCAGTAGCTAATAAATTAATAAGGCAGACCTTTGGAGTGCTGAAGAATAATATGAAGTAGGGCAATTCATGAATTGCCCCTACATGCTCTACAGGAAAGGTCTTTGCGGGTGTTGACAAGAATATGGAACAAATAGGGAAATACTCTATTTTACCATTAGAAAACTGGCAGTCTGCCTCAAAGTCTTCTTAGAGCAACAGAGCGGCAGCGCAGCAGAGCAGTAGCTAATAAACAGAGCAACAGTGCATGATAAAATATCCTTAATAAGGACTGCTGCTCTACTG
>CALJEL010000097.1 GCA_938074335.1 uncultured bacterium | reverse complement strand
TAGCCGCAGGCTTCCAGCCTGCGATAAATGGTGGAAATACAAAAAACGCAAGCTAAAGCTTGCGGCTACCAGCTACTTCTTTCAGAGAATCGCCCTGCGATTGACATCCTTCAAGTTCAGGACAATAGGCATAATATCCATACTCGTCCTTTTCAATTACTACACTGACCTTGTAAGACATTTTTCTCCTTTCTGTCTGCTTTAAGATAGGATAACATATAAAAATATAAAAGTGGACCCCCTTCATTATTTACCCTAAACTACCAATAGGAATGGCGGGGGATGCCGAAAAGGCTTTATCGCGACACCTTAATAGAGCAGTAGAGCAACAGAGCAGCAGCGCAGCAGTTAAATAATAATTAAAAAATTCCTTAATAAAAACTACTGCTCTGCTGGTCTGCTGCTCTATCTGTCGCACTGTCGCACTTTAGCACTATGGTTGGCAGCCTGACAGTAGGTATCGGCAAAAGCAGGATTTAAAGACAATTAAGAAAGGATCTTTAATCAGTATTCATTATATTTCTTTGCCTTCCCTCTTACCATTTCTGCTGGATATTTCTTTTCATTTATCTCAATCTTATTAATTGCCGCCTCTACAGGGTCAATGCCAAATTTATCAGATAGCTTTGTAAGGTATATGACCACATCTCCTATCTCTTCTTTGAGTCTCTGGAGTTTTTCTGGCGAGAGATTATAGCTTTCCTCCTCTGTCAGCCACTGGAACAGTTCAACAATCTCTGAGACCTCTACACTCAAGGCCATAGCAAGATTCTTTGGTGAATGAAACTGCTCCCAGTCTCGTTCTTTTGCAAAGGTCCTCAGTTTTTCAACAAGCTTTTGCATTTCAAATCTCTGGTCTTCTCTTATGCCAATCGGTAGCCTGTTCATAGGCATGGGCTACCTGAAGGATGGTTTCTTCATCAAAAGGCCTGCCTATTATCTGAAGCCCTATGGGAAGTCCTTCTGAGCTGAAGCCGCACGGGATTGATATGGCAGGCACACCTGCAAGATTTACCGATATGGTAAAGATATCGCTCAGATACATCTGGAGCGGATCAGAGACCTTTTCTCCTATCCTGAAGGCAGGTGTAGGGGAGGTGGGAGTTATTATTACATCCACTGACCTGAAGGCCTCTTCAAAGTCTCTTTTTATGAGTGTCCTTACCTGCTGTGCCTTTTTGTAATAGGCCTCATAATAGCCTGATGATAGGGCATATGTTCCAAGCATTATCCTTCTTTTAACCTCATCTCCAAAGCCCTGTGAGCGGGTCTTCATGTATGTATCTATTAAGTCTTTGCCATTTATCCTTAATCCATATTTAACACCATCGTATCTTGCAAGGTTTGACGATGCCTCAGAAGTAGCAAGTATGTAATAGGTTGCAACAGCGTATCCTGTATGGGGTAGAGAGATATTTATTACAGGAGCACCCATGGTATTGAGGAGTCTTACTGCCCTCAAGACCGCCTCCTTTACCTCCCTGTCTGTACCTTCAATGAAGTATTCTTCAGGGATGCCAATTTTTAAATTTTTTATCTCCCTACCAAGGGCTTTCGTAAAATCCCTTGGAGGATATGGTGCAGAGGTGGAATCCTTTGGGTCATGTCCTGCTATAAAATTCATAATGATGGCTGCGTCAAAGACAGTCTTTGTAATGGGTCCTATCTGGTCAAGGGATGAGGCAAAGGCGACAAGGCCATATCTTGATATGCTCCCGTATGTTGGTTTTAACCCAACAACCCCGCAGAGTGCTGCAGGCTGTCTTATGGAACCACCTGTATCAGAACCAAGGGCAGCAATACATTCATCGGCACTGACTGCTGCTGCTGAGCCACCACTGCTACCACCAGGGATCCTTTGAAGGTCCCAGGGATTTCTTGTAACACCGAAGGCTGAATTTTCTGTTGAGGAGCCCATAGCGAATTCATCCATATTTGTCTTGCCTGTCAGTACATACCCTGCCTTAAGGAGCCTTTCTGTAACAGTACTCTCATAGGGTGGTATAAAGTTTTCAAGTATCCTTGATGCACAGGTTGTCTTTATCCCGAGCGTACAGATGTTATCCTTCACAGCAATGGGGATACCTGTAAGAGTAGTTGCCTTTTCCTCAAGTATAAGTCTTTCTGCTACCTCTGCAGACTTTTTTGCCTCCTCAGGTGTAAGGGTAATATAAGCCCTTATTAAGGGTTCTACCTTCTGTATCCTTTTATAAATATCCTCAACAAGCTCTGCTGGCTTAATCTCCTTTTTGAGGAGCATATTACTAAGGGTCTTTATGTCAAGGCTGTAGAGATTATCCATATCAGACCTTCCTTCCAACAGATTGATATATAAAACCAAGGTCTTTTACTTTGCTGGGTTCATAGATATTTCTAAGGTCAAAGAAATACCTGTCCTTCATCAGAGATTTTATCCTTTCCAGCTCAAGATTTCTGAACTCATTCCATTCTGTAATTATGACCAGTGCATCAGCACCACTACAGGCATCATAGGGATCTTCAGCATATATTATGTCAGGGAAAAGGACCTTCATGTCATTCATGGCAGCAGGGTCATAGGCCCTGATTACCGCACCTGATTTTTTAAGTTCATTGATTATATGGATGGAAGGTGACTCCCTTGTATCATTGGTATTGGGTTTAAAAGAAAGGCCAAGGATTGCTATAACTTTATCTTTAAGGTCACCAAGGGAAGAAACGATTTTTCTGACCATCCTTTCACGCTGAAGCTGATTTACCTTCACAGCAGCCTTAACAATGTTCAGGTCCTCTCCGTGTTCTTCAGCAAGCCGTATGAGGGCAAGGGTATCCTTTGGGAAGCAGGACCCCCCATATCCAGGGCCCGGATGGAGAAATTTAGGACCTATCCTCTGGTCAAGCCCCATTGCCTTTGCAACTACATGCACATCAGCACCAACCTTTTCACAGAGATTGGCGATCTCATTTATAAATGATATCTTTACAGCGAGAAAGGAATTGGAGGCATATTTTATCAACTCAGCTGTCTCAATATTTGTTATCACAAAAGGTGTTTCAATGAGATAAAGGGGTCTGTAGAGATCTCTCATAATAGCGATAGCCTCAGGGCTCTCTGCTCCTATGACAACCCTGTTCGGTCTCATGAAGTCTTCTATTGCAGACCCCTCCCTGAGGAATTCCGGGTTTGATACTATATCAAAGCGATGGTTTTCATTAAGGGCTTCAGATATAATCTTTTTTAATCTCTCACCGGTACCAACAGGAACCGTGCTCTTTGTCACTATCACCTTATAGCCATTCATATTCTTTGCTATCTGTCTTGCCACTTCCTCAACATAACTGAGGTCTGCAGAGCCATCACCCCTGGGTGGTGTGCCAACAGCAATGAATATCACAAGGCTATCTTTTACAGCATCAGCGATATCAGTGGAAAATCTGAGCCTTCCATTTTTAAGATTTTTATTTACAAGGCTTTCAAGCCCTGGTTCAAAAAATGGAACGATACCCTTTTTTAAGGATTCAATCTTTGATTGGTCTTTATCAACGCAGGTAACATAGACCCCAAACTCTGCAAAGCATGCACCTGTTACAAGACCTACATAACCTGTTCCAATAACTCCTATATGCAATGGTAGCCTCCTTAAACTTGAAGATAGTCTGACCTAAAAGCCTTTAGCCTATCACCAAAAGTCTTCAGCCTTAATCCTAAATATTATACACTATCACCTCTGAGATGCCTACACCCTTATTACCGCCCAATGTCTGCCGTAACCTACTTTCTGTGATATAATTTTTTTACCCTCTCCCCTCATTGCATCATAACACATGCAGGCTCCTTCCTTCAGGTTTAAGGAGAGGTGCCGAGGACAACAATTTGGGTGGCTTTTGTTAAGCCATTGCCGATTCGTACTTTCCTCACCCTCATTATTACAATCATACTATCTTTTAAGAACAGGATGACTTAAGTTTATAAAGAGAAATCTACCCGTACTGAAGAGAGAATATGCACCAATAGAAGGATTACAAGAAATCTGAATATAAAGTATGCTAAAAAGATTTATCTGCGATCCCTTAGTGTGGCCTGTATTGACAATAGAGCAGGAGTATAAAGGTGGGCATGGGAACCCTTTCTGATACTATCACTGTGCATGATAAAACTTAATACAAAATGAGGAAATGCAGAGACCCGGGGAATATTGGTTTTCTTATCAGGGGGCTGTTAAAGGGGTTAAGGCCCTTACAAATTCTATCAAGCCACCCTCTAAAACCACTACATTCTGGATGCCAATAAGCCTCAGAATAGCCGCTGCTGCGCCACCGCGAAAGCCTGAATGGCATACTATAACAATTTTTCCATCCTCAGGTAGCCTGTTCAGATTTTCTTCCTTAAACAGTTCATTGAGAGGTATTCTCAGGGAGTTCTTATAGGTTATGCCTGCTATGGCTGTTTCTTCGGGTGTGCGGATATCAAGAATTGTCACCTTTTCTCCATCTTTAATCCATTTCAATACAATATCTGGCTTCACCTTGCACGGGCTAGTAGCTAATGTTTTTCTATCCATCATGCTAAAAATGGAATTTGCCTTTTTTGCTACCTCAATATCGTAAGCCTGAGATATCGCTACAGAAAACACGATATACAGACCCATTACTATCAAACTCCATACTTTAAGTTTCATTTCGTTTCCTCCTTCCCTTTATAAACTATAAACATTGTTCCCCGAATCTCTACACATATTCATATTAACATATATTTATATGATTGTCAATACAAATTCCCTTCCCTAAACTGCCGATAGAAATGGCGGGGATGCCCATATTTTGGGGTTCACGGGGTGAAGCTTGTCTTCACCCCGTGAACCCCGATGAAAATGCATTTCTATCGGCAAATTGAGGCCCTTCCTCTTTTCGCAGTGAAAACTAACAGGCTGCCTCAAGGTTCTTTACAATGCGATAATAAGGCCTTTTCTGTGCATATAAATTTCTAACGATAGATTAAGAGCATAGATAAAGTATCTTAAGGCCCTGCAGTTCGCTAATATTTCTATCTGCAAATTTACATGGTTGTTTTGTCACCTTGGCAATCTCATGGCATAAGGTCTTTGATTGGTATTGCACCCTCTCTAATAATATTTATCTTGCCGGCCTCAATCTCTACGATGGTTGAGGGCGGTCCTGAAAGTATCCCGTTATCTATAATCATGTCAAGACCGTCGGGAAAGTATTTACTTATTGTTTCTGCATCCATTGCCGGGGGTAGACCAGATGGATTTGCACTTGTGGAGGTGATTATGAGACCCTTTCTTCTAAGGAGCTCAAGGGCAAAAGATGCACCGGGAATTCTTACGGCAATCTTTCCTGTGCCTCCTGTTATTAACTCTGAGATATGAGACTTTGCCCTGAGAATGAGTGTTAGAGGTCCTGGCCAGAATCTTCTTGCTAAATGGAGCGCCTCTTCTGAAAGACCTTCTACGATACCTTTTAGTGAATCAATACTACCAGCTATTAATAAGATACCCTTGGTCTCTGGCCTTCCCTTAAGCCTGATTATCCTCTTAACTGCCTCTTCATTATTATAAAGTGCTCCAAGCCCATAGATGGTATCAGACGGATAGGCAATGACTCCTCCTCTCTGGAGGAGATTATTTGCCCTTTCAATAGCATAATCCATGCCTGTTTCTTTAAGTTTTATGATTTCCATTTAAACCCTACTTGACAATTAGGGCTTCTTTCTATCATAGTTAATTGTATAGTAATTGATAGTGTTCTGAAAATAGGCTAAAGTTGTGCAATTGCACGCACCAGGGCATTGCCCTGGAATTTTTATTTCAGGAGGCTCAGTGTGAGTAACAAGTTGTTCGTAGGTAATGTATCTTTCAGGGCTTCGGAGGATGACCTCAAGGACCTCTTTCAGAAGGCTGGAGAGGTTATCTCAGCAAAGCTCGTGAAAGACCCGGCAACGGGAAGGTCAAAGGGTTTCGGGTTTATTGAAATGGCAAATTCAGCTGATGCTGATAAGGCCATCCAGATGTTTAATGGTACCAATTTTATGGAGAGGAACCTTGTAGTTGATAAGGCAAAGCCCCGCCAGCCCCAGAAAGGTTCCAGGAACTTCAGGCAGAGATCTGAGAGGAGGAGAGAAGCATAGAGCCCACAGGTAGTCCGAGTTCCCTCGAGACAACCTCACATTTAGACTGAAAAAGAAAGAATATCCTTTTTGAATTTAAATTTCTCTCTGAGAGAAAGGTACTGAGGGTTTCAAAGTTTCCCTGGCCTTTGCTTATAATTAGAGGTGTTTTCTCAAAAATCCCTCTGAAGGCAGGAGAGGTAAACTCAAGTATGGTGCCAACTGCATCGGAACCATTATCTATTATCTCTGTAGTGCCTGGAGGGAAGATCTCCTCAGCATCAGTGATAGTGCAGTCGTTCAGCACCGGTGATCCTTTCACTACTGCGATTATCCTTTTACCCATACCTTTGAGAACTTCTATCAGGAGTCTATCAAAGACAATCTCCCCTGCATTATCCAGAAGATAAAGGATATCCTGAGCGGAGGAGGTTTCCTTTTTGAATAATTCAAACTGATCAACTGCAAGTTCTTCCTTTATTGCCCTTTCAATGGTGCCCTTAATATCAATGGATGTGAAGATTCCAAAATCAATTACATTGCCTGCTATAGCGAGCCTTGTGGCTGTCCAGAGAGGGTCTGCGCTTTCTTGAACCATTCTCTTAAGTTCTGGATAAAGAGAAAGGGCTATGTGGTTATATCTTGTCTTTACTTCTTTAAAGGGATCAGTTTTAAGTATCTCCCTTATTTTTCTATGTATAAATGTGGTTACCCAGGCAGGTGGCTTTGAGATATCAGCCTGCTTAATCTCATCACTGACAGCAGAGAAAACTCTCTTCTGCAGGGTTTCATCTGCTCCAGCAAGTTTAAGGGCTATTACAGTCTGTTTAAGAAAACAGGGAAAACAATCAAGGGAGGTCTTCACTACCGTTACCTTGCCACGATGCCTTATAACCAAGTTTTTCTATGCTTTCCTTTGTTAGTTTAAGGAGCTCTTCTTCCTTTATAAGAGATTCATTAAATTTTATCTCTATCATCCCGCTCTGAGTATCTATTGATTCTACTCCTGGCATCTTGCCAATGAATCTTCTCAATGCAAGGGAGCATTCCTCGCAGAACTCTTTCTGGACATTCATGAGTAATCTTTTCATGGTCACCTCCTCTGACATCAAGCCTTCGGGGTTTCAGAAAATGGAACTTCTTTAGTATGGCTATACATTCCTCATATGGCGCCTCAAAAATCTGACAATTTCTTGAGGACCGCCACCTGTGCTGGCGGGAGCGTATGGGAATCGAACCCACCTTCCCCGCTTGTGGCAGGGAACACTGGATTTGAAGTCCAGGGGGGACACCAGAACCCCTGACGCTCCCATCAAGGCAATGTTTAATTTTAACATAACAGTATTAGAGTGTGTCAGTGCGACTGTATTTCTCTATTTTGCCATTAGAAAACTGGCAGTCTGCCTCAAGGTCCTCTTAGAGCAACAGAGCAGCAGCGCAGCAGGCAATAACAGAGCAGCAGTTAAATAATAATAAAAAAAAACTTCCTTAATAAACACTACTGCTCTACTGGTCTGCTGCTCTATTAAGGTGTCGCGAGCGGGGTCCCCAGAAAATCGCTAGATTTTCTGGGGTGCTGGTATTGCCTTTAGAGCACGGACTGAAGACAAGCTTCACCCCGTGAACCCCGAAATATGGGCAGACTGCCAGTTTTATTAAAGGCTTTTTATAAATTTCTAATGGCAGATTACGGGTATTCAGCCTACTTTTATTCAGCAGGTGTTACAACTGCCATAACAACAAGTCTCTCTCCGAGATTTGCCTCAAAGCCGTGTGGAACCATGGGTTCACAGAGTATGCAGGTCCTTTCATCTGCCTCTATCCTCTGTTCACCAACTGTAAATGTACCTTTCCCTTCCACTACATACATGAGTAATCTGAGGGGTGCCTTGTGTGGTTCAAGCCTCTGACCTCTTTCAAGACACATCAGGGCAATGCGCATCTCGGGTTTATCAGCAAGCATTTGCCTTGATATTTTTTCAGTATCAAATCTGATGAGCTTTTTAAGATCCAGTATTTCCATATCAAACCTCCTCCTGTCTTTTATTGTAACTGTCCCTGCAGTTTCTTCATTTCCCGGGATTCCTGATATGCCTTTTCTCCAAACTGAAGGCTAAATAAACCCCTTCCGAGTTCTTTATTGCATTGTTCAAGGCAGGCCATGCAGTTTACACAGGAAATATCCCTGACATTCTTCCTCGGCTTTATATTCATAAAGCACACCTCCTCGCATCTTTTACAATCAGTGCATCTATTTGCCTCCTCTTTTAAAAATCTCACCCGCAATGACACAGGACTTATCCATCCAAAGAGCATCTGCATGAGACCCGCAGCACAGATGTATTTGCAGAGGAGATGCCTGATAAATATTGAAGTGATAAATATATACAGGCTTACACCTGTTACCCCTGCCTTAAGGCCAGAGGAGAGATTGAAAGTGGTCAGTTCATGCCATATCCTTGCTGGAGAGATAAAATATCCTGTAAGCCCTATGCCCATAAGAGGTGGTATGGTGAAGAGGAGAAAGACCATAATAATAAGATAAAACAACCTCTGTCCTTTTGATAAGGATGACCTCATTTTTTCCCTTTGCCATATGGAGGTCTTTCCTGTAAGTTTCCTGGTAAGGAAATCTGCAAGTTCAAAGAGTGCACCTTCAGGACAGAGCCAGCCACAGAAGGTCCTTCCAAAGAAAAAGCCAAGTACAGGGAAGATTGAAAGCAATATAAGCCATGGGATAATGGCACGAACCAGAAATCTCAGGGCTATCCTGGCTGAAGATTTTATCTCTCCATATTGAGAGGCTGCCAGATCCGTTTCAGTTATCCCGAGCGTCCAGACCTTTCCGGCTAAAAAGAGTTCCCTTGTATCAGAATCATATCTGAGGATATTAAATACAGGCAAAAGGAGAATTATACAGATAAATAATATACGGCTGAGCCTTCTTAGATTTTTGATAGAGAACAGCTGTTTCATAAACTTAATTAATTGTAAACCAGTTAATTGTGTCAGGCAATGACGTATATCATAAATCCTAAATGTCCTGTTAGAACAAGGCAAACTACTTTATAGAGCAGTAGAGCAACAGAGCAGCAGCTTTTAGAGCGACAGAACGACAGTGCGACAGAGCGGCGTAAGGGTTGTTTTCTGTAGTCTGTCGCACTGTAGCACTGTCGCACTATCGCACTATGGTGAAGCAACCTGCCAGTAAGATATCGTCAAAATAGGATAAAACTTGCACCTCGTAGGTGCAGGTTTTTTGTGACATTTCCTTTTCGGCCTCCTCGCCATTCCTATCGGCAGTTTGGGGTCTACTCTGGTGTGCTGCTCTGTTGTGTTATTCTAATATAATGAATCTTTTAAGATTCCAGAAACCCAGTAGATATATAAACAGGGAATGGAATGCCGTTCACAGGGAAGGTGCACTCAGAATAGCCCTCTGTTTTCCCGATGTCTATGAGATAGGCATGTCCCATCTTGGATTGAAGATCCTCTATGAGATACTCAATTCAATGGAGGGTGTCTCTGCAGAGAGGGTCTTTGCACCATGGCCTGATATGGAGGATTATCTTAGAAATAACGGGCAATTACTGAGGAGCCTTGAAAGCAAGAGGCCTCTCAGGGATTTTGAGATTATTGGTTTCAGCCTCCAGTATGAACTGGCTATCACCTCTGTACTCAGCATGCTTGATCTTGGAGGGGTTCCTGTTTTAAGGGAAGAAAGGCAGGGTCTTCCTTTAGTGATAGCAGGTGGGCCCTGTACAGTGAATCCTGTGCCCTTCAATAAATTTTTTGATGCCCTCTTCATAGGAGAGGCAGAATATACAATAAAAGACCTTGTTGATACTGTGAGAGACTGGAAGAGCAATGGTGATGGCAAAAGGGAAAGTCTTTTAAAGGCCCTGTCATTGATACCGGGTTTTTATGTACCAGGTATCAGTTCTTCTGTGAAGAGGGTTATAGTTCATGACCTTGAGGATGCCCCCTATCCTTTGAAACCTGTAGTTGCCCATCAGGCAGTGCATGACAGACTCAATATCGAGATATCAAGGGGATGTCCCATGGGTTGTAGATTCTGTCAGGCAGGGATGATATACAGGCCAGTAAGAGAGAGGTCTGTAAGGAGGATCCTGGAGATAGCTGAATCAAGCCTTCCACTCACCGGTTATGAAGAGGTCTCCTTTACATCCCTCAGTGCTGGTGATTATAGTAACCTTGCCCTGCTTCTTGGTGAGTTTAATCGCAGGTTTTCGCCATCCCACATAGCACTTTCACTGCCGTCCCTCAGGATAAAGGCTGTAAAAAAGGAAATACTGAGATTATTAAAGGCTGAGAGGAAAACAGGTTTCACAATCGCACCTGAGGCTGGTACAGAAAGACTCAGGGCCATTATCAATAAGGATTTTAATGATGAGGACTATGAAAGGGCCTTAAGGGAACTCTTTGAAGAGGGATGGTTGAATCTGAAACTTTACTTTATGATAGGACTTCCAGAAGAAACCGCAGAGGACCTTGATGGAATAATAAATATGTCCCTGAAGGCACTCCATATTGCAAAGAGATACACAAAGAGATTTGTAAATATAAGTGTCAGTGTATCTCCCTTTATACCCAAACCCCATACACCCTTTCAATGGTGTACTCAGATGGAGCTGGAGGAATTGAAAAGAAGAAATAATTATCTAAAAGAGGTATTAAGAGGAAGAGGATTTAATTTTAGGGAGCATAATCCTGAGATGAGTCTCATTGAGGCCATAATATCAAGAGGGAACGAGGAGGTCGGTGAACTCATCTACCAGGTATGGAGGCGTGGTGCAAGGCTAGAGGCATGGGGTGAATTCTTTGATTTCTCAAACTGGCTCAGGGCAATGGATTCTACTGGTATAGATGGTATTTCCCTGGCAACTTTACCTTACAAAGAAGCATCATTTCCCTGGGATATTGTGGATACGGGCATAGATAGAGATTTTCTTCTAAGAGAATACCGTCGGGCAACAGAGGCAAGTCGGACCCCTGGATGTGACAGGATATGCAGTGCCTGTGGCCTTAACTGCACAGAGGTCAGAGATCAGAAATCAGAAGTGAGAAAATGGAAATCTGAAATCCAGGCTTCAGAAATCGCTCTGGAGGCTCCCATCAGGCCTCTGTCTTCAGGTCAACCCTCATTTTTACTTCGCTTGAGGGCTGAATTTTCAAAGCAAGGTGTTCTGAAATATCTCGGTCATCTTGAATTGAGCAGACTTATTGAAAGGGCCTTAAGGCGAGCGAATATCCCCCTCAGTTATTCTGGGGGATTTCATCCCATGCCAAGGATATCCTTCGGACCCGCCCTTCCAGTAGGTGTAGAAGGTTTAAGAGAATATTTTGATATGATCGTGGATTCCTGTATAATAAAACAGCACAGAGGTCATACCCATCAGGAGAAACTCCTGTTACACTGGCTTTCTGTAATTAACCATGTATTACCTGAAGATATAAGATTAAATAAACTCTTTGTGGTACCTTTAAAAGGTGAGTCTTTGAGCTCCTTCATAAAGGGATACGAATATCTTCTGAAGATTAATCCAGGGCAATTAAGAAAAAGGGTAGAATCAAATCTTAACAAACTTATGCAAACCGATGGGCATCCAGGAAAATCTCTGCTCAGGGATTTCAGCATAACGGACAATGGTATAAGGCTCCTGTTTATTGACAGGGATAGCGGAGAAAAGGTAAAGATAATGGATTTTATAAAGGCTATTGGAATAGACTTACATGAGGATATGGAAATTATCAGGACCGGGCTCTTCGGGGTTGTAGATGGAGAATTGGTCAGTCCTGATGAAGTAGGAATCAAGAATGCAGAATGAGATACTTATAAATTCTACAAAAGAAGAGGTTAGGGTTGCCCTGCTTGAGGGTGGCCAGGTTGTGGAATTTTATGTGGAAAGAAGAAGGGGAGCAAGTCTTGTTGGCAATATATATAAGGGAAGGATTGTAAAGGTCCTGCCAGGCATGCAATCAGCCTTTGTTGATATCGGACTTGAAAAGGCTGCCTTTCTTTATGTGGGTGATATAGTTATCCTGGATGAGGTGCCTTCCCATTTTAATAATGAGGTTTCTGTAGAATCTGCTAATGACAGGATCTACATAAAGCCACAGAAGGCCTCCATAAATGAGATTATTCAGGAGGGACAGGAATTACTTGTTCAGGTTGCAAAGGATCCCATAGGAACCAAAGGAGCCAGGGTTACAGCTCATGTGACATTACCAGGTAGATATGTGGTATTTATGCCGACCATAGATCATACTGGTGTGTCAAGGAGGATAACAGATGAGGCAGAAAGGGCAAGGCTCAAGGATATCGCAGAGCTTATCAAACCTCCCAAGGCAGGCATAATTGTAAGAACAGCCTCTGAAGGATGCAGTGAAGAGGAACTGAGAAAAGACCTTGAGTTTCTCCTCATGCTCTGGGACAATATCCTGAAAAAGAAAGACTCACAGGCCGCACCACATCTTCTATATACTGACCTTGACCTTGTCCTGAGAACTGTGAGGGACATGATGGGTCAGAATATAGAGAGGATGATAATAGATTCAGAGGAGGATTATAACAGGATAATTGATTTTGTCTCTGTTTATTTTCCTAAACTTGCAGATAGAATTGAGCTTTATGATGGACAGGAGCCACTTTTTGATGCCTTCGGGGTTGAGGTGGATATCTCAAGGGCACTTGGTAAAAAGGTATGGCTCAAATCAGGTGGCTATATAGTTATTGACCAGACAGAGGCAATGACTGTAATAGATGTGAATACAGGAAAATTTGTCGGCAAGGAATCACTTGAGGAAACTGTTCTTAAGACAAATCTTGAGGCAGTAAAGGAGATAGCCTATCAGATAAGATTGAGAAATCTGGGAGGCATAATAATTATTGATTTTATAGACATGGAGAAGCCTGAAAACAGGCAGAAGGTATTCAATGCCTTTGTTGATATGATGAAAAAAGACAGGGTAAAGAGCACTATACTCAATATATCTGAACTTGGCCTTATTCAAATGACCAGAAAAAGGGTCAGGGAGAGCATTACAAGGATACTCTGTGAACCCTGTCCTTACTGTGATGGAAAGGGTTATATAAAGACAGCAAGGACAGTTTGCTATGAGATTATGAGGAAGATAAGAAAGATGAGGCCCTATATTTCAACTAGGCTGATTGTTAAGGTAAACCCCATTGTGGCAGAGCTTCTGTCAGATGAGGAAAGGCAGGGCATAGAAGAGCTTGAAAACATCTTTAATTTAAAGATTGTTATTCAGGAAGATTCAGCCTTTCATCAGGAGCATTTTGAAATAATACAGGTTTAAGGATGGAAGCAACTGAGCCTCAGGTTAATGAAAAATTCGAAAGGCTTATCAGATTGCTCAAGGAGATGGGCAGTGCGGTCCTTGCCTTTTCAGGAGGAGTGGATAGTTCCTTTCTCCTGAAGGCACTAAAACTCTCAGAGATAAGATTTATCGCTGTAACATCTATATCCTTTACCTCACCGCCTGAAGATATAGATACAGCAAAAAGCCTGGCATCAGAACTCGGGGTAGAACACATCTTCGTTGAAGGGACAGAACTCCAGAGGGAAGAATTCCTCAGGAATGACAGGAGAAGATGCTTTTATTGTAAGGATTCACTCTTCAGGAAGCTTATTGAGATTAAAGAGAGCAGGGGATATTCCTATGTCCTCGATGGAAGCACAATGGATGACCTTAATGATTACAGACCAGGTCTTGAGGCTGCAAGGGCCCTCGGTGTAAGAAGTCCGCTTATGGAGGCTGGACTCTATAAAAATGAGATAAGAGTCCTGAGCAGGAAATTCGGCCTTTCTACATGGAACAGGCCGTCATCTCCATGCCTTTCTTCAAGAGTCCCCTATGGCATGAGGATTTCATCTGAAAGGCTGAATCGCATAGGCATGGCTGAAAGGATTTTAAAAGACCTTGGTTTCAAGGTGGTGAGGGTAAGGGATTACTGGCCAATGGCAAAGATAGAAGTTTCCAGAGATGAGATAGAACTTTTATTTAAGGAAGAAACAAGAGAGAAGATCATTAAAGAAATCAAATCAACTGGCTACACTACAGTTAGTATTGACCTTGAAGGATACAGGCAGGGGAAACTAAATGAATTCAGGGAAGGTTAATAATCTTTACCTCTCCTGATTTGCCAGGAGATCCCATGTCCTTTCCATTGAGGAACAATTTTATACCACCTGCATTGCCTGTCTTAATCTTGAATCCTTTTTTAGAGGTATACTGAACTACCTCACCTGGTTTAATTGTAATATCATGAGAACCTTCCTCGGATTCTACAAGGAGCCAGGAAAGTTCATTTGCCACTATCTTAAGATTATAACCTTCAGGGGTTTCCAGAAAATCTTTATTTTTTTGGGATACTCCGACAGATGGCTGAGTAATGGATTTATTGTCAGAAACAGGATCAGGAGATATAGTAGAAGCAGGCTCCTTTTTTGCCACAGGAGCCGGTGGCGGAGTAATAGCCTGGGCTTGAGGCCTGACCTGCTGCGATGAAGGTTCAGCCTGGTTTAATGTATTGTCTGAAGAGGTTTGTGATGACTGAACAGGAACTGGGGGAACAGGTAGAGTAAATTCTTTTTGCTGCCTTGTGGTCTTAAAGATAGAAAAAATGGCAATCCCTCCAATAAGGATAATAACAGCAGGGATTAAAACTTGAGGTTTAAAGCTAAAACCAGATCTGCTCTCCATTTTATCAGCCTCTGATATTTCTGGAACAGTCATCTCGGAAACCTTTTGCCTTTCCCGTAAGACCTTAAACTCTTCTATGAGAGGTTCGGGGTCAATGCCAAGATACATGGCATAGGTCCTTATATAACCCATGGTATAAACATCTGCAGGGAAGATATCAAAGTTTTCCTCTTCCAGTGCCTTGAGGAAAGAAACCCTTATCTTAAGATCAGCAGCGATTTTCTCAAGGGCTATCCCTTTTGACAGCCTTTTGTCTTTTAAGAGACCCCCGATCATGATAAAAATAATATATCAAACTATGGTAAGAGAGCAAGAGGGACGCGGATCCTCAATTTGCTGATAGAAATGCATTTTCATCGGGGTTCACGGGGTGAAGCTTGTCTTCAGGTATGCCGAAAAAGCTTTAAGTGCCTGCCTGGTAGGTTTTAGGTAAAAGTTAACCTTACCCCCAACCAATATTATCAGGTTTCACTAATGTATGCTCTTTAGGGGACAGATATGATAAACTTTAAACAAAGGAGGGACCGCATGATGATGAAAAAACAAATTAAAGGAATTATTTTTTTGTGGTTCATTTTTTACATCGTGTTTTATCATGTCTCTGTCCGGGCTGAACAGAAGGGTCTTTTCTGGCAGGTCTCATCAAATAAGTCAATAGTTTATATCCTCGGCTCTGTGCATCTTTTTAAAAAAGAGATATATCCTCTGGATCAGAAGATAGAGCAAGCCTTCAATTCGTCAGAAGTAATTGCCTTTGAGGTAAATCTCAATGAAATGGATTCAATGGATATGCTGGCACTTTTCCAGCAGAAGGGGCTTTATCCAGAAGGAGATTCTTTAAAATCCCATATCTCAGAAACAACCCTGAACCTTCTTATTCCAAGGCTTCAGTCCCATGGGGTACCTGCAGAGCTTGCCATGAGATTCAGACCGTGGCTACTCGCAATGACACTTCAGTCAATGGAATTACAGAGACTCGGGTTTATGCCCGAATACGGAATAGACAGGTATTTTTTTGAAAAGGCAGAAGGCAAGGAGATAACAGGTCTTGAAAGTGCTCAATACCAGATTGAGATATTTGATAGTCTTTCTGAAAAGGTGCAGGAGCTTTTTCTTCTTTATACGATCAGGGATATGGACCAGCTCTCTTCCATCACAGATCAACTCCTTAAGGCATGGGAATCCGGAGATGCATCTATTGTGGAAGAACTGACCTTCAGACCCCTTAAAGGAGATCCAGGATTCCTTCCGCTTTATGAAAGATTGTTTTATGAAAGAAACAGTGCAATGGCCTTAAGGATAGAGAATTTTCTTAAAACAGAGAAGAGACATTTTGTTATTATCGGTGCAGGGCATCTTGTAGGTGACAGGGGTATTATTGAGATTCTAAAGAAAAAGGGTTATAAAGTAAGGCAACTATAATTGATATTTCCTGAAGCTTGCTGAATATAAGCCCAAAAATCTACTGATTTTGAAGCCTGGTTCCGCTGTCAATTCATCTCAGGCCGAGTCTCTTTAATATTATTCCAAGGTATTTATTGAGTGGATTGCTTCTTTTTAAAAAGGGGATAGGCGGCCGCTTTCTTATACCAAGTTTATGAAGCTCTTCAATTATCTCTTCATTTTGAGCGAGGGAAAGCCCTTCTCTGAAGGCCTTTATAGCCTCTGGCTTGTTATTGAGTACAAGATAGATCCTTCCGAGGTTCAGATAATGAACAGGATTTGATGGTTCCTTGTCCAGGGCATCCCTGCACAATTCAAAGGCCTTCTGAAGCTTCCCTCTTTCCTTTGCGATACAGAAGGCGTAATAGGTTGATACCTCTGGACTGTTTTCAAGCTGTAAGGCCCTTTCAAAACAGACAAGGGCAGTAAGGGTATCACCAGACCTTATGGCCTTACGGCCTTTTTCAATGAGTTCTTTTAAATCGTTCATTTATGATATTTTAGTCTAAAATGTGGTAATTTTGGAAATGCAGAGGCTTGGTGTTCATACATCCATTGCTGGGGGGATTCATCTGTCCATTGAACGGGCAAGAGACCTTGGATGTAATACCCTTCAGTTATTCTCACATAGCCCCAGAAACTGGGGCAGGCCAGAAATATCTTATGAAGCTGTACAGAGATTTAAGGAATTAAGGAAGATTTACGACATAGAGCCTGTCTTTGTCCATAGCTCCTATCTTATAAACATAGCCTCACCTGACAGGCATTTAAGAAGACGCTCCATGGACATGCTCATCTGGGAGCTTGAGGCAGCCCAGCTTCTTGGTGCTGATTATTTGATCCTCCATCCAGGCTCCTCCTCAGTTGATATTTCCGAGGGAAGAAAGAGGGCAAAAAGGGTATTAAGAAAAATCTCTAAAAGGGGTAGATGGAAGGTAAGACTTCTACTTGAAAATACTGCTGGTGAACGGGGTGATATATCTTCTACAGTTGAGGACCTTGCAGAGTTACTGGAGGCATCTTGGGGGATAGCAGGGGGTATCTGTTTTGACACATGTCATGCCTTTCAGGCTGGCTATGAACTCAGGAATGCTGAGGAGATTGAAAAACTTATTGATAAAATCCACAGGCTCATTGATAAGAATGCTGTAAAGCTTATTCACCTGAATGACTCTAAAAAACCCCTTGGCTTCAGGGTTGACAGGCATGAACATATAGGTAAAGGAAAGATCGGGAATGAAGGCTTCAGGATTTTACTTTCCAATCCAGCATTCAGTGATGTGCCGGTTATCCTTGAGACACCAAAGAAGACAGACAGAGATGATTTAATGAATTTAAGAAGGGTTAAGAGGCTCCTCAGGCAGAAGTTGAGGTGAGATCTGTGGAACACATAAGCCGGGTTAAATCTGGCGGATACCCGTTCTCCGTGAGATACTGAGCCTCTATATTTTCAAGATGAAATCTATCAAAACCGCTGTTAAGGAGAAAATCCTCTCTTAAGGCAAGATTTCCTGTGCGGATTATCTCTGGAAGGAGGTTATTAATATAGAAGGATTCCTTTTTCAGGTCGAAGAGAACCCTGTCAAAAAGGGAATCCGGAACCCTGACAGCAATACCCTTTGATGCAAGTTCCGCGGCAATACTATCAAGTATCTGCTGTCTTCCTTCTTTCTGATCAAGGAGCGGATAAAGGGCTCTTAAATTTCCCTTTAAAGAGGCATAAACCTGTCTGTAAAGTAACGCCTCATCGGATATAAATCGCACAGTAGCAACAACATCCTTAATTGTGGAATTCCCCTTTACTATTTCATCAATCCCGTCATTTATCGTCAGGAGCTTTTTCTTTCCATAATAGGTCACATAATTATTCTTCAGAAACTCGTCTATAAATAATCTTTTCCATAGTCCCTGTTCAAGCTCTTCAAAGGCCTGTTTGTTTCCAATAAGACTTCTCAATGAATCCTCTGTAAACTCCATATTATCTGTAAAGGCAATTTTACTGAGGAGTCCATAGGTATTGTCATAACGATCAAAGAATGTGATGATTGAACCAAGCTCCTCCATGGTGCTGAAATCCCCTGTTTCCTTGCAAATCTCATCACAGCGTCTTACTGCATCAAGCAGTATGTTTTCAAAACTGAGGTCGCCGAGCTGATGAGCCCTGTGCCTTGCAAGAAGAAGTCTGATTATATCTTCCTTTATAATGTGAGCTTTTAAAGAAGGGTCTTTGAAAAAGAGGTTTTCAATGATAATCCTTGCCTCTTTTATATACTCAGGTTCTTCTATCTCTGTAATCTTCTTTCCTCTGAGAAGAGCTTCATCAAGGGTGTCAAAGAGGATTAAGGGTATGTTGTTTCTAATACCAAGGGTCCTGAGCCTTTTAAGCCTTGCTATCTCCTCCATGGGTATCTTTTCACTGCCCGCTATCGCAAGGAGGATATCCCTGTATTCGTCAACAATCCGTTTATTTTCAGGATGTCTGTACATAACATCTATCTTGATTCTCTCTATCTGATAGCTGTTGAGATTAAGCCTGGAGCTCAGGTCCTGAAGATAAAGCTCATCGTATTCATTAAGGTCTTTATTTTTTGAATAAATCTTCTGAAAGGCCTGGTAAAACTCATAGTTATTCCTGTTGATGAGCTTAAAGATAAAGATAGTTGTATTTTCTTCGCCCAGTGCCTTTGCAAATTCATGAAGGAGCTCTTCATCTTTATCCTCTGAAATAAGTCCTGTTCTCTTCAAAAACTTTCCTGTAAGTCTTAATATCTTTGCCTGTCTTTCCTTTATAGGACCTCTGAAATCAGAAGAAACCAGAAAATAATAGTTTTTTACAGCATTACCTGATATAAAAAGCCTTTCAATGGATTCTGCTCCCTCTGTATCGTTAGTAAATATTAGATTATCTTCTTCATCAAGATAGGCTCCAAACATAATCAGTCTATTAAGGACATCACTCTTCAGGGCATCCTTCAGGGGTTTTTCTACTCCAAACATATACTCACAAAAACTACCACCAGCACCTTTATAAAAGATGAACTCAGGAGTTATTTTGAATTCATTGCCTCTGGAGAAGAATCTTATAAACCCCGGGGCTTCTTCAAAGAAGCAGGTATTATATGCCTCTATGCCTTTTATAAGGGCAATATATTCAATAACCCCAATTTCTCCGTGAAGTCTGAAATCCTTTAGCATTTATTAACCAGTATAAGTCTGCTTCTTTAAAACTTTTAAATCTATCTCGCATCCTTTGTTATTATCTTTATCAGTTCCTCAGCCGATCTGTAGCCCGTAGAGAGTCTTCCATCAGGAAGGATATAAGCAGGTGTTCCACTTATCCCGAGACTTTGTGCAAGTTTAATATTTTTATCTATAGCATCCGTATTACAGCTCTTTCCCTTCAATTCCTTTTTATCAAAGGCATCCTCAAGTAGTTTAATAGACCTCTCACAGACAATAATCTTTGATTTTTCATAAGCCTGCGGATGAATATTCAGAGGAAAAAGCTTTATGTAAAAAACTATATCCTTTCTCATCTGTACTATCTTCTTCATCTCCTGATGAAGTTTTGCACAGTAAGGTCAATCAGGATCATCAAAGACAATCACTTTATATTTTGCTCCCTTGTTTCCAAGGACAAGGGCATCTTTAAGATCTATCCTCGAGATATCTACTCTGTTTAAATAAGAAAGCCTTTCCTGTGTAAGGTTTTCCTTACTTGAACTTGAAAAGATATTTCCTGCAAGGATAAATTTCTTTGTATAGTCAATATAAACAAGCCCCTTTCTTCCCTGACTTTCAAAATTTACCTCCCAGAGGCCTTTGAGGGGTGAATCAACTACATCTGTAACCTTGAGATCTGGTCCGCCACTTAAAAGCTGCTGTGCTTCTGATACAGTGAGCTTATGACAGGTCTTACAGTTACCCTTTTCAGAAAAGGCAAAAACAGTGGAGCATAGAAATGTAATTGATAGTGTAAGCAAAACATAAAGGATCAAAGAAATTAATTTTTTGTTCTCAGCCTTGAGTTTCAGGCCTTCTGCCTTCAGATATTCCTTTAATAGTTTTATTGCCTTCATCCTGTGACTCATGGAATCCTTTTCCTCCCCTGAGATCTCAGCAAATGTCCTGTTCAGGCCCTCTGGCTGGAATACAGGATCATATCCAAAACCACCCTCTCCCCTTGGTTCTTTAGTTATTATACCATCAACCCTTCCTGTAAAGGTCTTTAACTCTCCTTCAGGGGTAGCAAGTGCTATCACGCATATGAAATGTGCCTGTCTCTTATGCTCTGGAATTGAGGCCATCTCCCTGAGAAGCCTTTCTATATTCTTTTTATCATCTGCTGGCTCGCCAGCATATCTGGCAGAATATACTCCTGGCGCACCTGCAAGGCTGTCCACAACAAGGCCTGAATCATCTGCTATTGCAGGAAGACCTGTAGCCTTTGCTATCTGTAAGGCCTTTTTAATGGCATTGTCCTCAAAGGTCTTTCCATCTTCTACAACTTCTTCTGTTTGAGGAAAATCCTCGAGGCTGAGGAGCTCTATATCAATGTCCTTCATTAGCCTTTTTAATTCTTCAAGTTTCTTTTTGTTCCTTGTTGCCACAACTATCTTCATTCTACTTCCTCAGAGCGACAGTGCGACAGAGCGACAGAGCGACGAAGCGCCTTCCCTGTATGAGAGGCTTTGACCTCTAAAATTCCCTTTACAGGTCCTTCGTATAAAGCATAACCACCTTCATCACCACCTTCAGGCCCTAGGTCTATAAGCCAATCCGCCTGTTTAATGAAGTCAATGTTATGTTCTATTACCACCACTGTATTGCCAGAGTGGATGAGTCTTCTAAGGACCCTGAGGAGTTTATCTACATCAAGGGCATGAAGCCCCACAGTCGGTTCATCAAGGATATACATAAAGTTTTTAACGGTCCCATCTATCTCTGCACATATCTTCAGCCTCTGCGCCTCTCCACCTGAAAGGGTTTTAAGAGGCTGCCCGAGTCTGAGATAACCAAGGCCTATCTCTTCCAGGAGCCTTAAGCCGTTGAGTACACTGAGTCTTTCCTTCTGAATATCTTCATCCTTTATCTCTGCAAAGAACTGGTAGGCCTCCTTTACGGTCATATCAAGCATATCACTGATATTCATCCCCCTGTATCGGATTGATAATATCTCTGGCTTATATCTTTTTCCATTACATTCACTGCATGTGACATATATATCCTCAAAGAAGAAGAGCTCAAGTCTCTCGAACCCTTCTCCCTTACAGGTTTCGCACCTGCCTCCTGAAACATTGAAGGAGAAATAACCTGGTCCATATCCATGCCTCAGGGCATCTGGCTGTTTTGCAAATATCCTTCTTATGGAGTCAAAGAGCTTCATATAAGTGGCAGGATTTGCCCTGGGAGAGCGGCTGAGCGGGCTCTGGTCAATGAGCCTGACACCTTTAAGATTATTAACTCCTTCAATGCCCTCATAGGGCAGAGGCACCTCAGGGCTGAGTTTGAAGTGAAGGGCGAGGCTCTTATAAAGTGTATCTACAATAAGGCTGCTCTTTCCAGAGCCAGAAACCCCGGTTACCACAGTAAGTGTCTGAAGGGGGATTTTAATATCCACATTTTTAAGATTGTTTCCTTTTGCACCCTTCAGCTTAAGCCATCTTGTATAAGGCGGTCCTGAACGGGGCTCCAGGAAATCACCTGTCTTCCGGGTCCTTAATACCGCTGAGCTCAGTGTATCTGCCTTTTTAAGCTCAGAAATAGGTCCATTAAATATTACATAGCCACCACCCGCACCACCTTCAGGACCAAGCTCCACAACCCAGTCTGCAGAGCGAATTACCTGTGGGTCATGCTCCACTACTATAATTGTATTTCCCAGTCTCACCAGCTCCTTCATAGCATCTATGATCCTTCCTGTATCCCTTGGATGAAGACCAACTGTGGGTTCATCAAGGACATACATGGTACCTGTTAGCTGAGAGCCAAGCTGATTTGAAAGATTCAGTCTCTGGTATTCTCCACCTGAAAGGGTCTTTGCCTGTCTATCAAGGGTAAGATAATCAAGACCCACATATCTGAGAAATTCAAGTTTGAACCTTATCTGTCTGAGAATCTCATCAGCCACAGCCCTTTCTTCTTCTAAGAGCTCAAGTCTCCCTAAAACCTCATAAAGCCTCTTGACAGGCAGGCTGGAGAGTTCAGCTATATCAAAGGTTAAACTGCCGGTCAGGAGTTTAAATATCAAGGCCTCTTTTTTTAATCTTTTTCCCTTACAGAGCGGACAGGTCTTCTGTGATCTGTATCTTGAGAGAAATACCCTCACATGAAGCTTATATTTTCTGTATTCAAGGTCTTCAAAAAAATCCTTTATTCCGTAAAAATTGCCATTGCCCTCAAATATCAACCTCCTGTGTTCAGGAGGGAGGTCTTTATAAGGTATCTTTGTATTTATTCCAGCCTTCTTTGCTCCTCTTAGAAGTTGCTCTTTCCACCATGAATAGGCTGGTTTTTCAAAGGGCTCTATAGCCCCTTCTTCAAGGGACAGGTATCTATCAGGCACTACAAGGGACTCATCAAACTCAAGGACATTTCCGAATCCCTTACACTCAGGACAGGCACCAACCGGCTGATTGAAGGAAAAAAGTATTGGAGATGGTTCAGGTGCCTTAAAACCACATCTATCACATATCCTTCCTGCCTTAAAGATAAATTCCTCTCCTTCCACGGTCCTTATCTTGAGAATACCCTTTCCAAATCTCCAGGCACCTTCTATGGAATCAGAAAGCCTCTCATCATCTTCTATCTGGAGTCTGTCAAAGACCACATCAAAGGGAGCCTCAAATTGAACCATGTGAGGGGAGTCTATCTCTATAATTTCTCCCTTTTTTATAAACCTTGTGAATCCTTCTTTAACTAATTCCTGAGGGGTTCTTTCACCTGACGGAAAGAGGACATAAACCCTCTTTTGAGAAAGGGCCCTCAGGACCCATTTTTTTATCCTTGAGGGATTCCAGTCCTTTATCTCAACATTACAATCAGGGCAATAGGGTCTGGCTATCTTTGCGTATAGTATCCTCAGAAGGTCATATATCTCTGTAACAGTTCCCACTGTGGAGCGAGAACCCTTTACAGGATTCCTCTGTTCAAGGGCTATAGCAGGACGGACATTATAAATAGCATCCACCTCTGGCCTGTCAAGCTTTTCAACAAAGAGTCTTGCATAGGTTGAAAGGGATTCTATGAATCTCCACTGTCCTTCTGCAAAGATAGTGTCAAAGGCAAGGGAGGATTTTCCCGAACCTGATACACCTGTAATAACAATCAGGCTATCATGGGGAAGCCTGAGATTTATATTCTTCAGGTTGTTCTGCCTTGCACCTTCAATAAGGAGTTCAGACATTAAGAATTAAATTTTATCATCTCCTCAAGGGTTATAACAACTGCCTCTTGAAGGCCCCTGAGGTCATAGCCACCTTCAAGACAGAAGATTGATGGAAGCTTATGCTCAAGGATAGAACGAGCAATGGCTCTAATTCCTTCATTACTCACCCTTATTGATGCAAGGGGGTCATCCCTTAGAAGGTCATAACCTGCAGATACAAAAATCATCTGGGGTGAAAATTTCCTGATCAAACCTGGCAATAAATTTTCGTATACATCCATATATTCCCTGTCACCGGAACCAGCCCTCATTGGAACATTATAGGTGAAGCCCTCTCCTCTTCCTGAACCTCTTTCAAGCTCTCCTCCGGTGCCGGGATAATGGGGATACTGATGGGTGCTGAAGTAAAAGACTGTATCGTCATCATAAAAGGCATCCTGGGTACCATTACCATGATGGACATCAAAGTCTATTATAAAGACCTTTTTGAATCCCTTCTGCTGAGCATATCTTGCACCTATGGCAACATTATTAAAGAGACAGAATCCCATTGCCCTGTAAGGTGTTGCATGATGGCCTGGTGGACGCACTGCGCAAAAGCAATTCTTTATGGTTCCGTCTGCTATTTTATCAACAGCAGTCTTTACAGCACCCACTGCATAAAGGGCAACCTCAGGAGACTCTCTGGACATATAAGTATCGGGGTCAAGATACCCTTCAGAACCCTCCAGGATTCTTCTGATATGGTCATCTGTATGTATGAGTTTTAAAAGCTCAATCTCAGCCCTTTCAGGTTTAAAAAAAAGAAGTCTTTCCTTCAGGTCAGGTCTGTTATCGAGACCATTCATAATAGCCCTCAGTCTTTCAGGAGACTCAGGATGCCATCTATCAGGTCTGTGCCTGAGGAAGATATCATCATAAATAAAACCTGTACTCACCCTTTGCCCCTCTGGTTCTTAAGATAAATACCATTTAACAGGCCCTAATTATAATAACTTACAAAACATGGAAAGACAAGCTCAATAGTGCTACAGTGCGACAGCACACCTGACGGTGAAGTGAGTTAGGGATTAGTGAATTAGTGAATTAGAAAATTAAGAAAACTAACTCACTAACTCACTTGCATACTAATTCACTACTTTAGCTCTGCTGCTCTGTTGCTCTACTGCTCTAAAAAGGCTTTGAGGCCTCCCCCGCCATTAGAGCACGGACTGAACAAGCTTCATCCCGTGAACCCCGATGAAAATGCATTTCTATTGGCAAATTGAGACAGACAGATTACAGTCCCTTGATTTTTTTGGTATCCCTCCATTATCATGAAATATGAGTTCAGAACCAAATATTCACAATCTACTCTCTCCACTTATGCCTTTTTTGTTTCTCCTTTTTTTCTCTGCAGACCTTTCAGTTGCATCCGAGCACTTCATAGAATTTCCTGAGAAAAAGATAAAAATCTCCCTGGAAAATCAAAAGATATTATACAGGGATGGAAATTTTGAGGTTTCCTTTGACCTCGTCCAGAAAAGTTCAGAGGGAAAAACAGAGGTGTTTGAGATACCTGTTAAATTTTACACCATTAAAGAAGAGGTCTCAGAGACATTGAGACTGGAAAAGGGAAAACAGTCTTTTAACATAAAGCTTGAGGATGAGCCATTGAAAATGGTTATAGATGAAGACCTGAAACTCCCGAGGAGGCTCTCACAAGAAGAGATTATTCCGAAGATATCCATGCTTTTCAAGGGAAAGCCCTCTATAATCCTCCCCGAATCAAGGAGAGACCTTTATAAACCCTTAATAGATTTTTTTAAGGAAAAGGCCTTCGAGATAAAAGAGCCATCAGAGATGATTGATTTAAAGGGATCACTTATTCTTTTTGACAATAACAATCCAATTGCTAAAGGGCTTTTTGGCCTCCAGAAAGAAATCCCTGCCGGTTTTTCTATTACAGTTAAAAAAAATCCCTGGAATCCTGAATTTGCAGTTGGAATAATAAACACAGATGGCTCAGAGGATTTCTCTCATATAAAGGAACTACTTATTCAATATCAGGACTATTCAACAATAGCCATTGAAAATGGCAGGGTAATACTTAAAGAGCTTGAGACAGCAAAAAAGGGTATAGAGATTATATTAAGAAGACCGGTACGGATAATAGAACCAAAAAGGAGTCTCTCCATAAGAGACCTGATTGACAGGCTTTCTGATAAAAAAATCATATACATAGGTGAATACCATGACAGATTCAGCCACCATTACCTCCAGAGACTGCTTATAAAAGAAATCTTTTCAAGAAATAAAAAGATCGCCATCGGTATGGAGATGTTTCAAAGACCCTTTCAACAATTACTGGACGATTACATAAATGGAAAGATAGAGGAAAAGGATTTTCTCAAACAAACAGAATATTTTAAAAGATGGGGGTTTGACTATAATCTTTATAAACCAATTATTAATTTTGCAAGAGAGAACTCAATTCCTGTAATTGCACTTAATCTCAGCAGAGAGATTATAGAGAGGGTATCAAGGAGTGGCATTGAATCCCTGAGCGAGGAAGAAAAAAAACAGATTCCCGGAGAACTTGACTTCTCCGACCATGAATACAAAAAAAGACTAAAGGAGGTATTCAAACAGCACAGAAAACCCGAAGGAAGTTTTGAATACTTTTATCAATCTCAGATACTCTGGGACGAAACTATGGCCATGTCAGTAGATGAATATCTCAGAAAGAATCCAGATTATCAAATGATAGTCCTCGCAGGCGGGGGGCATATCGCTTATGGCTCCGGTATTCCCAAAAGGGTCTTTAGGCGGAATTCCTTTGATTATGCAATAGTGCTTATTGATGCTGAAGATGAAGAGTCCATAGCCGACTTCATTGTATATCCAGAATCTCTTGAGGGCGTCACAGCTCCAAAATTAATGGTCTCCATTAAAGAGGAGACCCGTGGGTTAAGGATTATAGAACTCCCTGATGAAAGCCCATCAAGAAAAGCTGGCATTAAAAAGAATGACATTATTATTAAAATAGATGATACACCTGTATTTACCTTGGAAGATTTGAGGATCGCACTATTTTACAAAAAATCAGGTGATTCGGTAAAAATAACTGTGCTGAGAAGATATTTCCTCTTAGGTGAAAAAGAAAGAGAATTCATTGTAAGGCTTTAATTTACCAGAGAGCTTTTATCCTTACACGCCTATTAGCCTTCACATGGGGGTCATTTATGTTATCAGGTGTGGGGATCTCTTTGTATCTCAACCGCTCCTCTCCAAAATATTTAATAGAAATATGCCTTTTGATGCCATGAGCCTGAAGATATCTCTTCGCTGAAAACGCCCTCTTTTTACTGATCAGCAGATTAAGTTTTTTATTACCGTGAGCGCAGGCATGTCCCTCAATAATTATCTTTTTGTATTTTTTGTCTCTAAGCATCTCAATAAACTTTAAAAGCAACACCGACTGTTCAGCTCCTATTTCAGTTTCTCTTACATTAAATTCTATTGTAAGCTCCAGACTGTTTTTACCCAATTTGATAGGCTCTTCTTCAGTATGCTCTTTCTGGAATACCTTACTGGCTTCCCGGGTATCCTCGGAACCTGCTGAAGGTGTGACAGCCTCTTCAAGCATTGCATCACCATAAAATGGAGCTTTTTCATACACTCGCCTTTTCGGTTTTAGCTTCAGCTCAGACTTTGCTTCTTGAGCATCTGGCCCCTGAGCCATAAGCTGCTCTTTTTGAACTTCTAACTTTTTCTTTTCTACTTGCACCTTGCCTTCTTCTTCCCTTATGGGCCCTTCTACTTCCGAAGCCTCTACAGTCAGAGTGGACATTTCCTTTGTCTTCGCCTCTATAATCTCCTGAGAGCTTAACTTACTTTCTTCTGGAATAGAAGCTGTGCTTTGGAAAGCAACTTTTTCTTCTATCTGAACTTCCTGCTGCCTTTTTTTGACCAAAATCAGGGATCCCTGTTCAGGCACTATTGCGCTTTCCTTTGCAGGTGCAGAAGGAGGAGAGGGTTCAGCATGATTAAAGTAAAAGACAAATCCTAAGGAAGCTGCTAAGTCTGACCTTCCGTCTAAGAAATAGTTCCTCAGATCAATTCTAACAGCTATATCCTCTGATAAAGAATACTGTAATCCTCCTCCAGCATTAAAAAGGGCTTTGGTAGATGTATTTTCATTTTCATCTACAATGCCTGCACCAGCACCTATGACTAAAAATGGCGTTAATCTTTGCTGCGGAAAAGGGATGAAAAAAGAATCAAGACTCATAAAAATTAAACTTGACCTTGAGAAGTTACTTAGAAGGGTTAAATCAACTGAAAAATAACGTGAGAGATTGATACCGATGGATGACCTTCCAAAGACACTATCAGGAGAACTTTTTGAAGAAATCCAGCCACCGGAAATCCCAAGGTTAACATTCCCAGTTGTATCTGTAGAATTTACAATAGCAGGGGAAAAAATTAATAGAATAAGGAACAAAAATATAAATCTTCTAAGATTTAATTCTTCCATTAAATCAAAATTTGAAAAATTTGATTTTGAAGATCCACTTCTTTACCCTGAAACAAGCTCAATATATTTGCTCTTCTCCTTCAGCTGTTCATTCAGAACTTCCCTCATCAGGGTACAGGCCTCTATGATTTTTGCGTGAGAAATGCTGTAATAAATATTGACGCCCTTTCTCCTCGTCTTCAGCACTCCCTTATGTCTCATAATTGCAAGGTGCTGGGATACATTTGCCTTTGGAACACCGAGAATTTCCACCAGCTCTGAAACAGTCTTCTCTCCATCCTTAAGGACATTCAATATCTCAATCCTCTTAGGGCTTGCAAGGACCTTGCATATCTCTGCCTGAAGCTCATAAAGGGTTTTCTGTTTTTTCATGTCTCAATTTTATATTTATCCCCCTGATAATGTCAAGGTAGCATAGTGCGATTGTGGTTACTATATTGAAATGTCACACATAATTACTATTTTAAAATGTCACATATATGGTAGTCTCCTTCTTAAGGATGAGAACATTTTAAGGAGGAGGCTATGCAGAAAAGATACCTTATCACGGAGGAAGAGATGAAA